>JANMTF010000019.1:0-2282 GCA_031390175.1 Polaromonas sp.
GCTGCGCCGCTTTTTGTATGCGCGGGGTGTTTTGAAAAGCTACCGGGTGCCGGTGCCTGTGATCGTAGTGGGCAATGTGGTGGCGGGGGGCGCTGGCAAAACGCCCGTGGTGATCGAGACCGTGCGCTTTTTAAAGGCGCAGGGCTGGCAGCCCGGCGTGGTCTCGCGCGGATACGGGCGTGTGGTGGAGCGCGGCAATACATGGGTGGCTGTCGAGGTGCAGGCCAATACCGCCGTATCCGCAACAGGTGACGAGCCCATGCTGATCCAGCAAACCACAGGAGTGCCGGTATTTGTAGCCAGAAGGCGAAGGGATGCTGCCCGCGCCCTGCTGAAGGCACACCCGGGCGTGAACGTGATCGTGTGCGACGACGGCTTGCAGCACCTGGGGCTGCAGCGCGACATTGAGGTGTGCGTAATGGACGAGCGGGGCGTGGGCAACGGCTGGCTGCTGCCCGCCGGGCCGCTGCGCGAGCCCTGGCCGCGCGCGGTGGATTTTGTGTTGCAGACCAAGCCCATAGACGCTGGGCAAGCGGCCTCGCTTTCAGCACCACAGTCCACCAACGAAGACCACCCCAAAGCCGACTCCAAGCTCCCGCCTGATACTGCCACTTACCAAATCCAGCGCCATCTTGCGCCTTTCGCCCTGCGAGCGGACGGCACCGCAGTACCATTGACAGCTTTAGCCAGCCAACCCGTGGTCGCCGTGGCAGGCATCGCCCATCCAGAGGCGTTTTTTGCCATGCTGCGCAGCCAAGGCCTTACTCTGCAAGAGACCGTCAGCCTGCCAGACCACTATAATTTCAGTAGCTGGTCCCGCAATGATCTATTGGGCTGCAGCCTGCTTTGCACCCAAAAAGATGCCGCCAAGCTGTGGCCCACCCACCCCCAGGCTTTGGCCGTGCCGTTGGTGGTGGATATTCCCGATGCCTTCTATGCCGCTTTGCTCAAAAAGCTATCATCTTTGCCTGGGCACAGCTAGACTGTAGCGCCGCCCTGCGACAGCAATTCTGCACCCAATCACACCCCCTACCCCATGGACACCAAACTACTTGCACTGCTGGTCTGCCCCGTTACCAAGGGCCCTTTAAGCTATGACCGGGAGCGGCATGAGCTCACGTCGCGCAGCGCCCGCCTGGCTTACCCGGTGCGCGACGGCATCCCCATCTTGCTAGAGAGCGAGGCCCGCACCTTGACTGACGACGAGATCGACGCACTGCACGCCAGCAGCTCGCGCCCGTCCGACCTCAACTCTTCGTTTTAGGCGCACTGAGCGATGACTTTCACGGTGCTTATCCCTGCGCGCCTGGCCTCTACCCGCCTGCCTAACAAACCGCTGGCCGACATTGCCGGCCTGCCCATGGTGGTGCGCGTTGCCCAGCGCGCCATGCTCAGCGGCGCTGCCCGGGTGGTAGTGGCCTGCGATAGCCAGCAAATTGCCGATGCCTGCGCGCTGCACGGCATTGCGGCCGTGCTGACCAAAGCCGACCACCCCTCGGGCTCTGACCGCCTCGCCCAGGCCTGCGACCTGCTGGGCCTGCAAGACGGCGAGATTGTGGTGAACGTGCAAGGCGATGAGCCGTTGATCGACCCGCTGCTGATCAACGCCGTGGCAGATATTCTCAAAACCCTGCCCGATGCCAGCATGGGCACGGCGGCGCACGCTATTGAATCAGCAGCAGACTTGGCCAACCCCAATGTGGTCAAGGTGGTGCTAGACGCTACCAGCCACGCGCTGTACTTTAGCCGCAGCCTCATTCCCTACAACCGCGACGCGCACCCTCTGGCACCCCAGCCGCTGCGCCATGTGGGCATCTACAGCTATCGCGTGGGTTTTCTCAGGCAGTTCCCCAAGCTGCCCCAAGCGCCCATTGAAGTGAGTGAACAACTGGAGCAACTGCGCGCCCTGTGGCACGGCCACCGCATTGCCGTGCATGTGACGGCCCACGCACCCGGCCCGGGTGTAGACACACCGCAAGACCTGGAGCGGGTTCGCCGCGTATTTGGCTCCGCGTGACAATTGGCGGGTTGGCGGGTTGGCTGGCGAGCGTTGGAAAGCACCTGGACCCATTTGGGCACCTTCATACCCACTTGAGCATGCTACACATACAGTAGCTGCTCCCGCAATCCCCGTCCGGGCACTCAACGGCTGAGCGCGCCGTACACCAGGTTTTGCACCTGCTCGCGGTAGTACTTGCGCAGCTCGCCCGGCGCAGCGGTGCCAAAGGCGACGACCAACTCCTCTTTCGGATCGACAAAAAAGCCCGTGCCGTTCGCACCGT
>JANMTF010000025.1:0-4824 GCA_031390175.1 Polaromonas sp.
GGCGGAGATGAGCACGAAGAGTAGGCGCATAGGAAGAAAGATTGTGTCATACAGGCCTTGTATGTGCCTCCACACAAGTGTACCGTCCTGAGAATTTATGCTCTCATGGGCTTGGGGTAAATACCAATAAACACTGAGATAGCAGGGCTGGAGTTTCGCCCCACGCTTGTCACATCGTGTAGTGCGCTGCCCCCCAGTGGGGACTCACCTTGCTTGGGGTAGCCCTTACTGAACCCCGAGGTGAACGTTGAGCTGTGCCTGCTGCGCCTGAAACGCCTCACGGGTACCCGCAAAAACCACTCGCCCGGTGTTGAGCAGCACCACGTCATCTGCCACCTTCAGTGCCAGCCCCAGGTTCTGCTCCACCAAGATCATCGAGATATGGGCTTTCAAATCCAGTAGAACATTGCCTACCTCGCGCACAATCTGTGGGGCCAGGCCTTCGGAGGGCTCGTCCAGCAGCAGCACTTTGGGGTTGGTCATCAGGCCCCGGCCAATTGCCAGCATTTGCTGCTCACCGCCCGACAGGCTGCTGGCAACCTGGTTTTGCCGTTCTTTCAGGCGCGGGAAAATAGCGTATATATCCTCGCGTACCCAATGGCGTTGGCCTGCAGCCTTGGGCGGGCGGGCGGCTACGTCGAGGTTTTCTTTCACTGTCAGGCTGCCAAATACTCGGCGGCCTTGCGGCACCAGGCCAATGCCTGCGTGGCAGATGTTTTCGGGTGACATTTTTTCCAGTGCCAAGCCGCCCAGCATGACCGTGCCCGAGCGCGGGGGCACAAAGCCGATGATGGCGCTGATGCAGGTGGTTTTGCCGGCGCCATTGCGACCCAGCAAGGCCAGTAAGCGCCCTTCTTGCAAGTGCAAAGACAGCTCGTGCAGCACGTGGCTGTCGCCATAAAACGCGTTGACTCCATCCAGGGACAGGAGATTAGTGGCCAAGGTAAATCTCCTGGGTGCGCGGGTCGTTCACGACCTCGGCGCGGGTGCCTGCGGTGATCACCTCGCCGTAGTGCAGCAGGGTAATGCGGTCGGCAAAGGCCAGGGCAATCGCCATATCGTGCTCGATCATGAGGATGGTGATGCTTTTATCAATCTTGCCCAGCAGCGCGGTGACGGTCTCGCGCTCCTGCGCCGACAGCCCCGCCAGTGGCTCGTCCAGCAACAAGACTTGCGGGTTTTGCGCCAGCGCCATGGCGATTTCCAGGCGGCGTTTTTCGCCGTAGGAGGTTTGCTCCAGTGGCAACAGCGCTTTGTCTGCCAGACCGACTGAATCAAGCATGGCCAGGGCTCGCTCTGACATCGCCTTTTCATTCTCCAACGCGCCCCACTGCCGCCAGCGCATGGAGGACTTGCCCAGCAGGGCCAGCTTCACGTTATGCAACAGGTTGTCGCGGCCAAACAGGGTGACGATTTGGAAGGTGCGAGCCAGGCCGAACTGGGCGCGGACAGCGGTAGGCATCTGCGTGACATTCTTGCCCATCAGCGTGATGCTGCCAGAGTTGGCCAAGAGGTCGCCCGCAATCAGGTTAAACAGCGTGGTTTTGCCCGCACCGTTGGGGCCAATCAGCAAATGCCGCTCGCCCTGCTCCACCGTGATATTGACTGAGCGTGTGACTTGCAAACCGCCAAAGGATTTGCACAGGTTGCTGATTTCAAGGATGGCGCTCATGCCGGCTCCTTGGCGGGGTGTACGCTGGGCGAAGTGTCTGCTTGGGTAACAGGTTTACGCACAAACCAACGCGCCACCCCGGCCACGATGCCGCCGGGCACAAACATGACGATAAAAATAAACACAAACCCCAGCAACATGACCCAACGGTCAATGTAGGCACTGGCCACGTTTTTCAGCAGCACCACCAAAGCCGCGCCCACCACCGGGCCGCTGAGTGTGCCCGCGCCTCCCGCAATCACCATCAGCAGCATCTCGGCCGAGTTGGCCAAGGACAGGCTGTGCGGGCTGATAAATTGGTGGTAGTACACATACATCAGCCCCGCCACAGCGCCTAAAAAGCCTGAGACCACATAGGTGATCCAGCGAATCAGCCACACGTTGTAGCCCAGGGTACTCATGCGCCGGGCCTGGTCTTTGGTGCCGCGAATGCTGGCCCCAAAGGGCGAGCGCACCCATACCGTGATAGCACCCCACACTAGCAGAAACACCAGCAAACTGAAAAAGTAAAATGTGGTGGCGTTACCCAAGTCCAAACCGAAAGGGCTGGGACGGGTCAACCCCGAGATACCGTTGTCCCCGCCCGTCACCGTGGTCCAGCGGTAGGCCAGACCCCAGAGGATTTGCCCCAATGCCAACGTGATCATTAAAAAGCTGATGCCCGTGGCGCGCAAAGCTATCAGGCCAAACAGCGCGGCAACCAGTGTGCTACCCGCCAGCGCTGCCCCGGCAGAGGCCAAATGCCCCCAGCCCAGATTCACCATCAGCCAGGCGCTGATGTAGGCCGACAGACCCAAGTAACCCGCATGCCCCAGTGAGGTCAACCCTGCGTAGCCCACCAACAAATTAAGGCTGAGCGCAAACAATGCAGCAATCAATATCTGGCTGGCGATGTTGACGTAATACACGCCACCCACCCACCACGGAAGGCACAGCAACAGCGCGATGAATGCAACCGGCAGCAGGCGCTTCACGCGGTGATCCTTCCGAACAAGCCGCGTGGCCGCACGGCTAAAATGATGACCATGGGTAAGAACAAAATGATGTAGGCCAAGTCAGGAAACAGCACTTGGCCAAAGCTATAGATAAAGCCGATGACAAAGCTGCCCACGAAGGCCCCGGCCAAGCTGCCCAGGCCACCCAAAATCACCACCACCAAGGCCAGAGGCAGCATGTCGGCATCCAGCCCCGGGTACACCGACAAAATAGGGGCGGCCATGATGCCGCCCATGCCCGCCAGCGCCGTGCCCAAGCAAAACACGATGGTGAACAAGCGTGAAGCGGGCACGCCGATGCCCTGGGCCATCTGCCTATCGTCCACACTGGCGCGGATCATCACACCCAGGCGGGTTTTGTCCAGCAACAGCCATAGCCCAATCGCCAGCAGAATGCTGAACACCAGCACCGCCAAACGGTACAAAGGAAAAGTCAGCCCCATCAACTGCACGCCGCCTGACAAGAGGGCGGGGGCCGACACCGAGCGCGGATCACCACCCCATAGCCACAGGCTGCCGTCCGCTATCACGAAGGCCACGCCCAAGGTGGCCAGCACTTGGGACAGGCTGTTGCCCGCCAGGCGGCGCAGCACCACGCGCTCCACAAGGCCGCCCAACAGGCCTACACCCACTGCTGCGGCCAGTAGCGCCGCGACAAAACCATAGCCGCGCTCCATCACCGACAGCCCAATATAGGCGCCGAACATGAAGTACGCGCCATGCGACAGATTGGCAATGCGCATCAGCCCAAAAATCAGCGAGAAGCCTGCTGCCAGCGTGAAAAGCACCCCGCCCAAGGCCAGACTATTGAGACTTTGGATCAACCAGAACGAGGTGGACACGGTGGCGTGGGCTACTGAGAATTACTTTTCGATATGGGTAGCCGCAGGGTAGTCACGCGCATACACCGGGCTGGCCAAAAAGTCTTTGCGGCTGTAGGTCCAGAACTGCGTCACCTGCGGGTAGGTTTTGATGACGGTGTTGCCCAGCTTGCCGTTTTTGCGCTCCACCTTGCGCACATACATGTCCATCACCGGGTTACCCAGAGCGTCCAGGCTGAACTTGCCGCGTGGGTCGTTGGCCAGTTGTACCTTGCGCAGTGCGGCCATGAAGGCGTTTTTATCTTCGATATTGCCCTTCACCTCTTTCAGTGCCTGCTCCATCATCAAAGCCGCGCCATACGCGCCCATGGAGTAGTAGCCGGGGTCGGTCTGGTAGTCGCGGTTCATGCTTTGCACAAAGCGCTTGTTCTCGGTATTGTCCAAACTGGCGCTGTACCAGCCCGCCGACACCACACCCAGCGCCTCATCGCCCATGGATTTCAAAATGCCTTCGTCCACCGTGGTCATAGCGCCCAGCAGCGGGATTTTGCCCTTCAGGCCGTATTCGTTGTACTGCTTGATGAACTTGATGCCGTTGCCCCCCGCAAACGCGGCAAACACCGCGTCCACATTGGGCTTGATCTGGCCGATATAGGTGCCGTAGTCGGCAACGTTGAGCGGTGACCACAGCTTTTGCACCACCTTGCCACCGTTTTCCTCAAAGGTGCGCTGAAAGCCTGCGGCAACTTCGTGGCCAAAGGCAAAGTCGTCGGCAATGATGGCGATGCGTTTGTATTTCATGTCTTTCGCGGCGTATTCACCCAGCACATGGTTGGGCTGGGCCGAGGTGCCCACAGCGCGTACAAACCAGGGATTGAGCTTGCGTTGGGTTAAGTCTTCTGCCGCTGCCGAGGGGGAAATGATGGGCACTTCGCTCTTGCGAATGTAGTCGTCAATGGCCAGCGCCTCAAACGCCGCCAGGGGGCCGATGATGAGGTTGACCTTGTCTTTTTCGACCAGCTCTTGGGTCTTGGACTTGGTATTGGCGGGCTGGCCAGCGGTATCGGCCACAAACAGCTCGACCTTGCGGCCTGCGACCATGTTGTTGCGTTCTTTGAGAAACAGGCGCAGGCCGTCTTCCATCTGCTTGCCGCCGGCGGCCAGCGCGCCGGATTTGATGGTTAAAAAGCCCAAACGGATCGGGTCTTTATCGGCGGCATGGAGGGCGGTGCTCCAGCTGGCGCTGAGCAAGGCAGCAGATACGGCGAGGGATAGTAGATGTTTGGGCATGGAAGGCTCCTGAGGCAATTTTGCTAAATATTTACACCCTCATGAT
>JANMTF010000051.1:0-31051 GCA_031390175.1 Polaromonas sp.
GGAGCCTGCGCTGAGCATCGCGCAAGGCCGCCCCACCAAACGCCAGCGCCGCGACCTGGACGATGCCAAGCAAGGCAATTCCGGCTGGGGTGACAGGTGGAGTGCGAGTGTGGACGGTTAACAGCCTGATTTACACTGGTGTCATAGCGCTTCGCGCAAGGGACAGTTTTCACTTTACCCCTGCTATTGCCTCGATAAAATTGCCTCTTTTACTAGACGCTTCTTACCCATAGGCATCTTACCCGCTCTACGCCCACGCAGCTCACACCCATGTCCTCTTCTACCGCAAGCAAAAATTACCGCATCGGCCTGATCGTGCCCAGCTCCAACACCACGATGGAAACCGAAATCCCCGCAATGCTGCGCGCGCGGGAGTTAGTGCTGCCCGAGCACTTTACCTTCCATAGCAGCCGCATGCGCATGAAGTCGGTCACCAAAGAAGAGCTGGCCGCGATGGACAAAGACTCAGACCGCTGCGCGCTGGAATTGTCAGACGCACGCATGGACGCGATGGGCTATGCCTGCCTGGTGGCCATCATGAGCATGGGCAAGGGCTACCACCGCGAGTCGCAGCGCCGCCTGCATGAGGTAACGGCGGCCAACGGCGCGCCCTCGCCGGTCGTGACCAGTGCGGGCGCGTTGGTAGAAGGCTTGCAAGCCATGGATGCCAAGCGCGTGTCCATCATCGCGCCTTATATGAAGCCGCTGACCAAGCTGGTCATCGACTACATTGAGCATGAAGGCATCGAGGTCGTGGACAGCATATCGCTGGAAATTCACGACAACCTGGCCGTGGGTGCACGCGACCCCAAAGCACCTGCCGATTTGTGGAAACAGCTCAACGTGAACGGCGTAGACGCCATCGTGGCATCCGCGTGTGTACAAATGCCCTCGCTCGCGTCGATCCCGATGATCGAGGCGGCCAGCGGATTGCCTGTAATATCCAGCGCGGTATGTACCACCTATGCCCTCCTCAAAAGCTTGGGCCTGGAGCGGCGCGTGCCGGGTGCGGGCGCATTGTTATCGGGGAAATACTGACAGCACGCAGTCTCGTTCGCCCGTTACGCTCTTACTGAGCCAGCCCCATGCTATGAACCGTTCACCCTGGGTTTGAACGGAAATTTTAGGCATCATCGGGCTGGAACCATAATCTCGCACTTCTCTCAACTCCTGTTTCTACTAACCTCACAACCATGCAAACCTCTTTTTCCCCATCAAAACGCACTGCCCTGCGCCATATCGCCACAGCGGCATCCACACTAGTCTGCGGCTTCGCGTTAGCCCAAAGCTACCCCAGCAAAGCCATCACCCTGGTGGTGCCCAACCCACCCGGCGGCTTTGTCGATGCCTCGGCCCGCGTGCTGTCGGACGCACTGGCCAAAGTTACCAAGCAATCGGTGGTGGTAGACAACAAGGGCGGTGGCAGCGGCAACGTGGCCTACCAAGCGGTGGCGCGCGCCACGCCCGACGGCTACACCCTGCTCAACTCCTACTCGGCCTACCATGTGGGCAACCCCAACCTGAATGCCAAGCTGCCTTGGGCGCAAAAAGACTTTGTCCCCGTGGCGCTGATTACCGTGGCCACCAACGTGATAGCCGTGCACCCCTCGGTACCCGCCAACAATTTGAACGAGTTCATCACTTACTTGCGTTCCAACCCTGGCAAGCTCAGCTACGCCAGCCAGGGCAGCGGCTCGCTGTCGCACATTGGCACCGAAATGTTCAAACAGCAAACCAAAACCAGCATCGTGCACATCCCTTACCGAGGCTCAGGCCCGGCGCTGCAAGACGTGCTCTCCGGCCAAGTGCAGGTGTTTATCACCACGCCGCCTTCGGTGATGGGGCAAATCCAGGCAGGCAAGCTCAAAGGCCTGGCCACCGCAGGCAAAAGCCGCCATCCTGGCTTGCCCAATGTGCCCACCACTTCAGAAGCGGGTCTCAAAGGTTTCGAGTTGGAAGCATGGGTCGGCATCTTCGCGCCCGCAGGTACCCCTGCCGACGTGGTGAGCGCGCTCACGGGCCAGATCAAAGCCGCCCTGGAGCTACCCGAGACCAAAACCCGCTCCGATGCCGCAGGCATTGAGCTGCGCTACATGCCACCTACCGCGCTGGATGCGCTGGTGAAGCAAGACACCGAGTTTTGGGCCAAGACGATCAAGTCGGCTGGTATTACGGCAGAATAAACTTATGCACAACAGCGCCACCAAAACCATCCTGATTACCGGCTCTGCGGGCTACATTGGCTCGCACACCATTTTGGCCTTGCTGGCCCAAGGCTACCGTGTGCTGGGGGTGGACAACCACTGCAACAGCTCTGCCAAGGTGTATGGGCAAATCAAAAAATTGGCCAATGCCGTTGCGCCGAATTTGGCAGACCAGTTTACCCATGCGGTGGTGGACGTGCGCGACGAGGCTGCGCTGGGCGCGCTGCTGCTGGCGCACCCCGTGCAAGCTTGCATCCATTTTGCGGCGCTCAAAGCCGTGGGCGAATCCACCCAGATGCCACTGCAATACCTGCACAACAATATGGTCGGCCTGCTGTCGGTGCTGAACGTGCTGCAAGCCAACCAGGTGCGCACGCTGGTCTTCAGCTCGTCTGCTACCGTCTATGGCAACCCCGAATTTGTGCCCTTGACAGAAGCTGCGCGCCTGCAAGCCGTGTCGCCCTACGGCCTGACCAAGCTGATGGGCGAGCAGGTGCTGGACGAACTAATTGCCCTGAGCAGTCGCAATGGTGCAGACCGGCATGATGCATGGCGCATCGGCATCCTGCGCTACTTCAACCCCGTGGGCGCGCACGAGAGCGGCGAGATTGGCGAGCACCCACAGGGTTCCCCCAACAACCTGATGCCCTACGTCACCCAAACCGCTGCCGGGCAGCGCGAGCTACTCACCATCCATGGGGACGACTACCCCACCCCCGACGGCACGGGCGTGCGCGACTACATCCACGTGCAAGATCTGGCCGAGGGCCATGTGGCGGCGCTGCGCAAGCTACTGGCTACGGCGGGCAGCTTTACGGTGAACTTGGGCACCGGGCGCGGCACCAGCGTGAAGGAACTTGTCACCACCTTTGAGCAGGTCAACCAGATCAAAGTAGCGCACAAGATCGGCCCGCGCAGGCCGGGCGATGTGGCCGAGTGCTACGCCGATGCCTCACTGGCCAACACCCTGCTGGGCTGGCAAGCCAAGCGCACCGTGCAAGACATGTGCCGCGATGCCTGGCACTGGCAGAGCAAGTACCCGCGCGGGTTTGAGTAGCCTAGCGACCGCCATGCGTTGCCTTCATCCATACGCACCATGGCGGTGAAGCGGCTTGCCCAAGCAAATGAACTGCAAATAACAGAAACAACCCTTTTCAGCCAACAAATTGCGACTTTGCGCGCGCCAGCGCACCACGCTTGCCGAGCGGTACGATAATTGGTTATGAAAAACGTAATCGACATTGCAGCCCAACTCGAAGGCTACGACCCTAACGCCCTGCCCGCCGACAAAGTGGGTGAATTTTTGGCTGCCTTGGTGCAGCCTATTGACGGCATTGACAGTGTTGACCTGTTTGCCGCGCTGGGCCGGGTGTTGGCGGATGACGTGGTCTCGCCGATCAGCGTGCCCGCGCATGACAACTCGGCGATGGACGGGTTTGCTTTTCGTGGGGCAGACTTACTGGCCACTGGGGTGAGCCAGTTCAAGGTGGTGGGCACTGCGTTGGCGGGAAAGGCCTGGCAAGGCCATGTGCGTGCTGGCGAGTGCTTGAAGATCATGACCGGGGCCATCATGCCAGGCGGCCTGGACACCGTGGTGCCGCAGGAGCTGTGCACGGTGTTGGCCGATGCCATTGAGATCAAAGCGGGCCTGCTGCAAACCGGCGACAACCGCCGCTTTCGCGGTGAAGACCTGATGCAAGGCAGCCCTGCCCTGTCCAAAGGTGAGCTGCTATCCCCTGCGGCCATTGGGCTTTTGGCCAGTTTGAATATCGGCCATGTCAATGTGGTGCGCAAACTCAAAGTGGCCTACTTTTCTACCGGCGATGAAGTTTTAAGCCTCGGCGATGCAGCGCGTGAAGGCGCTATTTACGACAGCAACCGCTATACGGTGTACGGCATGCTCATGCGGCTGGGCGTGGAGGTGATAGACATGGGCGTGGTGCGCGACGATCCGATTTTATTGGAAGCTGCATTTAAAAGCGCCGCAGCCCAGGCCGACGCCATCATCACCAGCGGCGGTGTGAGCGTGGGCGAGGCCGACTTCACCAAAGCCATGATGCACAAACTGGGCGCTGACCTGGCTGGTGGCGCGGGCGGCGTAGCCTTCTGGAAAATTGCCATGCGGCCGGGTCGCCCGATGGCGGTAGGGCGCATTGCCAAGCCTGGTGCGCCTACCACCCCACAACCTGCTGGCGCAGGTAATTTTGTATCAAAATCAGCCTCCAGCCCCATAAAATATTGCGGGAGCAGCTACGAAAGTAATAGTGCGGTGCTGTTCGGCTTGCCTGGAAATCCAGTGGCCGTGATGGTCACCATGCTGGCCTTTGTACGCCCCGCGCTGCTGCGCATGATGGGTGCCAACCCCGCCAAGTATTGCAGCGCCCCGCTCTACCTGCAAGCCCACAGCGGCGAGGCACTACGCAAAAAACCCGGCCGTACCGAGTACCAGCGCGGGACAGTCACGCGCATGGCTGACGGCAGCCTGCGAGTCAAAACCACTGGCAATCAAGGCAGCGGCGTCCTCAGCAGCATGGTGCAAGCCAACGGCCTGATCGTGCTGCACCATGCGCAGGGCAATGTAGCGGCAGGTGACTTGGTAGATGTGCTGATGCTGGATGGTGCGATGTGATGGCCTTGGGGTTGTAAGTCTCTGCTCTGAGCGGTTTGGCTTGCCCGGTGACTGACTCTCATTGTGTGTTCTACCGCACAGACTTTTCCTGATGCTTTAACCAAAATGGACGGCTGGGGTGGCTCCATCGCATAGCCTGCTGTTGATCGTTCCCGCACGGACGCCAGTGCAATGTTTTACTGTGCGGCTGCAAGCTGTCGCTTGGGTGCGTGGTCCGGTTTAAGAGGAAATATGTATGTCTGCAAAAATGCAAGCGGCCGTCGTCGAGGCTTTTGGCAAACCCTTGGTGCTGCGCGAGTGGAATGTGCCGTCACCTGGCCCCGGCCAGATTGTGGTGAAAACCGAAGCTTGTGGGGTCTGCCACACCGATCTGCATGCCGCGCGCGGCGACTGGCCAGCAAAGCCCACCCCGCCCTTTATTCCGGGTCATGAAGGCATCGGCCGAGTGACCGCAGTCGGTTCTGGCGTGAAAGCCGTCAAGGAGGGCGACCGAGTTGGCGTGCCGTGGCTTTACTCGGCCTGCGGCCACTGCGAATACTGCCTCTCAGCGTGGGAAACAGTCTGCGGCGAGGTGCAATACGGCGGCTACACCAAAGACGGTGGTTTTGCGCAGTACATTCTGGCTGACCCCAATTACGTGGCCCACATTCCTGCTGGCTTATCCGCCATCGACGCAGCGCCCATCATCTGCGCAGGTGTCACGACCTACAAGGGCATCAAGGAAGCGGACACCAAGCCAGGCGACTGGATTGCGATTTCTGGGGTCGGCGGTCTGGGCCATCTGGCGATCCAATACGCCAAGGCGATGGGCCTGCATGTCTGCGCGGTAGACATCGACGACAGCAAATTGGCGCACGCCAAGCTGATGGGTGCTGACGCCGTTGTCAACGCTCAATCTGAAGACGCCGTCGATGCGGTCAAAAAGGCCACTAGCGGGGGTGCTCACGGGGTCTTGATCACTGCGCCATCCCTCGCGGCCTTCAAGCAAGGAGTTGCGATGACCCGAAAGCGCGGCAATTGCGTATTGATCGGCTTGCCACCGGGTGAGTTTCCCTTTCCCTTGTTTGACGTTGTGCTGAACTGCATTACGGTGCGCGGCTCATTGGTCGGCACGCGCAAAGATATGGCCGAGGCACTGGCTTTCGCCGCTGAGGGCAAGGTCAAGGCCGCCATCGAACTGCAACCTTTGTCCGCCATCAATGAAGTGCTGGATCGGCTTGAGCGAGGAGAGGTGGCGGCACGTGTCGTGCTGGAGTTTGCCGATTCCTGATTTTTTTTCACAGTTCACCACACGGGTAACTTATGACATCACCACCCGACGGCATTGCCCAGCCTGTAGCCAGCCTCGGGACAACGCAACGTCAAGCATCAGCCTGGGCTAGTGATATCGGTCAACCCGCGCACGCCAGGACTTTTGTACTGACGCTCAATGCGGGTTCATCCAGCTTGAAGTTTGCACTGTTTGACGCTGACTCGTCTTTGTCTCAAATCGCTTTCGGAGCCATCAACGGCATCGGCTCGACGCTGGCGACTTTCACCTTGAAGGGCGTGAACGGCGAGGTCTTGGAGCGAGCGGCAGTTCCGGCTCTTGACACTGTTCGCGGTCTGGCCTATTTGCTGGATCGACTTGCGGGGGCGGTAGGCTCACACGGGTTTGCAGCGGTCGGTCATCGTGTCGTGCACGGCGGCCCGTACTACCGCGACCCGCAGCGAGTGGACAGCACCATGCTTGCAGAGCTTAGGCGTATCAGCGCGTTTAGCCCCGTGCACCTGCCTTGTGAGATTGCGCTGATGGAGGTGATATCTGCGAAGTTTCCACAGACTGTGCAAGTGGCCTGCTTCGACACCGCATTTCACAGCCAGATGCCGCGCGTCGCCAAAATGCTGGCGATTGCGCGCCGCTACGAGGCAATGGGCGTGCAGCGCTATGGGTTTCATGGCCTGTCTTACGCCGCCCTGATGGATGAACTCGAACGCGTGGCCGGCACTGTGGCCGCACAGGGGCGCGTGATCTTGGCGCATTTGGGCCAAGGTTCCAGCCTGGCCGCCGTGCGCGGCGGACAGGGTATAGACACCAGCATGGGTTTTACCCCGGCGGCTGGCCTGATGATGGGCACCCGGTCCGGCGACCTGGATCCTGGATTGATGTCCTTTTTGTCGCACACGCAGCGGATGAGCCCAGCGGAGTTTGATCACATGATCAACCGCGAATCAGGACTTCTCGGTGTGTCAGAAACCAGCTCGGACATGCAGGAACTGCTTGCGCATGAAGCAGGCGACGTGCGCGCTGCAGAAGCTGTGGCGCTGTTTTGCTACCAAACCAAAAAATGGATCGGAGCCTACACTGCGGCACTTGGTGGCCTGGACACGCTGGTCTTCGCTGGCGGCATCGGAGAAAACGCGCCATTGGTTCGCGCGCGGGTGTGCCAGGGCCTCCAATTCCTTGGCCTGGAGCTCGACGCGCCGCGTAACGCGGCGAACGAGGCCGTCATATCCTCAGACGCCAGCCGGGTCGTCGTGCGGGTCATTCGTACCAATGAGGAAAAGGCGATTGCGCAATCGGTGTGTAGCGTTCTCGGCCTCGGGGTTACAAGCAGAAATGGGGAGATTCAAGCATGACAGCACCACCTGACTCCCCAGTCTCTCAATCGCCTGCACCAGAGCTGGTGCGCAAAATGGATGCCTATTGGCGCGCCTCGAACTACCCGTCAGTCGGGCACATCTAGGCATCGATGCGGTCGTCAAACCATGCGCTGCCGAAGCGGGTATCTGGCAGTGGGCCCGCAACGACCGGACAGGAGACCTGTGCAAAGGGCCAGATGGGGTGACGGTGTGTTGCGGCGATATGCCGACACTTGAGACGCTGGCTACGACCAAGCTGCTGCGCGGCTAATTTCCGGAGCTGAAAGTACGCGTGGTCAACGTTGTCAACCTGATGAAATTGCAGCCATGCAGTGAGCATCCCCACGGCCTGAGCGATACCGAGTTTGAAATGCTTTTTACGGCAGACAAGCGGGCAAACTCCAGCCCCCAGTTGCCACCCAAGTCCAGCGCCATCATGATGCCCCAGCCCAGGCTGTCAGCAGGTGTCCAAAGGCCGGGCTTGGCGCGCGCAATAGGGAAGTTGGGCGGCAGCGCCTGGCTGCTGTGGGCGTGAAAATTGTCAATGCTCACAGCGTACGCCTCCAGCAGCTGTTTGTTCTCAGCGGGCAAGGCATCAAACTGCTTTTGCGCCGCACGCACAATGCCAAGGCTGCGCATGAGCTTGTCGGTCTCCAGCTTGGCGGGGCCTAAGAGCTTGCTCAGCTCACCGCGCATGACCCGACGGTTAAATTCCAGCTGCCAACTGTGCTCTAGGGCATGGGTGTAGCCCAGCGCCAAGCTCGCGTCCGCCTGGCCCTGGGCAAAAACATGGCTCACATCAGCCGCGTCGCGGGTGATCCGCACCCGCTTTGCAAAATCATGAAGCGTGACTTAATGCGCACTTAAGGTAAACCCTAGAAAATCCATAATTGTTAATATTTAACCTCACATCTTCTTACTAAGTGCTTGATTCAATTGTTGTTTTTTACAAACTGTTTAGAAGATATTGCTGAAAATTTGTTGCTTAGTGCAGCCTGTAGCTCTATCGTGTTGACATGGCACACAGCACTGAACAGGACAACCAATGCGTTGGGTGAAAACTACCATCTCCAGCGTCTGGGGCATGATGGGCTTACAACCGATCCCCACCGAAGACGAGTTGCATGACCGTACGGAAGAAATTCGTGATCGCATGCTCGATATATTGGGCGAAAGCGGTGCTCAGTTGCGCCCGGTTGTGCGCCGCCGCATCCAGTACGCGCCCGACTTGGAGGCGCTGTGGTACATGCGCAGCGAATGGATGGCAGCTATATCAGCCACCCAGGGTGAGGCGGCGGCGGCGGCCCATGTGCGCCGCATCAACATCAGCTTTTCTGGCCTGTTGCCGGAGAGTTTGCAGTCACGCCCTAGTACTTTGTCGCAATAAAAAGTTGGGGCTTTGCATCGCCCCTGGGCTTTAGCGTAGCCACTATGTCTTTTTTTACTCTAGCCAGGTCGTAAAGTCTTGCGCATCCACCCGCGATGTCGCGAAGGTATTGACCAGCGCACCTTCATCCGCATAGCCTAGCGACATACCGCAGATCAGCATCTCGTTGTCCGCTGCCCCAATGTGCGGCATTACCAGTTTGCCAAACCCGTTCCACGCCGCCTGCGGGCAGGTGTGCAGGCCACGCGCGCGGGCTGCCAGCATGATGTTTTGCAAAAACATGCCGTAGTCCACCAGGCTGCCGCGCCCCATTACTTTGTCCATCGTAAACATCAGGCCCACGGGCGCGCCAAAAAACTGGAAGTTTTGCTGGTGCTGGGCATGCATGCCCGCCTTGTCGCCCTTGCCCAAGCCCAGCACGCCGTACAGGCCAAAGCCGCACTCGCGGCGGCGGTCAATATACGGCGAGACCCATTTTTCGGGGTAGTAGTCGTAGGCCTCTTTGTACTGCTCGGCCAACGAGGGGTCGGCGGCCAGCGCGTCATGCGCTGCGCATACCTGGCTGACCAAGGCATCTTTTTTAGCGCCTTGCAGCACATACACCTTCCACGGCTGGGTGTTGGTACCGCTGGGCGCGCGGGCGGCCACTTGCAGCAGGTTTTGTAGCAGCCCACGCTCTACGGGTTTGGGCAAAAAAGCTCTGTTGCTGTAGCGCGAGAGCATGGCAGCGTCTACGCTGGCCGGGTCAGAAATGCGGGTGCTGGCCTGCGGGGTGGGCAAAAGTTCGGCGAGTTTCAAATCAAAGTCTCCAGGACGGTTTTTAATTTCAAGGGAAGGGGTATGGGAGTGCGGCTGGTTTTGTCTACATAGACATGCACAAACTGGCCGCAGGCATTGGTAGCTGTCGCATCGTCGGCAAACAAACCCACCTCGTAGCGCACGCTGGATGTCCCCAAGTGCGCCACGCGAATGCCCGCCTGCACCGCCTGCGGAAACGCCATGGGCGCAAAGTAGTTGCAACTGGTTTGGACCACCAGGCCAATGGTGCTGCCGTGGTGAATGTCCAGCGCGCCTTGGGCTATCAAGTAGCTATTCACGGCTGTGTCAAACCACGCGGTGTAGATGACGTTGTTCACATGGCCATACATATCGTTGTCGGCCCAGCGGGTGGTGATGGGGATAAACGCTTTGTAGCTGCTGCGCAGTTGGGGTACAGGCCGCTGTGGGGCGTTGGCATGCGGAGAAGGTGAGGTCATGGGGGGTTATTTTGCCACTTCATGGTTACTAAAGTTACTATCGACCAAACTGGTCTCGCCACATACACTTACTTTGTTTACTTTCGCTCATGGCATTTGCCATTTTGCAATAAAGTACAGCGGCAAAAAAATTTTACGTACAGGGGCCACGCATGGGATCACGCAAACTCATATTTTTTGTGCTCGGCATGGCGCCACTGGCCGCTGTGTGGGCGCAGGATGCTGACATTTTGATGGTGGTGGGGCGTGGTGAGGTACGCGCCGCCGGGCAAACCACTTGGCAACTGGCCAAAGTGCAGCAAAAACTGGAGGTTGGCAGCTTTGTGCGCACACCAGAGGGCGGCCAAATGGCCTTGCTGCTGCGCGACCAAACCCAGGTGCGGCTGAACCAAAACAGCCTTTTGGAGATCAAGTCCGTGCAGTCTGGCGAGCAAACCACCGAGTTGTCGCTGGTGCAAGGCAGGCTGTGGGCGCAGGTAAAACAATTGTCCAAGGGAGGCTTGCGTGCGGTGTCAAGCCTGGTGCGCCCCCAGCAGGTTCGTGTGGTCACCCCCACCGCCACGGTGGGCATTCGCGGTACCGACTGGGAGCTGGTGGTGGGCGACCAAGGGGCCACCACCGTCACCGTGCTGAGCGGCGAGGTCGAAATGTCCAACCCCTTAGGCCAAGTGCTGGTAGGCCCCAACGAGCAGGCGGTGGCCGAAGTAGGCAAAGCGCCGGTTAAAAGCTTGCTCTCCAACGCCCGTGACCGGGTGCAATGGGTCACCGCCTACCGCCCCTCCCCGCAGCGCTGGCTGCCAGATCCGCCGCCCGCCTTAATTGGCGTAGTCCAAGACATTGCTGCCGGCGAGTACGCCAGGGCATTGGCCCGCCTGGAGGCAGACCGCGCAAGCCCTGGCGCAGCGCTGCTGCTGGCCGATATGTACCTGTATGTGGGGCGCTCGAACGACGCGATGACGCTGCTTGCACCGCTGTCACAAGATGGCCGTGGCAGCCCTGCAGCCACCGCGCTGCACGCACGCGCGTTGCTGCTGGCGGGCCAGCCCGAAGCGGCGGGCGCGCTGCTGCGCACGGGCTACGGCAGCCACCCGGCTGACCGCGAGATCGTGCTGGCCCTGGGCGACGTGGCACGTATTCAGGGTGATGCGGATGCCGCTGTGCGCTGGTTTACCCAGGTCACACTTGCGCATCCGCAAAGCCATGAAGCGTGGTTTGGCCTGGGGCGTGTGGAGGTGGAAAAAGAAAACATAGGCACGGCCAAACGGGCCTTGAACGAAGCCATTCGCCTGGCACCCAATGCGCCGGGCTACGCAGGCGAGCGGGCCACCTTGCTTGCATTGTCTGGCGAAAATGTAGCAGCGCGGGCCGCTTTTGATGACGCACTGCAGCGCCATCCTGACGATTACCTGGCCTGGACGGGGCTTGGCATCTTGCAGCTCAAGACGGGCCAGGCGCAGCAGGCGCTGGAGTCGTTTCTCAAAGCGGGTGTCATTGAGCCACGCTTTGCACGGGGACATATCTATTCTGGCGTGGCCTACTACCAGCTGGGCAACACCCAACGCGCCCGGGAGTCGATGGGCAAAGCCGCACAGCTGGACGCCAAAGACCCCCTGCCCTACGTAATGCTGGGCCTGATGTACGGGGACGCGCAAGAGCTGGGCCTGGCGGTGGATGCCGCACGCCAAGCGCAGCAACGCCTGCCCTACCTCAAGTCGCTTAACCAGCTCCTGAACGACCAAAAAGGCAGCGCCAACATGGGCGCTGCACTGGCCAACAAAGGGCTGGAGGAATGGGCGCGCTCGTTTGCGGCTGACTCGTACAACCCCTACTGGGCCGGCAGCGCCTTGTTTTTGGCAGACCGCTACGCCGACGGATTTAACAAAAATTCCGAGCTGTACCGGGGCTTTTTGCTTGACCCTACGTCCTTTGGTGCGTCCAACAGAAACAGCTCCTTGCTTGCATCCGGGGGGCACTACGGTAGCCTGGCGCTAGGCTACGAACGGGCAGACTTCAAGGAGAAAGTCGGGCAATTGGCGCTCAACGGGCTGACCACAGGCGCCATACCGCTGGCCTACTCGGTGCTGGCGCAGCGGGCTGTAGGCAACGCCAGCGACGCCACACTGAACGGCAACGGGGAAAACCTGACCGTGGGCCTGGGCATGCGGCCCAACTACGACACCAACGTGTTTTACTTTGGCACGCGCAGCACGGTGCGAGGCGGCTTAACCAACCCGCCCGACCCGGCCGAACTGTCTCTCACCAACGTACCCTTTAAAGTCAAAATCTCCAGGCAAGACTTGGGGCTGGGCTATCAACTGTCCAACCACCACCGCATGATGTTCAAGTATGGCGAGGGCTCGCAGCGCACGCGGTTATCTGGAGACATCGTCGCCGCTGCCATAGCCGACAGCTTGACCACTGCCTTCGCCGAAATTCCCGCTTTGCAGCCGTTCAGTGCTGCGGGCACTCTGGACAACTACGGCACCACGGTTCGCCAGAAAGATTTCCAGTTTAACGACACGTTTAACCTGCTGCCCCATCTCAGACTGTCTTGGGGTTTGGAAGCAGGCAGTGAGCGCCGAGACGTGAATTACATCAATAGCTTTCCCAGCAATCTGGCGCCAGATTTTCCAGCCCAAATTCAAATCAACGCTGATCGACGGCTCAAGTCCACTGACCTGTACGTGTCTGGCCGCAGCAAGGTCAATGACGCGCTGGAGTGGCAAGCCGATCTGGCCCGCCAGCAGTTGCGCGGTAACGCGCGGATCAACAGCCAGGTGGATCTGATTGGCGCAGGCAATCTTACCGATACCACCGACAACGAGAGCGAGAGAATTTCCCAAACCAACTTGCGTATGGGCCTGCGCCTTTCTCCCGCGCAGGGTCACCAGATCAGGCTGGTTTCGCAAAACTGGCGCCGCCCCATGGGCGCTGCCAGCCTGGGGCCTGTGGACACCCTGGGCATACCGGTAGAAGACCAATTGGTGCAGGCTGGCGGGCTGCTGCGCAGAACCCGCATGCAATACGACTGGCAGCAAAGCGACACGAGTTTTGTGCAGGTGGTAGCCGACCATCGGCGGGTGGTCAATTTGCAAAGCGCGGTCGCCCCATTGGTCGCCATTTTCGATGTGACCGAACTGGACTCTCTGCGCACCCGTAAACCCGTGTTTGGCCAAGCCTTCAATGACCTGGAGGCCACACCCACCTTCGTCCAGGGCCGGGTATCGTTGATCGGGGCGGCAGGCAACTGGTTGCTCAACCGCTCTGTGTCTCTGGCCAGCCGCTACACCCTTGCGTCTAGCCGCAACACAGGGGCGGGTTTGGAGGGCCTTAAGGTGCCTTTAATTCCCCGACATTTTGCCAATGCCTCGGTGTACTGGCACTCCACCAACCGCTGGTTGGTATCCGCCAACTCCACCTACCGCTCTGCCCGGTACAGCGACGAAGGTAATCTGGCGCCTTTGGCGGCGGGATGGAGCTTTGGTGTGGCCAGCTACTGGGAGTCTGAAGACAAACGCTTGGCGGTAGAGGCGGCTTTGGGTAATTTGCACGCCAACAAGCGCTCGTCCCTGGAGCGCTTGGCCAAGTTTTCTTTGAATGGCATATTGCGATTCTGATTAACAGCGCCGTCTCACTTGCTTATCAAAGTGGTTCGCCACACACTGTGCAAGCCGGGTTACGCGGCAGACGCACCTCGTTCCACTCCATGCTGCGACCGTCCAGCATCTGCAAGCGCCCTGTGAGGGGCTTGCCAGCGCCACTGAGCAATTGCAAGGCCTGCGCGGCCTGAATGCTGCCAATGATGCCTACCAGTGGCGCAAACACACCCATGGTGGCGCAGCGGGTTTCTTCAAACGTGCTCTCTGGCGGGAACACGCAGGCGTAGCAGGGAGACTTTTCGTCCCGGCTGTCGTACACCGTGATTTGCCCGTCAAAGCGAATCGCCGCGCCACTGACCAAAGGCTTTTTGTGCGCCACGCAAGCCGCATTGATGGCGTGGCGGGTGGTGAAATTGTCGCAGCAGTCCACCACGACGTCGGCCTGCGCCACGAGCTTGTCAAGCAGCGCCGCATCGGCGCGCTGGGTGATGCAGGTGACCTGTACTTCGGGGTTGATGGCCGCTATGCTTTGGCTGGCGCTTTGCGCTTTGTTGATGCCTACGCGGGACAGATCGTGGGCTATTTGACGCTGCAGGTTGGTCATGTCCACCACGTCGTTGTCAACGATGGTGATATGGCCTACGCCTGCGGTTCCCAGATACAAGGCCACTGGGGAACCCAAGCCACCTGCGCCGATGACCAAGGCGCGGGAGGCGAGGAGTTTTTCTTGGCCGTCTACGCCGACTTCGTTGAGAAGGATGTGGCGGGAATAGCGGAGCAATTGGTCATCTGTCATGGTGACCTTGGTGTTTTTCTTGTGAAAAGCGAATGAAGCAACCGAAGAAGACTTGCGCTGGGACAGGACGAAAACGGGGAGCTAGTCAGTTGAGGACAGAGCAACGGGGCGCTTACGCGCGTCCGTTAGTCTGTCCCACAATGTCGTTGGCTATTCCTTCTTCTCTTCCTTGCGCTCCGTCATCGTCTTGCTGGCCACTACCGTGCCGCCTTTGAGCTTGCTGATAGCCTGGATCAGCTGGAAGTCTTTCTCGCTGCCAAACTCGGGCACTTTGCGCTCAGCCTCGGGTCTTTTGTTGAACTCTTCCAGCCGCTTTCTGGCTTCTTCGCGGGATTTTTCGATCTCTTTTTGGCGAACATCTTCTGCGGCTTTCTCGGCTGCACTGTCGCCTTTGCCAGTGTTCAGGTGCTTGGTCAGGTCAGCCTCGCGGGTACGCAGAGCGGCAAACAGGTTGCCTTCGGCAGACTCGTCCACCATCACGTCGGGGATGATGCCCTTGGCCTGGATGGAGTTGCCGTTAGGTGTGTAGTAGCGCGAGGTAGTCAGCTTGATGCCGGTGTCTGGCCCCAGGGGGCGCACCACTTGCACGCTGCCCTTGCCAAAGGTTTGGCTACCCATGATGGTGCCGCGTTTGTAGTCTTGCAGCGCGCCCGCCACGATCTCGCTAGCCGAGGCTGAGCCTTCGTTGACCAACACTACCAAGGGCACTTTTTTGTAGATGCCTTTCGTGTTGGTGGTCAGGCGCTTGATCACGTCTTCACCGCTACGGCGGTAAAACTCGGGCGAGGCTTTGTAGACAAACTTGCTCTCAGCCAACTGCCCGTTGGTAGACACCACGGCCACATTCTCTGGCAGGAAGGCGGCTGATATTGCCACGGCGGCGTCCAGCAAACCACCCGGGTCGTTGCGCAGATCTAGCACCAAGCCTTTGAGGTTGGGCTCGGCCTTGTAGGTCTCTTCCAGCTTGCGGGCAAAGTCGTCTACCGTGCGGTCCTGGAACTGGCTGACACGCAACCAGGCGTAGCCGGGCTCGACCACTTTGCCGCGCACCGACACGTTGCGGATTTCTTCGCGCGTGATGGTGACTGGGAACACTCGGTTGTTTTCATCGCGCCGCAAAATCGTCAAAATCACTTTGGTATTGGGCTCGCCGCGCATGCGCTTGACCGCATCGTTAATCGACAGGCCTTTGACGGCCGTGTCGTCAATCTTGGTGATCAGATCATTGGGTTTCAGGCCCGCACGGAAAGCCGGAGAGCCTTCGATGGGCGACACCACCTTGACCAAGCCGTCTTCCTGGCTAATCTCGATGCCCACGCCGACAAACTTGCCCGAGGTGCCTTCGCGGAATTCTTTGAAGGATTTTTTGTCAAAGTATTGGCTGTGCGGGTCCAGGCTGGCCACCATGCCGGTAATGGCCTCAGAAATCAGCTTTTTCTCGTCCACGGGCTCGACATAATCGGTTTTGATCATGCCAAACACCGCTGCAAGTTGTTGCAACTCTTCCAGCGGCAAAGGGGCCATGGCCCGCTGGGCGACCGACTGCACCGAAATGGTGGTTAAAGCGCCCGCGACGGCACCCATGGTGACCCAACCGGCGATTTTGAATTTCGTGTTCATGCAAATGACCCTGTAAAGCACTACTTTCTATAGCAGCAATATACACCTTGGAGCGCCTTAGCCGCCCCAGGTTCCCGTGAAAAATACACCAATACGCAGGTTTTTACGCTTTGCCTTGGCTGGCCACCGCTGCAGCCGCCTTGGCCGCTGCCTCAGCATCACCCAAATAGTAGTGGCGAATGGGTTTGAGGTTGGCATCCAGCTCGTATACCAGTGGGATGCCGTTGGGTATGTTCACGCCCACAATATCGTCGTCGCCGATGTTGTCCAGGTATTTGACCAATGCGCGGATTGAGTTGCCGTGCGCTGCTACTACGATGCGTTTGCCTGCTTTGATGGCCGGGGCCATCGCCTCGTTCCAAAAAGGTATCACACGCTGCACCGTGTCTTTCAGGCATTCGGTCAGCGGAATATCGGACGGCTTGAGTTTGGCATAGCGCACATCACTGCGTTCGCTGCGGGGGTCAGTTGCCTCTAGCGCGGGCGGCGGGGTGTCGTAGCTGCGGCGCCAGGCCAGCACCTGCTCGTCGCCGTATTTTTTGGCGGTATCGGCCTTGTTCAGGCCTTGCAGCGCGCCATAGTGGCGCTCGTTCAGGCGCCAGCTGTGTACCACCGGCAGCCAGGTGCGGTCCATCTCGTCCAAGGTGTGCCACAGGGTACGGGTGGCGCGTTTGAGCATGCTGGTGTAGGCTACGTCAAACTCGTAGCCCTCGGCTTTAAGCAACTGGCCTGCGCTTTTGGCCTGCGTGATGCCGGTGGGGGTCAGGTCTACATCGACCCAGCCAGTGAAGCGGTTTTCCAGGTTCCAGGTAGATTCGCCGTGGCGGATAAGCACGAGTTTGTACATAAATTGTGTGGTGGAAAAGTGAAGAAAAAGTGACGAAAAATGAGCGTAAATAGTGGTTAAAAACCGCTTCGCCGTGTTTGCAGCAGCTTCCATTTTAGAATAGCGGGTTGGGCGCAGCGCCGTTTTTGGCCAGCGCAGGCTGTTTTTTTGGAATTTGAATGAAATTTATTGTGGATAACTGGATGCTGTTTGCCGTGGCCATTGGTTCGGCGTCGATGCTGTTTTGGCCCATGGTCAAAGACTCTGTGGTGGGCGGCGGCGCGCTCTCGCCTGATGCCGCCGTGCAACTGATGAACCGCGAAAAAGCCGTGGTGATCGACGTCAGCGAGGCCGAGGAATTTGCCGCTGGGCACATTGGCGGGGCTAAAAATATCCCAGTCAACGAGATTGAAGCCAAACTGGCAGGCGCGGTGAAAAACAAAGCCCTGCCCCTGGTGCTGGTGTGCTCCACCGGTGCCCGCGCCAAGCGCGTAGAGGCCGAGGCTAAAAAGCTGGGTTTTGCCAATGTGCAGACTCTGGCCGGTGGCCTCAAAGCCTGGAAAGCCGCCAACCTGCCGATTGAAAAAGCCTAAGCCCCTCTTTCTTGATCTTAAGAGCACCGTGTTCTTAAGAGCCCCACTCACCACATTGAAGTTACCCCCCGGAGCCCCGCCATGCAAGCCGTCAAGATGTACACCACCGCCGTATGCCCCTACTGTGTGCGCGCTAAACAGTTGCTCAAAAGCAAAGGCGTAGAGCAGATCGAAGAAATCCGCATCGACACCGATCCCGCCGCCCTCAAAACCATGCTGGAAACTACCGGCCGTCGCACGGTGCCGCAAATCTACATTGGCAGTACCCATGTGGGTGGCTGTGACGATTTGATGGCTTTGGACAGCAAGGGGGGGCTGGTGCCTCTTTTGCAGGGTTAGTTTGCTGTTTTAAGATTCGAATACCTTTTTTGAACGCAGAGGGCGCGAAGGTTTCGCAGAGAGCGCAAAAGAAGACAGAAAAGAAGACAAAGGAAGAAGAAAATTTCAAGTTTGAATTGAAATAGAAATTCACTTTTCTTTTTATTTTATTTTTGGTATTTTTTTTCTTATCCCCTTTTGCGCCCTTTGCGAAACCTTCGCGCCCTCTGCGTTCAAAAAAATCCGACCCCGCCCTTTCCCTGAGATAATCTATAAATGCCCGCACAAACGCGGGCTTTGTTTTGTAACTTTAACCAAGACCCACCATGGCCGATACCCCTAACACCCCTGCTCCAGAAGTTAATGCCGCTCCCGTGTTCTCCATACAGCGTGTGTACCTGAAAGACATGTCGCTAGAGCAGCCCAACTCGCCTGCCATCTTGCTCGATCAAGAGCAGCCGCAGATTGATATTCAACTGGGTGTAGAGGCCTTGCCAGTGGCTGACGGTATGTACGAAGTGTGCGTGGTGGCTACGGTCACTACCACGATCAAAGACAAAACCGTGTTTTTGGTAGAAGCCAAGCAAGCCGGTATTTTTGAGATTCGCAACCTGCCCGCTGACAATTTAGGCCCCATCTTGGGCGTAGCTTGCCCGCAGATCGTCTACCCGTACTTGCGTGCCAGCGTGGCCGATTTGATCACCCGCGCAGGCTTTCCGCCCGTGCATTTGTCAGAAATCAACTTCCAGGCCATGTACGAGTCGCAGCAGGCGCAGAACGCGGCCCAGCAGCCACCTTCTTCGATCATTACGCAGTAATTTTGTGCTTCGCAAACGCAGTTTGCATGCAGTCTAGTGCTCCAGCCCCCTAAAATGTCGCGGGAGCAGCTATGAAAATAATAGTCATTGGTGCCGGTGCCTGGGGCACCGCATTGGCCGTCAGTGCCGCGCCGCGCCATGCCATTACCTTGCTGGCACGCGATGCAGCGCAGGCCAGCGCCATGCACTCCAGTCGTATCAATGCACGCTACCTGCCCGGCGTGCATCTGCCCGCAGCGGTGAGCGTCACCGCGCTATCCCACCATGGGGGTACCGCAACATCCGGTGCACCCGACGCTGCAGCCCCATCCTTGCTCCAGCTGGTCCACGCACACGACTTGGCCATCATCGCCACGCCATTGGCTGGCCTGCGCGAGTGGCTTGTGCAACTGGCCGATGTACAAAAACCAGTCGCCTGGCTGTGCAAAGGTTTTGAGCACGGTGGCCTGCTGGCGAATGAAATATGTGTGCAAGCAGCTCCCAGTTTAATAGCGGGCGTGCTCAGCGGCCCGAGTTTTGCGCAAGAAGTAGCTCACCGCCAGCCGACCGCCTTGGTCGCCGCCAGCCAGCACGCCGCCGTGCGCGACGCGCTGGTAGAGGCCTTTCACACCAGCAGCCTGCGCGTGTATGCGGGCGACGACATCGTCGGCGTCGAAGTGGGCGGTGCGGTTAAAAACGTGTTGGCGATTGCCACTGGCCTGTGCGACGGCTTGCAACTGGGCCTGAACGCCCGCGCCGCCCTCATCACACGCGGCCTGGCCGAAATGACGCGCCTGGGCGTAGCGCTGGGTGCCAAGGCTGAGACGTTTATGGGCCTGAGTGGTTTGGGCGACTTGGTGCTCACCGCCACGGGTGATTTAAGCCGTAACCGCAAAGTAGGCCTGCTGCTGGCCCAAGGCCAGTCTCTGGCCCAGGCCACGGCGTCGCTAGGCCACGTAGCCGAGGGCGTGCTGTGCGCCCGCGCGGTAGTGCAGCGGGCCAGCAGCCTGGGTGTGGACATGCCTATTGCGCAGTGCGTGGTGGCCTTGCTGGATGGTGCCATTGCCCCCGCGCACGCGGTGGCCCTGCTAATGGGGCGCGAACCAACGGCTGAGACAGCTGCTTAACGCAAAGACCACGCCAAAAAGTGGCGCATCCAGTCGAGCACTCGGCTCTGCAGGCTCAGTCAATTTTGATGTTTTTAGCTTTAATCAAGCTGCCCCAGCGCTTGATCTCCGCCGCCACAAACTGCCCTGCCGCCTCGGGCGTGGTGGCAAAGGGCTCAAAGCCCTCGCGGCTAAAGCGCTCGCGCAGCTCGGGGGACTGCACCACCTCGTTGAGCGCCGCGTTAATGCGCAGCACCACGTCGCGCGGCATATTGGCCGGGCCAAACACCGTAAACCAGGTGGTAAACACATAGTTGGCCAGTCCCGCTTCGGCCATAGTGGGCACATCCGGCAGCAGCGGGCTGCGCTTGGTGCCGGTGACCGCCAGCGCCCGCACACTGCCAGCGCGCACATGCTGCAAGCTGGCCGAGAGCACCGGAAAGCTCATGTCCACCTGCCCGCCAATGGTGTCTTGCAGCGCCGGGCCGCCGCCACGGTAAGGCACATGGGTGATAAAGGTGCCGCTGAGGTCTTTGAACAGCTCGGCGCTCAGGTGGAAGGTGGAGCCTCCGCCCGCAGACGCGTAGTTCAGCCGCCCCGGTTTGCTCTTGGCCAGCGCAATCAGCTCAGCCACGTTTTTCGCGGGCGAATTCTTCGGCACGATTAGCACATGCTGCGAGGTGGCCACCATGCCAATCGGCGTAAAGTCTTTGAGCGTATCGCCACTGGCCGTCTCAAACGGCATGCTGGCAAAAAAGCTCGGGTTACTGGCCATGCTCACCGTGTTCAGCCCCAGCGTGTAGCCATCGGGCCGCGCCTTGGCAATCGCCTCCATGCCAATATTGCCAGACGCACCGCTGCGGTTGTCCACGATCATTTGCACGCCCAGCTTGCGGCCCAGGGGCTCGGCAATGATGCGAGAGGTAATGTCTACGCTGCCGCCGGGTGGGAAGGGGGCTATGAGCTTGATGGGTTGGCTAGGATAGCTCTGCGCTTGCACGCTCAGGTGCAGGCCGGGCACCGAAGCGGCCAAGCCTGCTGCCACTATATTTCTACGCAACATGGTTGTGTCTCCGTTTTATGAAAACGGATTATCGATGACGGCGAGGAGTTGGGTGCGTTCGGAAGGGGAGGAATGGCTTGGTATTTCTTTTCTTACTTCAAGGTTGTGTGACTTTGCAGTGGCCTGAAGAGAGCTAGGCTGCCCTGGCTGGCTTGCGGCAGCTCGGGAACTTGGGCTGCAAAAATATTGCGAAAACACGCGGGCAACTTGGTAGATATCTGGAGATGGTCACCGCGCCTTTCTCCATATTTTTCATCCCAAGCACGCCGAACTACCGCTGAACTGGCGTTGTCCCGTTCCGTTATGCGCTGAGGTGTCGCGTTTTCATCCGTTGCGGGTAAGGCAAGCCTGACGTTCCAGCTAAGCGGGCGCCAACGGCAGGACGCCAGGTCCGGGCCTGGTGGCCTGCCGTTGGTGCTCCGCTTTAGTGATGGGGTTAGGCATCACTCGCGGAAGACTCGCTCTTGGAACGGTGGAAGTGAGTGCAATGGCCTCCCGTACAGGTGCAGGTGAAAGGTAGCTCCAGGCCCGACCACTTCGGTCGCATGAACTACTGATTCTGTAAGGGCAATGTAGTCGCCAGCACCGATGTGTCTACTTCGATGACGACAAACGTCACGGCTTTCGGTTGAGGTTACCTCATAGAAGATGTTGTTCTCGATGCCTCTGATCCCTGCGATAACTGCCCATGTCTTGTGCTCGTGTGGTGCGCTAGAGACGCCCGCACCGTCAGACACCAGGTAAAGGGCTGGTCCGTCTTGGCCTACTTGGGCGAGAAGGTATAGGCGTTCCTCGCCAGGGCTGGATTCAGAGGCGTGGATCTTGGCCCAGTCAAATTCGCTCGCGAGTTGGTTCAACTCGGTGGCAATCTTGTCGAGAACGCTTTCGGAAACGGCTGGGTATCTGACCGCGAGGTCGTCGATCCAGATCTGGCATTCGAAGGTGGGAACGCGCAACATTCTGATGGTGATGCCTAACGTGAAGCCCCCCTGCGACCCGCAGGGGCGCCCGCGTTGGACGGCAGGTTAAGTTGCGGGGCGAACACCTTTTTGTGCCAGTACATGATTGGCGCGGCAAACCACGCCTCATTAGCCGTGTTTCTAAACTGCGCCAACTGTTTCATTGGGATGTTGTAGCGCCAGAAAAGTGCAAGCAAGTCGCGTAACGAGTCTTCGGAAATTCGACGCGACTTCACGACAAGAGTGTCTTGCTCCCAGCGAACAAAGCATGCTATCTCCGCTGCCCATTGAAAAAGATGCTTCTCGTCAAGTTGTGAACCGAAGCGAACGCCTGAACAGTTGAGATAAACCATGGAGCAATTTAACGAATATCGTTTATCTGTCGCGAGACCAAGCTGAAAGAAATCAAGAGCGCCTCCTGCGACAAATAAACCATTTTGGACTGAACCACGCGAGGTGGTTGCGGGTAAGGGGGATGAAATCTTCAGCCCGCACCATGGAACAAATTATGACCCGCATTGGCGTACTTTGGAGTCAGCAAAGCGCGCCAATGCTTTTTCGATGCGTGTCCAAAAATTGGCTTCAAAAGTAAACGGTTTAAAGTCATCTTGCCAGATGTTCGCTACTTGTACATCACTCACCTGAATAAATGCTACGTGACGCTGCGCATCACAATATCGCTTTTGACTTTATCCGACACAAAGTACCCATGCTTTTGCCATGCGGCAAATATCGGCTCAATGCTGTTGATCAAGCCTTGTTGCTTGAGCTGGGCCACCAAAGTACCGCTGCCGATACATGGTATTTTCAAATGCTGCGCAATACGGCGTGCGCGGCGTTCGTCGATGAGGGCTAATAAATCATGCTCTGCTGCGTAGGACAGCACGGCAAGTTCGCCGGTGCCTAAACCCTGCGCAAGTGCTGCATCAAGTTGGATAAGTACGCTTTGAGGCACGATGTGCACCTCACCCGCAGTGCTGACTCTTTGAATCACTGCGGCTCCGGGGGCTGAAGGATCGTTGGTGCATTCTTGCAGCACTGCCTCTGGTACATACAGGCCGCCCAGCATGGCGACACACGCAGGCAATACGCCGCCAATGGCAAGGGCTATCAGTGGCCCCGCATCGGCCACAATGAGCTTGGGGCTCATTGCTTTGTCGGCGCTGGGTTAGTCTTGGGGCGAGACGTAAGATGGGTTTGCAGCGTGGCCAACTCTGCGGCCATGTCGGCAGATTCGTCCAACATGCTGTAGCCCAGCGCACCCAAGTGCTGCAAGTAGCGTGCATAGGGCATACCTGCCAGCTTGGCCCCTGCGGCTACCGACAGCTCAGCTTGCAGCACCATTTTGTCGGCCAAGGCTACGCTCACGCCGGATGTGAGCAACGCATCATTGAAAGGCAAGGCTACAAACAACGGTTTGCCGTGTTTGGAGACAATGGAGTACTCGCCGTTTTCAGCGTTGCGTACCAAATCCCCGGTGTGTTCGCGCAGGTCGCGCACTGCAAAGGCTTCCATAAGATTCTCCAGTTTGAATAATTATGCCATCATTTGTGGGCACAATCAACACTCTGAGGTGAATGGACGAGGTGCAAAGTACTTTCTAGTCGAACTGCATCACTATCAAAATAGAAGCTGCTCCCGCAATATTCTATTGGCCTAGAGAGCGATTGACTCGTTGAAAACAGGTGTAAACAGGTGTAAACAGGCCGTTTTGGAGGTTTTTGGCCAGCTTTATCGTTTTTCAAACGCTTTGATGGCTGAAAAATGCTCGAAGAATAGCTTTTATAGGGCATCTATCAGGCTGCAGCCCAATGGAATATAGCGGGAGCAGCTACGGATATAATAGCGCACGTTTGCCATCATTGTGGCGCCGAAACTTCCAGGTTATCAATCAAGCGCGTTGTCCCCAGCTTGGCTGCCCCCAGCGCCACCAGCGCGGCAGGCGCATCGCCGGGCAGCGGTGGCTGCAAATCGGCTTGGCGGCGGATGGTGAGGTAGTCGGGTTTCCAGCCGCGTGCTGCGAGGGCTTGCATGGCAGCCGCTTCCAGCGCAGCGTAGTCTGTGTGGCCTGCTTTGACTTGAGCGATGAGGGACTTGAGTGCCAATGACAGTTGCACGGCTTCAGCCCGCTCTGGTGCGCTTAAGAAGCCATTGCGTGAGCTGAGGGCCAGGCCGTCGTCGGCGCGGCGGGTGTCGTGGGCGATCATCTCTATGCCGCAGGCAAACTGGCGCACCATGTGGCGCAGCACCATGTTTTGCTGGTAGTCTTTTTTGCCGAAGATGGCGACGCTGGGTTGCACGCACTGAAAGAGCTTCATCACCACGGTGCACACCCCTATGAAGAAGCCGGGGCGGAAGTGGCCTTCCAGGATGTCGGCCAGTGCGGCGGGGGGGTGCACTTTGAAGGTTTGCGGCTCGGGGTACAGCACCTGCTCGTTGGGCGCAAACAGCACGTCGCAGCCGTTGGCTTGCAGCTGCGCGCAGTCGCTGTCCCAGGTGCGGGGGTATTTGTCAAAGTCCTCATGCGGCAAGAACTGCAGGCGGTTGACGAAGATGCTGGAGACGGTGGTGTCGACTTTACCTTCGGTTTTGCACTGGTTGGCGCGCTGCACCAGGGCCATGTGGCCGGCGTGCAGGTTGCCCATGGTGGGGACGAAGGCGCTGCGTTTGCCGTGCAGGGTGGTGCGAAGTTCTTCGATGGTGTGGCAGATTTTCATGGCTTAATTTTTTACCACGCATGCAGCGCGTTGTCTGGAAACGTGCCAGCCTTGACGGCGTTGACATAGGCCTGCATGGCGGCTTTGACGTCGCCGGTGCCTTCCATGAAGTTACGCACAAACTTGGGCATTTTGCCCAGGTTGATACCCAGCATGTCGTGCAGCACCAGCACCTGGCCCGCGCAGCCCACGCCTGCACCGATGCCGATGGTGTGGCAAGTTTTGAGCTCTTCTGTCAGCGTGGCTGCCAGCGTGTGGGGCACCATCTCTAGCACCAGCATGGCGGCGCCTGCGTCTTGCAGTTCGTGGGCGTGGCGCTTCATCGCGCTAGCGGATTCGTCGGTTTTGCCCTGCACGCGGTAGCCGCCCAGGGCGTGCACGGTTTGCGGTGTGAGGCCCAGGTGGGCGCAGACGGGGATGCCGCGCTCTACCAAAAAGCGCACGGTCTCCGTCGTCCAGCCGCCGCCTTCCAGCTTGACCATGTGCGCACCAGCTTGCATGAGCACGCTGGCACTGCGCAGGGCTTGCTCGCGGCTTTCGTGGTAGCTGCCAAAGGGCAGGTCGCCTATCAGCCAGGCGGTGCCTTGGGTTCTGTGCAGGCCGCGTGAGACGGATTCGACGTGATAGCGCATGGTCTCCAGGCTCACGCCGGTGGTGCTGGGCAGGCCTTGGCACACCATGCCCAGCGAGTCGCCGACCAAGATGGTGTCTACCCCGGCGGCATCGGCCACGCTGGCAAAGGTGGCGTCGTAGGCGGTGAGCATGGTGATTTTCTCGCCGCGTTCGCGCATCTCGCGCAGGCGCAGCAGGCTGACCGGTTTGCGCGGTGCCTGGGGGGTGAGTTTGCCAGCGCCGTAGACGGCGGTTTGTGTGTCTTGCATAAGGTTCTCCCAATCGATGGGGCGCAGTCTAACAAGAATTTGACCCAGTGGCCCGAGCTTGCTTGGCGGGTCAGTGCAACGGGGATTGCAGCCACTGCGAGTTGAATGGCGGCGGCAATGGCTCAAGGGGATGCTGTGTTATCAAGCAGCCGCTCCAAGGATAAACATGATGTCAGGCAAGCGCATTTTGCCACTTGGCCGCATACTGCACGCCCACCCGGTAGGTCGCCTGCTGCACGCGCAGCGTGGTGTCCAGCTCGGTGCCGTAGCCGCCGCCCATGGCAAAGGCCATTGGTATCCGCCGTTGCCAGCACCAGTCCATCACCCGGCGGTCGCGCGCCTCCAGGCCGTCATACGTCAGCTTTAGGCGCCCTAGCCTGTCGCCCTCATGCGGGTCTGCACCTGCCAAGTACAGCACCAAACCGGGCTTGAATCGCCGCTCCAGCTCGTCCAGCGCCAGCTCCAGGGCGTGCAGGTAGTCAGCGTCCTGGCAGCCGTCGGGCAAGTCGACATCCAAATCGCTGGCCTCTTTGCGAAACGGGAAGTTCTTGGCCCCGTGCAGCGACAGGGTGAACACGCTGGCGTCGTTTTTAAAAATGCTGGCTGTGCCATTGCCTTGGTGTACGTCCAAGTCGATGATGGCCACCTGCAAAGGCGCGCGGTGCTGGCGCGACCACTCGGCCTGCATCAGCCGGGCGGTGACGGCAAAGTCGTTGAACACGCAAAACCCGCCGCCTTTGTCGGCATAGCTGTGGTGCGTGCCGCCCGCCAGGTTGGCGGCGATGCCTTGCGGTTTGCCCTGTGCTTGGCCATGCGCCAACCCCAGGCTGCTGCGCGCCGCTGCCAAGCTGGCCCCCACCGACCTGCGCGCCCGCTCAGCCATCGCCAAGCTCCACGGAAAGCCAATCTCACGCATCACCTTCGGGTCAACGCTGCCCGTGCAAATGCCTTGCACGTACTGCGGCGTATGGCACAGCGCCAGCTCGCCATCTGTGGCAGGCTGCGCCACGCCCAGCTGCACCTGCGGCAAATGCTCAGTCAGCCAGTCGCGCAGCAAGCGGTATTTGCGCATAGGGAAGCGGTGGCCCAGCGGCAAGGGCAGCTCAAATTGATCGGCGTAGAAGGCTTGCATTGGGATACATTATAAATGTGCTTGCAGGCCAATAGAATATTGCGGGAGCAGCTATTAAATATATAGTGGTCGTCTTGCAATACGCGCGCCAAATCCCCTCAGTTGACCTGCCCTTACACTAGACGGCAGCCCAACAGCACCTTCAATGAGGCTAGCTAGAATTTGGCGCTGTGATTTAACTTTCTTTCAGGAGACGCTATGCAATATGTAGAGTTGGTCGCAGTACTTGCGGTGCTTCAGTTTTTTGCTTTCGGTGCACTGACCGGAAACGCTCGCCGAAAGTCTGGCCTGAAGGCGCCAGCGATCACGGGTCACGAGGGCTTTGAGCGTATGTACCGCGTACAAATGAACACGCTGGAGATGCTAGTCGCCTTTTTACCCGCGCTCTTGCTAGCTTCAAAGTATTGGCCCTCTCTGTGGGTTGCTGGCTTGGGCGCGATCTATTTGATCGGGCGGCATCTCTACTGGCGCGCCTACGTCAGCGACCCGACCAAGCGCGGCACTGGTTTCATGCTGACCATGGTTCCCACCTTGCTGCTTCTCTTGCTGGCACTTGGTGGCATTATCTTGTCGCTGATGGGGCTTAGAGCCTAGCCAACAATGCAGATGGTGTTTATCGAAGGCGTGCCAGGTTCAGGCAAAAGCACTATGGCGGAGCGCTTGTGCGCCAACGCAGCTAGTTTAGGTATTGACGTGCAGTGGTACCTTGAGGAATCGCCAGACCATCCGCTGCGGATGAAGGCGGCACATACAGCGAATTCGCAAGGTCGTTTTGCTGAGGAATGCTTGGCAACATGGGCGCGCTTTGTCGATCAATGCAAAGGACAAAAGACTGTTCACATCGTCGAGGGCATTGCATTTCAGTCAACCGTACGCTTCATGATGGAAATGCAGGAAACCGGGATCGAGCAGTATTACCGTCGCTTTGAAGCGGTAGTGGCATGCCTGAACCCGAAGATGGTGTATTTGCGTCCACCCGATGTCGCCCATCATTCACGGGAGATTTGTGCGATGCGAGGTGAAGATTGGAGCCACAAGGTTGCAAGTTATTTGGAGCACACACGCTATTCGACGTGCCATGAACTCACAGGCATCAGTGGAATGCACCAATTTTGGACCGACTATGCAACACTATGTGACGATCTGCTGCTGGCAACGCGTATTCCAACGAGAGCAATAGATTGTGCATACGGTGAGTGGGACAGGCATATGGCCGAGGCTGCCATGTTCTTAAAAATGGACGCCATTTCAAATGAAGCCCGTGCCACACCACACCTAGAAACCTCCGTTAGCTAAAACCCCGTTTTCGCGGCAAAGTCATGTCACAGGCTTTGCAGCGAAGCGAGACCATCTATCCGCGCGGGTTGTAGTCGCCGGTGACTACGCAAAAGGGGTCAGAGCAAAATTTCGTTTGGCGTTGCGCGCTTCGATGAGATAGTCTTCATGAATTTTGATCTGACCCCATTTGCTTCAACCTCATTTGCCTCACCAATTTCCCTCGTGCCCCCGCAAACCCGCATAAACCCTGGCGAATATGCTTATGCGCATAAGCCACCAACAAAAATGTAGTTTGTTTTCATAAGGGCCGCGCCTACAGTCACCCCATGGCTGATTTGGCGTTTATCTTTGCGGGGTTTTTAGTGGGGCTTACCGTGGGTCTCACGGGGGTGGGTGGCGGCTCGCTGATGACGCCGATTCTCATTTTTGGTTTTGGCATCAAGCCTTACCTTGCTATTGGCACTGACCTGCTGTTTGCGGCCTTTACCAAGCTGGGCGGCACGATTAACCTGGCGCGCGCCAAGACGGTGGACTGGCGTATTGTGGGCTTGCTGTGCGCAGGGTCTATCCCTGCTGCGCTTGTTTCTATTTACCTTTTGCACACCGTGGGCACGACCGACCCCGCCGTGCAAAAGCTCATGACAACCACGCTGGGTTTTGCGCTCTTGCTTACCGCCCTTGCCACGCTGTACAAAGCCGTCAAAGGCAAAGCCAGCCCGCGCAATCTGTCGGGTGAGCAACTGGCCAAAGCCACCCAGCCGCGCCATTGGGCGCTGCCCGTGCTGTTTGGTGCGCTGATTGGCGCGCTGGTGTCCGTTACCTCGGTAGGCGCTGGCGCGATTGGCGTCACAGTGCTGATGCTGCTCTACCCCGCCCTGCCCTTGCCGCGCATTGTGGCGGCGGACCTGGCTTACGCCGTGCCCTTGACCTTGGTGGCGGGACTGGGCCATGCGTCGATTGGCTCGGTGGACTGGGGTCTATTGGCCAAGCTGCTGGCGGGCTCGCTGCCGGGTATTTGGCTGGGCACCCACTTTAGCGCCAAGGTGCCCGAGCGGGCGCTGCGCTCCCTTCTGTCTTTCTTGCTGGCCTACGCTGGCGTGAAATTAATTGCCATCTAAAACTGTCTTCGATTAAAAAACTAGCCATGTACCAATACACCGACTTCGACAAAACTTTCGTCAAACAGCGCGCCGCGCAGTACCGTGACCAGCTGGAGCGCAACCTGGCTGGCACGCTGGGTGACGAAGAGTTTCGCCCGCTGCGCCTGCAAAACGGCTGGTATGTGCAGCGCTACGCTCCCATGCTGCGGGTGGCTGTGCCCTATGGCGAAATGTCCGCTGCACAACTGCGGGTGATGGCCAAGATTGCAGCCGAGTACGACCAACCTTCTAACGACGTGTTCAAAACCGCTGTGGACGGCCAAGCCAAGCTCGGCGGCAAGGGCGTGCAGCTCACCAAAGGCTACGGCCACTTCACCACCCGCCAAAACGTGCAGTTCAACTGGATACCGCTGGACATAAGCGCCGACGTGATGGACCTGCTGGCCAGCGTCAATATGCACGGCATTCAGACCAGCGGCAACTGCATTCGCAACATCACCAGTGACGAGCTGGCGGGTATTGCGCCCGACGAGATTGCCGACCCGCGCCCGTTTTGCGAAATCTTGCGCCAGTGGAGTACCCTGCACCCCGAGTTTGCTTTTTTGCCGCGAAAGTTCAAGTTTGCTGTGACGGGGGCCAAAGAGGATCGCGCCGCCACCGCTTGGCACGATGTGGGCTTGCACCTCATCCGCAATAGCGAAGGTGATCTGGGTTTTAAAGTACTGGTCGGTGGCGGCATGGGGCGCACGCCCATCATCGGCACGGTGGTGCGCGAGTTTTTGCCGTGGAACCAGATTTTGAATTACTCTGAGGCCATCATCCGCGTCTACAACTTGTACGGTCGCCGCGACAACATCTACAAGGCGCGCATCAAAATTTTGGTGAAAGCCGAGGGGCAAAAGTATATTGACGATGTAGATGCCGAGTTTGCCCGCATCCTCACGCAAGACGGTGCGCCGCATACCATTACTCAGGCCGAGCTAGACCGCGTTTCGGCATCCTTTGTTCCACCAGCCCATACAATATGTGCGCAGACAGCTATGGATAAAGTAGCATTTAAAGTGAGCAATGTGCTCAAGGCGGCTGCTGAAGACGATGTGGAGTTCACCCGCTGGATCATCCGCAACGTCACTGCGCATGCCAACCCCAACCTGCGCGCCGTCACCCTGTCGTTCAAACGCCTGGGCTACGCGCCCGGCGATGCAACGGCCGAGCAACTGCTGCAAGCCGCTGACTTGGCCGAGCGTTTTAGCGAAGGCGAAGTGCGTGTGACGCACGACCAAAACCTGTTGCTGCCCTGGGTCAACTGCGACCAATTGCCCGCCCTGTGGCAAGCGGCGCGCAAGGCAGGCTTTGCCAAGCCGAATATCCATCTGCTCAGCGACATGATCGCCTGCCCCGGCGGCGACTTTTGCGCCCTCGCCAACGCCCGCAGCCTGCCTATAGCCGAGGCCATTACCGCGCGCTACCAAGACCTGGACGAGCTGGACGACCTGGGCGAAATTGACCTGCACATGAGCGGCTGCATCAACTCCTGCGGTCACCACCACAGCGGCCACATTGGCATCTTGGGCGTGGACAAAGACGGCAAGGAGTGGTACCAGATCACCTTGGGCGGCTCAGACGGCTCCAAGCTCAGCGGCGCGCCCGTAGCGGGCAAAGTGGTGGGGCCGGCGTTCAGCGCAGCCGAAGTGGTGGAGGTGATTGACGCGGTGCTCACCGAATACAAAAACCTGCGTATTGCCAAAGACGATGGCGCAGCCCATAGCGCACACGAGACCTTTATCGACACCCTTCGCCGCGTAGGTATGGAGCCGTTCAAAGCGGCGGCCAACAGCGCCCGTTTTGTCGATGCGCACGCCGCATAAGGAGAAATGGACATGACAAACACTATCAATCTCGTAGCTTCTCCCGCTATTAAACAGGGATCTACAGGCCAAAACACCTTAAAGATAGCCAATGACATCGATGTAGACAGCCTGCAAGCGGAGCTGGGAGCGGCAGATGCTGTAGAGCTGCATTTCCCCAAGTTCTCTGACGGCCGGGCCTTCAGCCAAGCCGTGCAACTGCGCCGCCGCCTGGGCTACCAAGGCGAGATTCGCGCCACCGGCGACGTGCTGATTGACCAACTGGTGCAAATGCAGCGCACCGGTTTTAGCAGCGCTGTG
>JANMTF010000080.1:0-4551 GCA_031390175.1 Polaromonas sp.
CAAAACCGCCACCTTGGCTGACTGGGCCAAGGCCGCTGCCAAATCTGCCCCCGGTGGCAATGTAGATGCGCTTAATTGGCACACGCCCGACGGCATTGCCGTGAAGCCGCTGTACACGGCGGATGATGTGAAGGACCTGCCGCACACCCACACGCTGCCCGGCTTTGAGCCCTACCTGCGCGGCCCGCAGGCCACGATGTATGCGGTGCGGCCGTGGACGATACGGCAGTACGCGGGGTTTTCTACCGCTGAAGAGTCGAATGCGTTTTACCGCAAGGCCTTGGCCGCAGGCGGGCAGGGCGTGAGCGTGGCGTTTGACCTGGCCACGCACCGTGGCTACGACAGCGACCACCCGCGTGTGACGGGCGATGTGGGCAAGGCGGGCGTGGCCATTGACAGCGTGGAGGACATGAAGATTTTGTTTGACCAGATACCGCTGGACAAGGTGAGCGTGAGCATGACGATGAACGGCGCGGTGCTGCCGGTGTTGGCGGGCTACATCGTGGCGGCAGAGGAGCAGGGCGTAGCGCAGGCGCAGCTGAGCGGCACGATACAAAACGACATTCTTAAAGAGTTCATGGTGCGCAACACCTACATCTACCCGCCCGCGCCCAGCATGCGCATTATTGGCGACATCATTGAATACACGGCTAAGAACATGCCGAAGTTCAATTCGATTTCTATTAGCGGCTACCACATGCAAGAGGCGGGCGCTAACCAGGCGCTGGAGCTGGCCTTTACGCTGGCCGATGGCAAAGAATATGTGAAGACGGCGATTGGCAAAGGCATGGACGTGGACGAGTTTGCCGGGCGCCTGAGCTTCTTCTGGGCGATTGGCATGAACTTCTATTTAGAGGTAGCCAAAATGCGCGCCGCGCGCCTGCTGTGGTGCCGCATCATGAAGGGCTTTGATGCCAAGCAGCCTAAGTCGCTCATGCTGCGCACGCACTGCCAAACCTCGGGCTGGAGCCTGACCGAGCAAGACCCGTACAACAACATTGTGCGCACCACCATTGAGGCAATGGCGGCGGTGTTTGGTGGCACGCAGTCGCTGCATACCAATAGCTTTGACGAGGCGATTGCCTTGCCTACTGAGTTTTCATCCCGCATTGCGCGTAACACACAGTTGATTATTCAAGAAGAGACGCACATTGGCGCGGTGGTAGACCCTTGGGCCGGCAGCTACATGATGGAAAAACTCACGCAGGACATGGCGGATGCGGCGTGGAAAATTATTGAAGAGGTCGAGGCCATGGGCGGCATGGTGAAAGCCGTGGACAGCGGCTGGGCCAAGCTGAAAATTGAAGCGGCTGCGGCCGAGAAGCAGGCGCGCATTGACAGTGGGCAAGACGTGATCGTGGGCGTGAATAAGTACAAGCTGAAGACTGAGGATGCGATTGAGGCGCGGGATATTGACAACGTGGCGGTGCGGGAGGGGCAGATTGCTCGGCTGAAAGAAATTAAGGCGAAACGCGATCAAGCCAAGGTAGATAAAGCGCTGGCAGCTATTACTTTTGCAGCGGGGCACGAGGGAATGGGGGGCACCAGCAATTTGCTAGACCTCACCGTCCAAGCCATCCGCCTGCGCGCCACGGTAGGCGAAGTCAGCGACGCGCTAGAAAAAGCCTTTGGCCGCCACCGCGCCGACATCCACAAAGTCAGCGGTGTGTACGCCGCCGCTTACGACGCAGACGCAAGCCAAGGTGACACCATGGAATACTGGAACCAACTCAAAAAAGACATCGCAGACTTCGCCGAAGCCCAAGGCCGCCGCCCCCGCGTGATGATCAGCAAACTAGGCCAAGACGGCCACGACCGGGGTGCCAAAGTGGTAGCCACCGCCTTTGCCGACTTGGGCTTTGACGTGGATATGGGCCCGCTGTTCCAAACCCCCGAAGAGTGCGCCCGCCAAGCGATTGAGAACGACGTGCACGCCGTCGGCGTAAGCACGCTAGCCGCAGGCCACAAAACCCTGGTCCCCGCCATCATCGCCGAGCTAAAAAAACAAGGCGCAGACGACATCATCGTCTTTGTTGGCGGCGTGATTCCACGGCAGGATTATGACTTTTTGTATGCGGCGGGAGTGAAGGGTATTTACGGGCCGGGTACGCCGATTCCGGTGAGTGCAAAAGATGTGTTGGAGCAGATCAAGAAGGCGTTGGCAGCTTGAAACCGGATAATGTGATACAGTATTTTTGTAATACATTTCCTGGAGCCTGATATGACCGTTTCTGTGCGCATGAATCCTTTGTTGGAAAACGAGCTGGAGCTGGCTGCCAAGCGCCAAGGTGTGTCCAAGTCGCAGTTCATCGTGGACGCTGTAGAGCGCGCGCTGGGCCGCAAAGACCCGTACCAGTTGCTACAGCAGGTGCGTGAGGAGTTTGCAGGTTTGCGTACCGCAGCAGTACCCATGCATGAGAGCGGTGTAAGCAAAGCAGCCAGTCCAAGCACCAGCGAGCGTCTGCGTAGCAAGCTCAAGTCGCAACACGATGCAGACACGCGGGACTGGCTGCAGTACCAAGCCGCAAAAGCATCGCCTGGCGCAAGAAAAAGCGCCCCATGAAAATTGCCTTGATTGACGCAGGCCCGCTGATTGCATTGTTTGATGCCAGTGAGCCCGCGCACAGCCATTACGAAGGCTTGCTGGCAGACAGCACGTCGGCATATCGGCTCTACACCACCTGGCCCTGCGTGGTGGAGGCCAGCCATCTGCTGGACAGTGTGGCGCGGCTGGAAATGCTCAAATGGGTGGCGTTGGGCGGTGTGCAAGTATTCCCCTTTCAAGCTGAAGATTTGCTGCCCATGACGCAGTGGATGCAGGCATATACCCAACCACCCCGCTCGGAGATGGATTTTGCCGATGCCTCGCTGTACTGGCTGGCCCATGAAAGCGGGGTTACCGCAGTGTTGACACTGGACATCAAAGACTTTAGCCGCTATCGGCTACCCGATGGCCGGGCGTTTGAGATTGTGTGAAGCAGCCATGAGAAAGCACACGCATGTCTAACGCCTTATTTGACGCGGTGACTTCGACCACGGGTGTACAGCAGCGCCGCGCCATTGCCAAAGCCATTACGCTGTTGGAGTCCACTCGCGTAGATCATCGTGCGCAGGCAGATGTGTTGTTGACTTCTCTGTTGCCTATGACTGGCAAGTCGTTTCGTTTAGGTATCAGTGGTGTGCCTGGCGTGGGCAAATCCACCTTCATTGAAACTCTCGGGCTCTATCTCATTGACCAAGGCCACAAAGTTGCCGTGCTCACCATCGATCCATCGTCCACCATCTCTGGCGGCTCCATATTGGGTGACAAAACGCGGATGGAAAAGCTGTCGGTGCATGAGAGGGCCTATATCCGTCCCAGCCCCAGCAGCGGCACATTGGGCGGGGTGGCCGAGAAAACGCGTGAGGCCATGCTGGTGTGTGAGGCGGCGGGCTATGACATTGTGATTGTCGAAACCGTGGGCGTGGGCCAGAGCGAAACCGCAGTGGCAGGTATGACGGATATGTTTGTGCTGATGCAGCTGCCCAATGCGGGGGACGACTTGCAGGCGATCAAAAAAGGCGTGATGGAGCTGGCCGATTTGGTGGTGATCAACAAGGCCGACATTGACAAAGATGCCGCCACGCGCGCGCAGGCGCAGATCACCTCAGCCATGCGGCTGTTTGGCCAGCAGGGCAATCCTGCGCATGCCCAACACGACCGGGCGGTTTGGCATCCACAAGCCATTCAACTCTCGGCTTTGCACGGCACGGGTGTGCAAGAGTTTTGGCAGAGCGTGTCCAGCTTCAAAGATTTGCAAGTGCAGAGCGGCAAGCTGGCGCAGCGCAGGCAACAGCAGTCGCTGGCGTGGATGTGGGAGCGGATTGAGGCGGGTTTGAGGCAAGCCTTCAAGCAAAGCCCGCAGGTACAGGCGCTGTTGCCGCAGTTGACGCAGCAAGTACTTTGCGGCCATGTAGCGGCATCCACTGCAGCACGAAATCTGCTTGCAGCCCAATAGAATATTGCGCAAGCAGCTACGAAATACATAGTAACTAGATTAATACAGAGATAAAGAGAACACCATGCAAGACATCCTAGAACAACTAGAAGCCAAGCGCCAACTCGCCCGCTTGGGCGGTGGACAAAAGCGCATTGACGCGCAGCACAAAAAAGGCAAGCTCACCGCGCGTGAACGGTTGGAGATACTGCTGGACGAAGGCAGTTTTGAAGAGTGGGACATGTTCGTCGAGCACCGCTGCGTGGACTTTGGCATGCAAGACCAGAAGATTCCTGGCGACGGTGTAGTTACGGGCTACGGCATGATCAACGGGCGCTTGGTGTTTGTGTTCAGCCAAGACTTCACCGTGTTTGGCGGCGCACTGAGTGAGGCGCATGCCGAGAAAATTTGCAAGGTCATGGACCAGGCCATGAAGGTGGGTGCACCCGTGATTGGCCTGAACGACTCGGGGGGCGCGCGCATCCAGGAAGGCGTGGCGTCCCTCGGCGGCTATGCCGACGTGTTCCAGCGTAACGTGATGGCCAGCGGCGTGGTGCCGCAGATCAGCATGATC
>JANMTF010000090.1:0-3767 GCA_031390175.1 Polaromonas sp.
GGGGCAGACCCGTTTACCTATCTGGTGCAGGCGGGTGCTTTCAGAACGCCAGAGGATGCTGAAAGCCAGCGCGCCAAGCTGGGCATGCTGGGCATGGATGCCAAGGTGACCGAGCGTGAGCAGTCTGGCCGCACGGTGTACAGAGTACGGGTGGGGCCTTTCGGCAACAAAGACGAAGCCGAAAAAATCAAGGACAAGCTCGACAGCGGCGGTTTTGACACTGCGCTGGTGCGGGTGCAGCGCTAAGTGCCCTGCCCTGGCGGGGGAACCTTTAACGGTTGCGAGAAGTCTTTGGGGTCTGTGTGAGAGCAAATGCAGCGCTGTGCTGCCATTAATTATTGGAGTGTGAAGGTATGTTGCGTCGTGATTTTTCTTTAGGTTTGGCGGCTTCGGCCGGTGCTTTGCAGTCGGCTTATGCGCAAGCTGCGCCGGGCTTTCAAGAAGGCAAAGACTACATTACGCTGGACAAGCGCGCCCCCACCGACAATGCTGGCGGCAAGATCGAGGTAGTGGAGTTTTTTTGGTACAACTGCCCGCACTGCAATGCGTTTGAACCCCAACTGGAAGCCTGGATCAAGCGCACCGCCAAAGATGTCGTCGTGCGCCGCGCGCCAGTAGCCTTTCGCGATGATTTTGTGCCGCAGCAGCGTTTGTATTACTCTTTGGAAGCCATGGGCAAAGTAGAAGAGCTGCACACCAAGGTGTTCTACGCCATCCATGTAGAAAAGCAAAACCTCAACACCCAAGCCAACATTGGCGCCTGGCTGGAAAAGCAGGGCGTGGACAAAGCCAAGTTTGACGCCCTGTACAGCTCGTTCAGCGTATCGTCCAAGTCGCAAAAAGCAGCCCAGCTGCAAAACGCGTTCCAGGTAGACGGCGTGCCCGCCTTGGGTATTGCAGGCCGGTTTTATACCTCGGGCTCTTTGGCGCAAACCATGGAGCGCGCCTTGGCCGTTGCAGACTACCTGATAGCTGAAGTGCGCAAAGGCAAGTAAGTGTCCGCAAAACCAACTCAGAAAGGGCGAACCAAGGTCCGCCCTTTTTCATTTAGACACTTATAAGCTGTGGAATGCGCTATCCTCAGCAACCATGACAGAGCAAGACCAGGCCCCACCTAAGGCTACAACCCAGGCCACGCCCCCACAGAGCATCGACCAATCGCTGTTTGACCGCGACATGGCTGAGCTGGCAAGGGGCAATCCTGGACGGTTTTGGTTGACCTTGGCCGTGGTGTCTGGACTGGTGTTGGTCGGCTTATCGGCCTGGCGACAAGGCTGGTTCACACCCACCACGCATTTGTTTGTAGAGTTGCCAGGCGCCGTGGGTGTGCAAGTGGGCACACCCGTCAAGCTCAAGGGCTTCAAGATAGGTGAGATCGACAATATTGACCTGGAGCCCAACCTCAACGTCAAGGTGCGCATGCGCGTGGTGCAAGAGCGGCTCAAGCTCATCAGTGCCGGGGCTACTGCAAAGTTTGGCCGCGACGGGCCGATCAGCGGCAAGTTTATCGATATTGTGCCCGGCACACTGGAAGGCAAGCGCATTGTGGCCGAGGCCACCTTGCCGATGGATACGGGCAATGAGCTGGAAGACGTGATGGGCACTGTGAAGGTGGCCATCGAAAAGCTGGCGATTGCCATCGGCAAGATCGAGCCCATATTGGACGACACCAAAAAGCTCACCGGCGAGGCCAGCGAGATGCGCAAAGACATCCGCAGCTCAGTGTCTACTGTGCTGGCCAATGCAGAGGAAATGTCGCTGCAGTTCAAGCGCATGGGCAACAGCGCCGCTAGCGTCACAGGCAAGCTCGATGGTGACCGCAAGGCCGTGGTGGGCGATATTCAAAAAGCGCTGGTCACTGCCAACTCTGCGGCTGAGAGCGCGCGCGCCGCCTTGAAAACGCTGGAGCAAGACTTGCCCCAAGTGACCGAAAAAACCAAAGCCACGCTGGACAACGCCCGCGACGCAGCCAGCAATGTGAAGCAAACCACGGCGGACGCGCAGCAGATCATCCGCGAAGCCAAGCAAGACCTGCCGCCTACCGTGCGCGCGGCCCGTGCAGCCACACAAGATGCCGCCGAGATCACCGAAAGCCTCAAAAAGGTATGGCCGATCCGCAACTTTGTCACACCGCCAGCAGATGGTAATTTGGGCTTGGACGGGTTTGAAGGCAAGCCTGGCGAGGTGGTCAAATGATGCGGCGCCCCACCCCAGTGCGCTTGCCGGTGCCCGCGCTGCTGCCCGCGTCGCGGGCCCGGGGCCTGTATGGAGCGCGTGTTGTGCTGGCTTTATGCGCTACATTGTTCATAGCTGCTTGCGCAAGTTCTTCGCCCACCAAAGAAGACAATGCTTCCAGCAATGCGCTCACCCAAGCCGCGCAAAACATCGAACGCCGTGCATCCCAAGCCTTCGCCAAGAGTGAGTTCGACAGCGCTGCAGCAGGCTACGAATCAGCGGCCTTGGTGTACGAAACCCTGGCCCTGCCCGAGCCGCAAGCCCGCGCCCGCTTAAGCCAAGCGCGCGCGCTGGCTGACGCAGGCCGCGCACCACTGGCCCTGGAGATCATCACCGTTTTGTTGCAAAGCCCTGCAGGTCTAAGCCCTGAGGTACTTACCACCGCCCATGGCCGCGCAGCGGCATTGACCTTGGACAGCGACTTGCCCCGCGCGCAAACGCACCTGCAAAACGCGGTGCGTATTTGTGCCAACACCTGCGCGCAAAGCTCAGCCTTGGGCGTGCTGCGCGCGCGCACCGAGCTGGCCTCTAGCAACCCGGCAGCAGCAGCCCTCAGCGCCAGCGCAGCCTTCACCGCTGCGCAAAACAACAACGACCGCGCCAATGCCCTGCGCGCGCGCGCCCAAGCCTACGCCGCCCTGGGCCAGCATGCACAGGTGCTGGTAGACGCACAGCAAGCCTTGGCCTTGGATCAAGACTTGGGGCTGCCGTCCCGTGTGCTGGCCGACCTGGTGCTACTGCAACGCGCTAGCCAAGCCCAGGGCGACACAGCCGCAGCGTTGCGCTACAGCACACTGGCCCAGCGCGCTGTAGCGGCTGGCGCGGCATTGCGCTCAGAGGCTGCCAAATGACACCGCTCACTAGCCAAAGCATAGCTAGTGAGTGCTTTGTCTTAAGCACTGGCAGCGCACCATGAGCGACAACAAAGCCTTGCTTCGCCACCAGCGCACAGAAAGGCGGCTGAGCCTGAACGCGCTGCTGCTCACCCCCGCCAAGCTGCGCTGGTTTGCCATGGGTGAGCTATGGTGGTACCGCTCCAGTTGGCGCATACCCGCTGCGCGCGCCATCATGCGGCGCGAGCGCAGTAACGAGATGCGCGAGATGCTGCCCATTTTGTTAATTCTGGGTTTGCTGGCGGGTATCACCATCTTTGTTGCCTTGCCGTCTGCCTTGCAGGAGCAGTCCTCCACCATCTTGGCCACGCTGTGGCCCATTTGGGTGGTGCAGATAGCCCCCATGATCTGCGCCCAGGCTATGGCCATGCAAAATGCGCCCAGCATCGCCATCCGCCTGACCGAGGCCGAGCTGGAAGGCAACTTTGACATGCAAGACATCGTGCGCCACTCTGCGCAGGCCTCCCACGCCACCGTGCCCTTGATCGTGGCGCACGCCGCAGTGTGCGCCGCCAGCGCCTGTCTGCTGGTGCTGTTTACACTGTGCTTTGGGCTGTTGGCTGGCCTGGTGCTGGCCGTGGGCGACCTGCGCACCACCATCGACATTGTATTTGCCCGCGTGCCGCCCCTGGTGTGGCT
>JANMTF010000124.1:0-10319 GCA_031390175.1 Polaromonas sp.
ACAGCAAGGCTTCACCGCCAGCCAACGCGCCATCGAAGCCCCACGCGGCATGGCGCAAACCATCTCCACCAAAAACGACTGGACCGAGATTACCAGCGAGCTAGGCCAGCGCTTTGAGATCAGCTTTAACAGCTACAAGCCCTTCGCCTGCGGCATCGTCATCCACCCCAGCATCGACGGCTGCGTGCAACTGCGCAATCTGCACAACATCAAGCCCACCGACATTGCCAAGGTGGAACTGAAGGTGCACTCCCTGGTGCTAGAACTCACAGGCAAAAAAACCCCCAAAGACGGCCTGGAAGCCAAGTTCAGCGTCTTCCACTCCTGCGCAGCGGGCCTGATGTTTGGCCAGGCAGGCGAAGACGAATATTCCGACGCCATCGTGCAACGCGCAGACACCATCGCCCTGCGCGACAAGGTGTCAGCCGTGGTAGACAACTCTATCGACGAAGCCTCGGTAGACGTGACCATCACGCTGAACAACGGCACCGTGCACCACCTGTTTGTCGAGCACGCGATTGGGTCGATCCACAAGCCGTTGACCGATGCGATGCTGGAAGGCAAGTTCCACAGCTTGGTGGACCCGGTGTTGGGTGTTGAGCGCGCTAATGCGTTGATTGCGGCTTGCTGGGGATTGGGTAAGGCTGCTAACGTTCAAGCCTTGGTTAAACTGGCTCAGCCCTGATCTTCTATCTTCCCCCCTCTCCCCCCGGGAGAGGGCAGGGGTGAGGGCTCTTGTAGTTGCTCCACCACGCGCCCCGCCACGGCGCAGTGCCCACGCCACCCGAGCCCCGGCCCGCTTCGCGGGAAGCCTGTGCAGTGCTCGCTTTTGGGGGAAATTTAGAAACTCGCTTCGCTCAGACATCTAAATTTCTGATCCCCAAAAACTCCGCGCTTCCAGCCCGGTGCTCTTATCGGGTGGCGTAGGCACTGCGCCGCAGCAGCGCGCTTTCACGGGGCTGCGGCTCTTTTCACGCAACCTTGGTTTGCTATGGCCTTGGGTAGGCATAAATTACTGCCAAATCAGGCTGTAGCCCAATAGATTATTGCGCAATAAGCTATCTAAAGCGTAGCAATTGCTAACCCATGAGCAATACGACTGCCATACAGCTAATCAACTACTAAGGGCTGGATCACAGCTCAAAAGTACGGTAAGCTAACGAATAGCGTTTATCTGTCGCAGGAGGCGCTCTTGGTTTATTTCAGCTTGGTCTCGCGACAGATAAACGCTATTCGTTAGGAATCAGAAGAAAGCCGTAGCTCCCTCCACAATATGCCACCGATCAAAATCTTCGCACCGCGTCAGTTCGACCTCCGTTCAGCGCTGGAATTCTCCGCAAAGCTCGCCGCACTACCAGACAATCCCGAGTTTGAGATCGACTTTTCCAAAGTGGGCTTGGTTGAACCCTTTCCCATGCTCCTTATTGCCAGCGAGCTTCGAAAACTCAATGCTCGCAGGCCTGAACCGGAGATAACCTGTAGCGGCGTTGACCACATGACTTACGCGGCGCACATGGGATTCTTTCAGTGCTTCGGACTCGCTCATGGCAATGCACCCGGTCAAGCTAGGGGCAGCACAAACTATTTGCCAATCACTGTATTCAATACGGAGGAGGTCGAACGGGAGGCGGCAATCAGTGGCATCGAGGTTGGAAGTCACATAGAAGCGACAAGCCAGAAACTTTCAAGACTTCTCTGCCAGGGCAGAGAAGGCCCCCTTTTTGACACATTGACATACTCCATTAGGGAGATCATGCGTAATGCGGTAGAGCACAGCAAAGCTGATCGATTTGACATCTGTGCTCAATACTGGCCATCGAACAAGCGAGTCGAAGTAGCTATTCTCGATCGAGGGATCGGCCTACGGGCGACTCTCGCAAGGAACCCACATATCGATGTCTCAGACGACAAGAAGGCAATCAACTTCGCGCTCATGCCCGCAATTTCAGGAAGGGCATTTAAGGGTTCCAAGATACAGAAGAAGGGCAACTGGACGAACTCAGGATTCGGCCTGTACATGACAAACAGAATTTGCCGCAACGGCGGCACTTTCTTTATTGCCAGCGGCAACTCCTCGATGCTCTTAACAAAGTCGGGAGGCAAGCGCTACTACGATTGCGCACTCGAAGGAACAGCCGTCAGAATGGTCATTGACACCAGCAATCTCTCCGACCTGAAAGATGCTCTTGAGCGCTACCGGGCGGATGGATACGAGTTCCAGAAGAAGTATCGAGAAATCGTGGACATTGACCCTTCATCTGCTTCGCTCATGCTTACGGAAGACTTTAATGTATCGGTGGTGGACCGAATTCTGAGCCGCTTGAAGTTGCGCTAAGACCGCATGCCTCAACAAGCCACTCCGCAGAAATTTGCCCTGCATCGAGGTGTATGCCCACTTGGCGGTCACCATCCAATCGTGCCCCTGATGCCAACCGCTCGCTCAAGCGGAGCGACAACGGCAGGATGCCAGCGCCCGGTCGACGGTACGCGGTACGTGGTACATTTTCGCCAACCGGGCGCTGGCATCCTGCCGTTGTCGCCCGCTTAGCTCGAACGTTGAGGCTGTATTTTTAGAACAATCGCATTGCACTAAAAGTCCAGATAGGTTGAAGCGTGATTAGGTCAATAAAATTACTGTGCACGGAGCTGAAGCATCTGCGATTCACCTGCTCATGTTCGCGGCGGAGCGTGTGCTATGGGTATGCGCCCCAATAAGAGCTGCGGGCTGGAAGCGCGGAGCTTTTGGGGATTAGAAGCATCGGCTGTCTGAGCGAAGCGAGTTCCGATGCTTCCCCCAAAAGCGAGCACTGCACAGGCTCCCCGCGCAGCGGGCCGCAACTCGGGGCGCATGCCCATAGCGCACGCTCTGCCGCGAAGCCGCGAGGTCTCCGCTTGAAAACCCTAGCTTGCGCAATCGATTTGAAGCAATTACAATACGACCCATATTCACATATGGGTTCTCCGCATGAAAACCACCATCGAGCTGTCTGACGGCCTGTTTGAGCAGGCCAAGGCTTCCGCGCGTGCGCAGGGCATGTCGCTCAAAGCGTTGATCGAGATGGGGCTGCGCATGGCGATGCATCCCAAAGCGCCTGGTGCCGCCGCGCCTGAATGGGCGGATTTGACTTTTCACCCCAAGCCTGCCAAAGCGGGCCATTTGATTGAGCCTGGCCAGTGGCGCGAAGCGGCTAATCCACCCAGCATCGGCAGCGCTTCATGATTGCGCTGGATACGAATTTTTTGGTCTATGCCCATCGCAGTGACAACCCGTTTCACCTCATCGCGCGCACTGCTATTGCGCGGCTAGCGCAGGGTGCGCTGCCTTGGGGCGTGCCCGTGGTGTGCGTGCATGAGTTTTTGGCCGTGGTGACTAACCCCAAAATCTTCAAGCAACCCACGCCTGCCAAGCAAGCCTTCGCGCAAATCCGCAGCCTGCTGGCGCTGCCCACCGCGCGGCTCTTGACGCCTACCCCACAGCATCTGGACATCTTGAGCCAGCTAACCGAGGCTGCGAAAACGGTAGGCGCACAGTTTCACGATGCCCGCATCGCCGCCATCTGCCTGGAAAACGGTGCCACGCAGCTATGGACAGCCGACCGCGATTTCAGCGCTTATCCGCAGCTGTCTACGCTGTCGCCGCAAGATCTGGTGGCAGCGGGCTCTGCGCCTTAAAGGGGTTACGTCATGCCGTTAAATAAATTGTTAAACAAACCCGCTGCAAAGCCGTTGAAGCCTGCGGTAAAAAAGCCGATGACGGATGCGCAATTGGCTAAGTGGGAGGCCAGCCGAGACCTAGAGGCTGAGCTGCTGGAGTCTGTGCGCCAAATGCAGCGGGGTGAGGGTACGGTGGTGTATTCCCCGGTGATAGCGGCGCGGCAAAACTCCAAGTTGTCGCAGGCGCAGTTTGCAAAGTTGCTGGGTGTATCGGTGCGCACTTTGCAGGGCTGGGAGCAGGGATGCTAGCAGCCATCGGGCGTAGCGCTTACGCCGATTACCCTTGCGCAGCGCAACCCAAAAGCGCTACGCGATTTAGCGGATGCCTAGATTGGTAGGCATTTCAGTTTCTGTTCCAACTGCTACATACATTTGTAAATATAGCGCCACGCCATATTCATGATTCGAAGTTCAGGACGATCTAACCCATTTGAATTGCTGCATCTGCGGCTTGAAGCTGAGCGTAATGACGTCTCCAACCTTCAAACCGGCAGCAACTAGGTGCTTGGTAAACTTGCGCAGACGATACTCACCGTTCGGTAACTCAGAAAGGGTGATTGGTTCAACGACACCCTCAAGTTTATAGTCCCCCAAGGGCAGTTGTTTGGCGAGCTGCCTAGGGATGCCAAAGTATCCAGAATTGACCATGTGGGACAAGATTGTTATCGGCAGTGAAATAAAACCCTGCCCGTCTGGGGACAAGCTGACTTGATGCTTAGCGCTGTTTGGCCCACCCACAGATGCACTCGCTACTACGAGAGCCTGCGCAGATAAAACAACACCTCGCAGCGCGAAGATGCCTGTATCCATGCGGTAGAAAACTGGTGACGAATCTAGCGTGGCGTGCAGCGCTATTGCTGTAAACGCTGGCTCAGGAACATCGAGTAGCGCCTTCTGGATGTCGAATCGAGATGCTATCCCGCCTCTGTTAAAAAGCAAGTGATAAACCGCCAGCTCGACCATGGATAAGACGGATTCCAGTGGAATAGGATCGCGCAAGCGAAAATCATCGTATTGAACCAATTCAACCCACGAGGTATTTGCTAGAACACTCACCAGTACTGCATAAGGGGCTTCCACCGCGTAGCGGGACACGATTGCCGTTTCATAATTAAGTCGGCGCGACCGCGCCATTGCGCCATGAATATCTTCAATATCAACGCGACGACCAGCCACGGCTAGAACTTTTTTCGCGACATTTATCAATCGATTTTCATACTTCTCGCCCAACCAAAACCAACCGTCGCGTTCTTGTAGCCATTCAAAGCCGGGAATCATCTTTATCACCTCAATGACCTTACTTTGAATTACTCCTTTTCCTGACGCTCTGGACGAGACCCCGGAAATGAAATCCACTTGCGCTGCTCCCACATTGCGAACCATAGCCATGACCCCATCCCGAATAACACGCAATATGTGCGAATCGTGTGTATTGGGGTCGATTGCAACAGATTTCCACGGTACTTGTGAGTTAGCTGGATTTTCCGTGATTGTCAAAACACTGCGTTCGAGCACATCTTGGGCGAATCTCTCAACACCTGCAAGAGACAGCGAATCCCCAAGCAGTTGCCGAAAATGCAAATCTAAATTTGCGACCGTTTGTGGCAATAGAGGTGCAATCTCTTGTCTTAAACGACTGATTAAGGGTGGCTCTGAATTGCCCAGGGCTATTGCGCGTTCGCGCATTTTTGACGTGATTTGCTGAATTCGTTGACGGGTGAGGCCAGCGCTATCCGCTATGGCCTGCAGGGTAGACTCGGATTCCCCATTGACACCATAACGGGTTGAGAAAATTTTGGCCATCCGACGCTCGTTCTCTTCGAGCCCTTCAAGCGATGTCGTTCTGGTTGAGAATTTGGCCCTAGATAGCCAGATTCCAATCCCAAAAATTTCTTCGGCAATTGTTGATGCATGTGTTAAGTTCAGTTCCAGCGTCAACTCTGACGCTGGTGTTGCGTCGATCAATACATTGCGAATCCAACCCACAGGAACGTGCAAAACCTGCTCCCAGCGCGCCTCAACGGCAACATCCGCGATAACAGGCAGGTATGCTTCCATTTTTTGCATACGTTTGACCGTAAAGTCTTGCATCGCCATCAACATGGTAATGCGATAGGGCGAGAGCTTCAACTCCTTACGTCGACGCTGCGCTCTTTTAGCGAGCTCTTTACGTTCTTCAATCGACAATCCTGGTGTCGTCTGCCGCCATCTAACTTCTCTGGCTCCCTCGCCAACATTAATCCGCTCTGTCGGCGGGTTAATACCCAGAGATATCCAGCAAGGATCCACGATTAAAATCTTGGCCACATTTTCCAGGTGCTTTGTCTGTGCCAAATTTCCGAAACGACTTTCCCATTGGCGGTAACAGGGTCCCGTGACATCCAAGCATACCGCCATGTGGTTGACGCTAAAACCTAGCTGTTTGCGCCGTTCAAGCAAGCGGGCACCCGCTTGAAGCAACAGCGATTCCTCATGGGTGGCGGCTACACCACGTATCCGTCGTTTACGCTCAAACTGGGCAATCATTCCATGATTTGCGATTTCAGCGTGAACTTCTTTTCCTTGCGCCTTCGCAATAAGCTGATCGTAAAAATTCATTTCCAAGCAGAAGTAAGGGTCTTTGTTACAAACACTTTGATCATACTTCCTATGTTAACGGCGCATTAGTATCCTTTTTGGATGGAACACGTCGGACGCATGTTAGTGCGGACAGAAAGACTGATAAGAGCTCTAGCAGCCAGCGTGTGAGATGGGCAGTAAATATTGAAGGAGACTGATAATCAGACTTATTACATAATTTAGTGATGACAATGAAAAGAACGCATCTGTTTGCTTGCCTCTATCTTCCGATATCAAGAGGGGCCAATTAGTACGAACGCAAGCTGTCAATTTTTCAATGGTTGGAGCAAAATTTTTGAGCTACCGCCAGATAAATTTACAAAAAACATAAGGTGATTTTCGTAACAGGATTTCTGCCAAAACCTTTGTATTCGCGGCAGCGCGTGCGCTATGGGTATGCGCCCCGATAAGAGCTGCGGGCTGGAAGCGCGGAGCTTTTGGGGATTAGAAGCATCGGCTGTCTGAGCGTAGCGAGTTCCGATGCTTCCCCCAAAAGCGAGCACTGCACAGGCTTCCCGCGAAGCGGGCCGCAGCTCGGGGCGCATGCCCATAGCGCACGCTCTGCCGCGAAGCCGCGAGGTCTATGACAGGCGAAGCTACAAGACTCAGCCAAAGCAGCTAGCTCGCATCCAGCCCGGCCCGCAAAGCCTGCAAATACGCCTCAAACTCCTGTAAATCGTTATGCCCCGCCTTGGGTATCAACACCAACTTGGATGCAGGGGCCAGCTGATGCAAGGCTTGGCTGTGGCTGGGGGCAATCAAGGTGTCAGCCTCGCCGTGGACCAGCCACAGCGGGCTGCGTATCTGCGCCACCGCTTCCTGCGTTCGCAGCGGGTAGCGCAGCAAGGCTTGCGGAACAATGGGGTAGTGGGTGGCGGCTATGGCCTGCATGCTTTGGTAGGCTGAGACGAGGATAGTTGCGTCGGGCGCTCTGCCTGCTTGGGCCAGCTCCACACTTAAACCTGCGGCCAAGGCGGTGCCCAGAGAGCGGCCCAAGAGCACCCACTTTTTGTTTTGGTATTGCGGCGCAAAGTGCTGCCACACGGCGCGCACGTCGGCGCGCAGCTGGGCTTCGGATTCGATCTGGCCTGTGCTTTTTCCGTAGCCTCGGTAGTCCATCATCACCACGTCAAAGTTGGCGCGGCGGTAAAAGTCGGCGTTGGTAAACCAGCTGTCTACATTGCCGCCGTTGCCATGCAAAAAGAGCACCACGCCCTTGGGCGCTGGCAGCTTTAGCTGCAGCACCGAGAGCTGCGCGCCGGGCACCTTTACCTTTACCTCTTGCATGCCCGGTTGGGTAGCCAGCGGGTAGTCGGCGGCCAGCACGCTGGGCTGGAAGAGCAGCTTTTCCTGGTAAAACCACAGCCAGGCCATGGCTGCGGCGTAGAGGGTGGCTAGAGATGCAAGTACAACGATGATGGCGATTTTCATGAATGCCATTGTGCCGCAATGGTTATGGCAGCCAGCTCCACGCGAAAAATAACCGCTATGCATTGCGTAGCTGCTCCCGCAATATTTTAGCGGGCTATAGGCTTATCAGTGTTTAAAGCCTGGTCAAATTCACCGTATTGAGCGATTTACCGCCTCTCTACGGCTAAAAGTTGGCTGAAAGCTGAAAATTTGCCACGTCAGGAGCCGTTTTTGAGGCATCTATGGCGCTGTAGCCTTCTAGAATGTTGCGGGAGCAGCTACGAAATAAATAGTGACTGTTTGGGCAAAAATGGTGTGCCAAGCGTCCGCCAGGGTGGTTTGTGGCAAAAAGCGGCTGGGTGGCATCCAAGATGCCAAATATTTATCGTTATCCTGTGTACCCCACTGATTTTATTAGACGGAGTGCTACTATTTAATGAGTAACCACGCTGTGCGAACGGTGGGAATTAGTGTTCGCCCTTGGCCGCACGCAGGCGCGATACCGTTGCTGCTACGTCAACCCAGGCAGGGGCTGCGGGTGCGTAGCGGCTGCGCATGTAGGTGGCAAGCTGGGCGATTTGGGTGTCGTCCAGGCTGTAGCGGAAAGCTGGCATGAAGCCGATGTCTGGGCTGGCGGGCTCGCGCAGGCCGTGCAGGATGGTGCGGATGAGGTTGTCGGGGCGCTCGCTGTGCAGCTTGGTGCTCAAGGCCAGTGGGGTGTTGATGCCTAGCAGTGTGGGGCCGTCGCCGTCGTGGTGGCAGGCGGCGCAGGCTCCGCTGAACATGCGCTGGCCGGGGCCTAACAAATCAGTGGCGGATTTTTGCGCAGCCAGTACAACCTGCTTGGCACGCTCTGCGCTCTCAGCCTCGGTGACCGGCTGGTTGAAGGAGGCCAAGTAGGTGGCCATGGCCTGGATGTCTTCTCCCTGCACATTGGCCAGCTCTTTGACGATGCTGCCCATGGGGCCAACGGCAATGCCGTGCTGCTGGGTGTGCCCGGTGCGCAGGTAGCGGTACAACTCAGCGGCGTTCCACGGCACGGGGGCGCGGGACAGGGCGGTGAGGGCGGGGGCCTCCCAGCCATCGATGACAGCGCCTGCCAAGTAGGCGGGGCCACCCTTCTCTGCGCCCAGGCTATTGCGCGCAGTGTGGCAGGCACCGCAATGGCCTAGGCCGTTGACCAGATAGGCACCCCGGTTCCATTCTGCGCTTTGGCTGGGGGTGGCTACAAAGGGGCTGGGGTCGTGGTGCAAAGCGTTCCAGCCTGCCATGGCAGCGCGCACGTTGTACGGAAAGGCTAGCTGCGTGAAGGGTGGCTGGGCGCGCACGGCGCTCTGATCCATCAAGTATGCGTAGAGGGCGGTGAGGTCGTCGTCAGACACTTTGGCATAGGCGGTGTAGGGAAACGCGGGGTACAAAAAATGCCCGTCGCGCGAGATGCCTTCGCGCATGGCGCGCTGGAAGGCGCTGAAAGACCATTGCCCTATTCCGGTGTCGGGGTCGGGTGTGAGGTTGGTGCTGTAGACCGTGCCAAAGGGTGTGTCCATCGCGCGCCCTCCCGCATTGGGTATGCCACCGGGCGCGGTGTGACAGCCTATGCAGTTGCCTAAAGCGGCCAACTGGCGGCCTTTATCGATGGTGGACTGTTTGTACAGCGAGCTTGCGCTGTGCTGCACGGGTGCGATGGACGCGCGCCAGCCTAGCAGCGCGGCGGCCATGCTGAGCACGCCTGCCAGCAATGCACCGGCTTTGATCCAGGTGCCTCTGGGCTGGGGCCACACGGCTGTGCTGGGAACGCTGGGGCGCTCCGGCGTTTGCGGGGGCGTTGGCTTGCTCTGCGCAGCGTGCGCCAGCGTATCGGGCGCAGCTTGCGGTGTGGGGTTCAGCGCCGCGCGCACCACCTCGGCGGTAAACGGTGGCTGGCGAAAGCGCACGCCCGTGGCATCGAATATCGCGTTGGCAATGGCCGCTGTGCCTGGCACCGAGGACGACTCTCCCGCGCCCAACGGCGGCTCACCCGGGCGGGGCATAGACACCACTTCGATCACCGGTACGTCCCTGAAACTCAAGATGGGGTAGCTGCCCCACTCCAGATTGGCCACCGTATTGGTTTGGGCCTTGAGCTTGACTTCTTCGTGCAACGCGCGACTGGTGGTTTGCACCACATTGCCGTGGATCTGGTGCTGCACGCCCGCAGGGTTGATTTGCAAACCTGCATCGTGGCCTACCACCACACGTTTGACGTGCACCTCGCCGGTTTTTCGGTTCACCTCTACATCGGCCACCCAGGCCGCCCAGGCCGCACCAAAACCGGGCCATTTGCTGTGCACATAGCGGGCATAGGCCACGCCCTGGCCTTGCACGATGTCTGCGCTTGCGCCCGCAGGTAGCGGCTGCTGCTGCGGCTGGGTGTGCACCTGCCACAGCGCACGCGCAGCGGTGGCGCGCACCAGCTCGGCGGCGCGCGGTTCTTGCAGGTAGCGCAGGCGAAACTCCACGGGGTCTACGCCCGCAGCGGTGGCCAGCTCGTCGATATACGATTCGTGCGCAAACGAATTGGGCAGGGCCGACACGCC
>JANMTF010000142.1:0-11908 GCA_031390175.1 Polaromonas sp.
ACCCGCCCGCCACAGGCATAGCACCGCACAGGGACGCTACGCCATTGGCTGCGCTGAGGGCCAGCATCTCGGCGCGCACGTCCAGGCTCTCGCGGCGCTTTTGCGCCAGCGACTGCGCTACCGCAAAGCTCTCTACATAGCTCACCACCGCCACCATGATGGCGCTGGGCAGCACCGCCCAAAATAAGCTTGGTGTGACACCCCCTAGCCACGCCACATCCAACTGCAAAACGCTGGAGGGCACATTGCCCACCACCTGCCACGCGGCGGCAAAACCCGAGGCATTGGCTGCAAACAAAGTGGCAGCTACCACCAGTAGCAGCAATGGCCCCAGGCGCGACAAGAGCAAGGCCAGCGTGGCACCCCACTGCGCACCCATGCGGCGCTGTAGCCACGGGCCCAGAATCTGGTTGTAGCTATACAAAGCCAAAGCGGCCAGCAGACCTGCCAGCGCGGTGGGGTGGCCCACCACGCCCTGTACGCCCGCAGCCATGTTTACCGCGCCCCCCAGCAGCGGTGTGAGCTGGCTCCACAGGATCAACAAGGCGGCAGCCACCGTAAACCCATTGAGCACCGGATGCGAGAACACGCGGGTCACCACCTCTAGGCGAAACAACCATAACAGCCACAAAAATACCGCTGCCTGCGCCGCTAGCAAAGGCACCACCGTGCTGGCATGGCCGGGGTGGCGCTGCACTACGTCAAACACCATCAGCGCCGCGACCGACACCGGCCCCACCGATAACGTGCGGCTACTGCCCAGCAGGGCGTACACCACCATCGGCAGCATGCCAGCGGCCAGCCCCACCTGCGCCGGCAGGCCCGCTAGCTGGGCAAAGGCCACCGCTTGCGGCACCAGCACCAGGCCGGTGATGATGCCTGCGATCACATCCGCTCCGCGCAGGCCGCGCCCGTCATTCAGTATGGAACGTAGCCCCGGTAGGGCGGCTAACAAAGTCATGAACTAAGCCAACCAGCGCTTCGCGCCCCACATGCCTGCTACCAAAGCCGCTACAAAGGCGGCGGCATCCACACCGCCCGAGAGCAGAGATGCAAACCCCGGCCCGGGGCAGTAGCCTGCCAAGCCCCAGCCAATGCCAAACAGCGCCGCGCCCGCTATTAGTTTGCCATCAATGTCACTGCGCGTAGGCAAGTGAAATTTATCGTCTGCCCACGGCTTGGCTGCTTTGGGTGTGATGGCAAAAGCGATCAAGGTCACCATCAAACCACCACCCATCACCAGTGCCAGGGACGGATCCCAAAAGCCCGGTGCGGCTTGCCACGAAATGCCTTGGGCGATACCCGCCAAGTGCAAAAAGCCAGCCACCTTGGCCGGTTGCGTCATACCCGAGACCACCAAACCTAAGGCAAAGAGCAGGCCTGCGGCCAGTGCGAAGAAAGTTTTTTTGTACATAATTGGCTCCTATCCCTTTAAACCATTGCGCGACCAGCTATTAAGTAAATAGCAAATACTGTGGCAAAACCAGTCGCCATAAAGACCAAGGTAGCCACCAACGAGCGTGCCGAGCGGCGGCCCAGGCCGCACACGCCGTGCCCACTGGTGCAACCCGAGCCCAGTACGGTGCCCACGCCCACCAGCAGCCCTGCGGCAATCAAGAGAGGCAGGGGTCGCGTGCTGACCATCGCGGGCTGTAGCCAGGCGGTGGTAGCCAGGCCACCCAATACCAAGCCCACTAAAAATGCCCAGCGCCAGGCGCGGTCTGCACCGCTGTCCGTCTGGGCTGGTGACAATGCCGAGGCCGCAATACCGCTGATACCCGCCACACGGCCGAGTGAGGCCAGTAGCAGCCAGCTTGCCAGGCCAATTAAAATTCCACCCCCCAGGGCTTGCCCCGCCGACATCCAATTTGCATCCATTGCTTGACTCCTGGTAAAAACAAAACCAGGCTGGATTGTATACTCATGGGGGTATACAATCCAGCGTTGATCTCAAATTTTTAAACACCACTATGTCTAAGCTCATCGATCCCGAAAAAAAGAAAGCCGTGCGCGCCCGCCTGGCCCGGGTAGAGGGCCAATTGCGCGGTGTGCAACGTCTGATTGACGAAGATGCCGACTGCGAAAAGGTAGCCCAGCAGCTCAGCGCCGCGCGCAAAGCGCTGGACAAATCGTTTTTTGCCATGGTGGCCTGCGTGATAGAGCAGGGCGAGATGTCGCCCGAAGAAGTAGCCGCCATGTTGACCAAATTTGCCTGAAAGTTTTGCCATGACCACACCTACTCTACCCATCCAATTGTTCGATGCCGCTTCCAGCACCTACACCTACCTGTTGATCGACCCGCAGACACGCGATGCCATTCTGATTGACCCGGTGGACGACCAGCTAGCACGCGACCTGGCGGTGTTGAAAGAGCACGCCGTGCAACTGCGCTACGTGGTGGAGACGCATGCCCACGCCGACCACATCACCAGCGCCGCCGCACTCATCGAGCACACCGGCGCGCAAACCGCTACGCCCGAGGGCTGCAACATCAAGCCCTCGGCTATTCAATTACAAGACGGCGACGTGCTGCACTTTGGCACGCAGCAGCTCAAAGCCCTGCACACCCCCGGCCATACGGCGGGCAGTATGAGCTTTGTGTGGGGCGCGCAAGTGTTTACTGGTGACACACTGTTGATCGGCGGCTGCGGCCGTACCGATTTTCAGTCGGGCAGCGCGCAGGCTTTGCACCACAGCATCACGCAGATTTTGTTTACACTGCCAGTTGCCACTACGGTGTGGCCGGGCCATGACTACAAAGGCCAAACCAGCAGTACGATAGGCCGCGAGAAAACCAGCAACGCCCGCATTAACGACCACGGACAACTGCGCAGCGTGGAATCTTTTGAGCAACTCATGAACAACCTGAACTTACCCAAACCCAAGCGCATCGACGAAGCCGTGCCCGCCAACCTGACCCTGGGCGCACGCCACGATGCAGGCGCACCCGCAAACATGCAACCCCTACTCAAACCCGATGCAGGCTACGCAGGCGACGTATCGGTGCAGCTAGCCTACCAGTGGTGGCAGAGCGGCGAGGCCGTGCTGATCGACATCCGCAGCAACGCCGAGCGCGCCTGGGTAGGCTTTGTGCCCGATGCCCCGGTGATCGAATGGAAGATCTGGCCCGGCATGCAGATCAACCCCGACTTTGATGCACAGCTTAAAGCCCTGGTGCCCGCAGGCAGCAAGATCGTCATGCTCTGCCGTTCCGGCCTGCGCTCCGTCCCCTCATCCCAGCGCGCGCAAAGCCTGGGCTACCAGGCCTACAACATTCTGGAAGGCTTTGAAGGCGACCCCGATGCCAGCGCGCACCGTGGCAAAAAAGGTGGATGGCGGTTTTATGGGCTGCCTTGGCGGCAGAATTAGTACTCTGCGCATTTTGCATTGCGCAGGAGGAGTGCGCGTACCAGTCGCAGCTCAGGGGAGCAGGGAAGGCCAGAGTGGTTTAGCGATCTGATGCGATAATATGCAGTCTTGGGTCGTTAGCTCAGTTGGTTAGAGCAGAGGACTCATAATCCTTTGGTCGTAGGTTCAAGTCCTACACGACCCACCATACAGATCAAGCACTTACGAGCAATCGTAAGTGCTTTTTTCTTCAATCTTCCGACAAACTTCCAACCGCGCTAGACCTACGCATCAGAGCAATAGGGTTGAAGTTGATCGTTTCTTTCAGATGGCCAGGTAGCGTAAAGAAAAAGCGCCGAAGCGCTTTTTTAGCGTATCCCGGCGCAAAGCATGGGCCAGTCCAGGCCGTAGCGCGCATCCTTCCCGCAGCTAGTGCGTGTATTATTGTGCTCACAGTGTCCAATTTATAAGCAGCCATCACGGGAATGCCTTTGCAAAAAATGTCCGTCGCCGAATTTCTCGCGTGGGAAGAACACCATCCAGAACGACACGCGCTTTATCTGGGTGAAACATTCGCCGTGGTTGGGGGCACGGCCCGCCATAACAGAGTAATCCTCAATCTGGCCAGCCGCATCGGTGACCACCTGGACGGCACAACATGCCAGGTGTTTGCCGAGAACATGAAAGTGCAACTTGCCGAAGGCGTGTTGTATCCCAATGTGATGGTGACCTGCGGCAAGGCGGAAGCTGGTGACGAACAAACGGTATCCGATCCAAAGCTGATCATTGAAGTTTTGTCACCCAGCATAACGGGCTACGACAATCGCGACAAATTCATCCTCGACCGCACCTTGGCCTCGTTGCAAGAATACGCTCTGATCGACCCGGCAAAGCGGCAGGTGGAAGTATTCACCTTGACAAAAGGTGGAACGTGGGCGCTGACAGACCAGACGGCGGCTGACACGCTCACGTTGGCCAGTATTGATTGCACGCTTTCGATGGATTTGGTATTTAGAGGTGTAGCCAGTGTTGAATGATTGCCGAGCACGTAGATAATGACTGCCAAAATGCTTTCAGCTTTCGACCCGAAGAAACACGGTGGTGAAGTGATGGCTGATGATGGGCGTGGTGTTGAGGCGTTTTCTGTTTCAAGTTCGGGCTATGTGTTTGCAGATCTAGGCCTGCCTGATGCTGAAAAGCTCAAAATCAAATCCGGCCTGGTGTTTGAAATCACCAAAGCCATGCGCCATCAAAAGCTAACCCAGCAAGTGGCCCCAACTCGCATGGAAATTAGCCAGCCCAAGGTCTCTGAGATGCTCAGGGGTGATTTTTCAAACCTGTCAGAGCGCAAGCTGATGGACTGCCTCAACCGCTTGGGTACCGACATAGAAACTAAAGTCGCACCCGCCAGGCAATCAGTCGGCCACCTGACATTGGCATTACTTTGATAGAGGCAACAAAGAGTCAATAGCATCGTTAGATACGGACTACAGGTTGCTTTTACCGCACTGATAGACTTGAAGCGTTCCTGTGTGCGCTTCGGGGTGATACAACATTGTCTGCAGCGCAGCGCCAAGATTCTTATTAATCTGCAAATAGAATCAGCTCACACAATTTTTATCAACATATTGACGACCATGCAAGAGACTCATTCCTATAGTGGCACAGACGGCGCTGCACTGCCCACTGGAATTTTTGCGCAGTGTATGCGCCAAGCCACTTTGCTGGCGCGCCCGATGATGGGTGAGTTGCTGCTCAAAGCCGACACGATTATCCGCGCGCGCCAATCTGCTGAGACTGAGTTACCCCAGCGTATGGCGCTGGGTGACACTGCCGATGCCTTGTCGCGCTGCAAGGACTTGCTGATGGACCGTTTCCCGGCAGTGTTGGACAAAGCCATGGTCCAGGCAGTGCGCAGCGCGTCGGCTACGGTGACCAGTCCCTGCGCCGCCGCGCCGCTGCGTTTTGACCAGCTTGAGTTGATGGACGATACGCAAGTGCAGAGCCGAATCGACACCGCGCGCATGCAGCAGGCCGCCACGCAAGGGTGTGAGCGTGAGCTGGGTGAGCTGGATGCTTTAGTGTGCGCCGCGCGCGGCTTTACCACTGTCCAGCTGGACCGTAATCCGTTTCGGCCAGAGGTTGTCGGTGCGGCGTTGACCGAGGTGCTGGCTATGGCCCCGTCAACATCAGAGCAACGCACAGTGTGGATGCAAAGCCTGGGTGCATCTTTGGGTGAGCAACTTCGCAAACTCTACAAGGAACTGGCCGATTTTCTGCGCAAGCAGCAAGTGCAATCGGCAACTTACGCGGTGACGGGTAGCGCAAGCGGTGCACCTAGCAGTGTTAACGCAGGTTCTGCTAGCTCTAGCGGGTATGGACGAAATGGCACGGGTGCCACCCAACGAAACGCCAGGATCGACAGCTCGCGTTTGACAGTGAACCAACTGCGCCACGTACTGGGAGCAGACCATTTTCAGCCGATGACGCAGGCACAAGAGGTTGAGCAAGACGTTCAAGCACTGGAGGCGCTGTTACAACAGCTCGGAAATCAGGCCATCGGTTCTGGTGTAGTGCACCAGCTAGACGGCCAGGAGGTTGACTCGCAGCCACATACCTCACGAGCGCATGCAATGTCGCAGCACGACCTGCCGGGCGTAAATAACAAGACCGACGAAGACCAAGCGGTGGCACAAGACGTCGTGTGCATGATGGTGGACAACCTCTGCGATGACCAGCGCTTGCTGCAAGTTGTGCGCGATTGGGTGAATGGGCTCGAACCAGCCCTGTTGGCGCTGGCAGAGGTTGACATAGGATTTTTAAGTGACACTCGCCATCCCGCCCGGCTTTTACTGGACGAGGTGACCGCTCGCAGCTTAGGTTTTGCCAATGACGCGGCGGCTGGGTTCAATAACTTTTTTGACCCAGTGCTAGTGGCCAGTACAGGGTTAAAGCCCCATGCCATGTCGGACGCGAAGCCGTTTGCGCAAGCCTGGCAGTCGATTGAGTTGGCTTGGTCAAAGCAAAAATCTGCCGCGCAAATGCAAAGCGAGCAAGCTTTGCAGGCCCTGTTGCAAGCGGAGCAGCGCAATTTGCTGGCAGACAAAATTGCACTCGAGTTAACTCGCCGTGACGACGCGCGGCAAGCTCCAATTTTTGTCAAACAGTTTGTTGCTGGCCCGTGGGCCCAGGTATTGGCCCACGCCAGGCTTACCCCGGCACTCTTGCAATCCGCGCAAGATTATCTGAATGTAGTGGCTGATCTATTCTGGAGTTCAGTGCCCGAGCAAGCTGCCAAAAACAAGACGCATTTGGTACGCTTAATACCCAATTTACTCGCTACCGTACGCGCAGGCTTGGCAATCACAGGCAGCTCAGTGCATGAAGCGGATGCATTCTTCTCGCAGTTAATGCAGGTGCATGAGGCCGCTTTGAGGGCTGGATTACCGCGACGAAGCGCGGTAATGCCCCACGTGGTGGGTAACTGCGCAAAAGCAAACACTGTAGCGGCAGTGATTGAAACGCCAAGTAACGCAGTTGACGTTGCAACAGCGGCAACCGAACAAGAAGCAGTAAATCGTTTGCACGATGGAGTGTGGCTGGCACCGCAAGAAGAGCGGGACTCAGGTTTTCTCGATGACTCCCAGTTCGCTGCACCCATACAGCCAGCGCCCGACAACGGCGACATGACCGCAGCAACCTCCGCGCTGGTACCGCACAAGCCCAATGACTCGCTCATCATGGAGCCCCCAAAGCTGGGCAGTTGGGTGGAGTTCTTGAGCAACGAGCGCTGGGTGCGTGCGCAGCTGACTTGGGCCAGCCCGCACGGTACGCTGTTTATGTTTACCGGGGCGGCAGGTAACCCGACCTCCATGACGCGTCGTGCCTTGGACAAAATGCAAGCCAGGCAAAGCTTGCGTATCATCACCCAGGACAGCGTGGTGGTAGGTGCACTCAACGCCGTAGCGCAAAAGGCGATGCGCAACACCATCAATCCGGCGGCTACTGCTTGATGCTAGCGGTGTGGCCTCAGGTGCGCATCAGTTTTTTCCGCACCAAGTGAATGTTGTTACGCAGTGCATACAGCTCGTTGGCGTAGGACAGCGGAATTTTGATTTTCTCTACCCTGCCATCCATAATATTGAGTTCGGCCACCAAGGCTTTGTTGGCATCGGGGTTGGTGCTCTCGCGGTGCTCTATCTCACGCAGTTGGGCATACCATTTAAAGATGCGCGAGCGCACACGAAACTGGTAGAGCGGTGGTAGCACCCTCGACAGCGGCAGCAATATGGCAATGATGATACCCAAGGCCACCCACATCCGTTCAATCATATTGGCCATCCAGAACGATAAATAGCGCTGCAATAGGGGCGGCCCGTTTTTCAGCTGCCTGTCGGCCTCTTTGGCCATAGGCAACTCGTCGCGTTTTGCGTTGGGGTATTCGCGCGACTTATTGAACCAGCCCGCTCCATTATGAATGTGGTGCGCAGCGCTGGTAAATAGCTGTATCAGCGCGGGGTGGGTTTCGTTGCGTGCCACCAGCGACGTGGTGGGCCCCGCCAAACGCACGTCTTGTGGCGGGCTGTCAATAGACAAGTCCACCACGCCACGCGGCAGCAGCGCGGGTGATAAAAAAGTAAAGCGGCGCGAGTAAGCCTCGGCCTGCACAAAGTCCATCAGCTTGATACCGGGCGTTTGCAGCAGCATCTGTACCATCAAGGATTCGGGGGCAGAGGCAAACACAATCGCATCGGTTTCGCTGGACAACAGCGCCATGGTGGCGGGTGTTTGGTCCAGGGTGGAGAGCTTGATGCTTTTCGGGTCTACACGGTTGCTCTCTAGCAGGCGGTTCATCAGGTTGGGTACACCGCTGCCCTGCGTTCCCACGTTCACACGCCAGCCAGCCAGCTGGGTTAACGACGTAAGCTGCTGCTGCTCGGGAGTGCCTTTGAGCAGGCGCTGCGCTGCATCTTCCCGGTAGAACAACCAAATGGGTTCTAAAAACAGGCTTCCCAGGGTTTGTAATTTCATTTCATCATCGGCATTGGGCTCGGCCGTGCCGCCCTGCACAAAACCTATGTCGGCCTTGCCTTCGCGCAGGAGCTGCAAGTTGGCGGATGAACCCTCGGTTTGCAGCACCACCACATCTATGCCGCTGGTTTTAAGATTTTTGACATATTTTTTACTGAACTCATCGTAGGCGCTTTGTGCAGGACCTGCGGCCAAAGTGACAGTTTTGGGTGGGTTGGGGTCAAGCCACCAATAGGCCAGCGCCAAGAGTATGACACCCAGCGCAATAAACGGGCCAAACGACACCATCAGGTCGCGTATGGAAACAAGGGTATAGCGCAGGGTTTTGGACATGCCGTATTACACAATAAAAACGCTGTTTTTACCAATCCGAACCGATGTAACAGCGAGCAGACGCTGGTAAATTTCCTGCGCCGGACGGTTTATCCAAAAAATGGCTGAGCAAACGCAAACCAGCCGCCTATCGCGTAGACGGCCAAGCTAAACCAATACACGCGAAGCGATGTGACGCGCGTGCGCAGGCAGGCGCTGCGCAGTGCCGGGTCCACCGGACAGGGTGCCGTGCGGTTATGCCATTGCAGCGCGCCGCTGGCCGCAAGCAGAAGGCCCGCAAAAGTGAACAGTGCGAGCTTGTGCTCCGACAGCCAAACCAGCTGCGGAAACACGCTGACCAGCGAGGACAGTACAGCACCTGCGCCCAGCGCTACCAGCAGGGCAGGCAGCGCACAGCAGACTAAGGTGGACGAGCTGGCAAGCAGCGACAGCACAGAGGCAGCAAAACCGCTCTGGCTATCGCGCTGCCCGTCTTGAGATGTGAGCAGGCTCATTTCTTGGCTTTCAAGCTGGCCTTGATCTCGTCTACTGACAGCGCACTGGCCTCCAGCTTGACCACGTCATAGCCCGCATCGGTTATCTCAGCGCTGATGAGTTGGTTGTCCAGCTTTTGCCCGTCTTTGGCCTCGACTGCCACCGTTCTTTGTTTTAAATCGACAAACACCGCCTTGGTGGCCGGCAGTTTGGTCAGGCGCTTTTCTATGCCCTGCGCGCAAAATGCGCAAACCATGCCGTTAACCGTGACTTTGATGGATTCGGCTGCAAAACTTAAGGGTAAATAGGCTGTAGACCAACAAAAAATAGCGTAAGCAGCTATTGATTTAGTAGTAAATGATTTCATGGTAACTCTCCAATTTAAAAAATATACATCACATTCAAACGCCCTTGCTTGGCGTTGTTGACACCGATGTCGACAAAGTAGCGGTTATGGATCAGGCGTAGCATGGGCGTAATCTCTATCCGGTCGGACAAGCCCCGCATGCGTCGCGCCTCCAGCACCAGCCAGGGCTGCACCTCGTCGTAATCCACCTCGTACAGCGAAAACCCGGCGCGCACAGAGCCGTAGTCATGGTTGATGCCCTGCGCACGGTACAGGCGCGCCATGGCTGACACATAGACACGGGTGGTCTCGTAGTCTGCTGACAAACCCGGTGCCAGCATCGTGCGGCTGCCCACAAAGTCGTTGCCTTTGACGGGCCCAGCTCCCATGACAAACCACACATTGGCTTGCGAGTGCTCGCCATTCCAGCGCTTCACCAGGCGAGTGTACGTGGCCTCTGTGAAGGTGCGGGTACGCAGCTTATCGTCCGAGCGCATCCACAGCCCGCCAGCGCCCACGGCGTCGCGCGGTGTGAAGGCATAGTTGACCCAGCCCTCGCGCCAGTTAGGACTAAAGTCGCCCATTACCATAGTGCTGTCTTTAAAGCCCATAGGGCCTGCATGCGCTAGCGCAGCAGCGCATAGGCAGACTACCAGAGCGCATGCGTGCGCAATAGGTATTTTGAAAATACGCATAACTATCTCCTGAAATAAATGTCGCTATGGCCAAGTGGCAGGCCAGGTACAAAACTATTTAGCTGATCGAGATAGGGATGCGTTGGGGAACCGGGGAATAGGTAAACAGGCTGTGCACGGTATGCCAGGGCACATGCAGAGGTACGGTTTTAAACCGAGTGATGCTTGCATAGTAGGGCAGCAGCGGTGGCGTGGCACAGCCCGCTTGTAGTGTGCAATGACCGTCCACCGCCGACATGCTCGCGCAGTCTTCACTTATAAGGTGGGTAGCACTTGCGGGTACTTGCACGCTACTGGCTTGCACGGACAAACCGGCCGCCATCCAGGGGCATATCTGCGCCGCTGCCATTGCGCCGCGCAGCGGCAACGCAAGAATGAGAAGAATGGCGATCCAGCGAAGCATGTCAGTTAGAAAGTGCTATAAGCAAAAAAGTTCAACGCCAAGATCACGCGTTGGCTCAATACGTAGGCTTGCACATTTCCAGCAATGCAAGTTGCTCGCGCATGCGGCCCAGCCAAAAGCCAAGCGCAGCGGCTGCACCCATCAATCCCAGTGCATAGAAGCAGGGTAGCCATTCCATCATTTTGTTTCCACCTTTTCAACGCCCGTCACTACATATGCACCTTGCATTTGTTCGGCGGTAAACAGGATTTTGTCACCTGCGGCCATTTTGTCAAACAGGCTAGCGTCCCGCACCTGGAACACCATGGTCATGCCGGGCATGTCCAGGTTTTTGATGGGGCCGTGTTTGAGGGTGACTTTTTTGGCTTCTTTGTCGATTTTGCGCACCTCGGCCTCAGCCATGTCTTTGGTGTTGGCTTGCGCCGCAGACGTAGCAGTGGGTGCCGGTGCGGGAACGCTTTGGGCCAGTGCGCTGGAGAGGGCTAGAGCAGATAGTAGAGCTAAAGTGATATTTTTCATGGGGAGGTCCTTTTTGAAATAGATAGGTAAGTAACGGGATAGGGAGGGTTTGCGATGACGTGGCTATTTGGAGCCACCTTGTTTCTCGGCACGGGTCATCACCATCGCGCCTTGCAGTTGCTCTGCGGTGAACATGATTTTGTCGCCCACGGCCAGATTGCTTAATAGCGCCGTGTCGCGCACCTGGAAGACCATGGTCATACTCGGCATGTCCAGGTTTTTAATCGGGCCGTGTTTGAGGGTGATTTTCTTGGCATCCAGGTCGATTTTGCGCACCTCGGCCTCGGCCATGTCGGCTGTGGCCATGGCTTTGGGTGGCGTGTCTTTAACGGGTGTGGGTGCTTGCGTGGCTGCGGGGGCGGGTGCAGCGGCTTTGATGGGAGCTGATGGTGCTACAGCGGCGACTGCGCTTTTGCCCGACGCGGCGACCTTGATGCTGCCGCGCATGCCCGCTTGGTAATGGCCTGCAATCAGGCAGGCAAACTCAAACTCGCCGGGTTGGTTAAACGTCCAGATGATTTGTGCCGTTTTGCCGGGCGGCACATGGGCCATGTAAGGCTCGGAGTGCTCCATGTTGGGGAACTTGACCATCAACGCGGCGTGTTCTTCGTTTTCTTTCTTCGTGCCAATCACAAACTCATGCAGCATGGCCCCTGTATTTTTGATGACGAATTTGATGGTCTCGCCTTGCTTGACATTGATTTTCTCTGGGCTAAAGCGCATGGTGTCCAGCATGCGGACTTGGATGGTGCGGCGGGC
>JANMTF010000132.1:0-13582 GCA_031390175.1 Polaromonas sp.
GCGTGCAACGTAATTTACGTCATTTAGTGGGCAGACTCTATTATTCCATAGTTTACCTATAATTTCAAACTATGCATTTCAATTTCTTATTATGAAATTTACCGAAACCCCACAGAATTTGAATGATTCTCGCGCCCCACCCACGCCAACGCCAGAGCGCGTCGCCACCGTGCTTTTTGCCCGACAATCAAACCATGATCCCTGCCACTGTGCCCACCCCCACGCCCCACCGCCCCAAAGGCGCTTGGCACAAGCGCTGGTGGCGTGCGCAAAGCCCTTCGCGGCAAGACCGGTTTGCCATGCTGGCCCCGCTCTTGGCGGTGCTGATGTTTCTGGCCGCTATCGTGGCCGCGTTTGGCTACCTGCGCCTGGAAGAGATGGACCGCGAGCAAGAAGCCGTCAAGCGAGATGTAGAGTACGCCCAGCAACGCCTGCGCCTGCGCCTGCTGGAGCGGCAAGAGCAACTGATGCGGCTTGCTGCTGATGTCAGCAACAAGCAAATCGACAGCGAGGAGTTTATTACCCAGGCCGAGGCCTTGGTGCAGCAATACCCTGAGTTGCAGTCGGTCATCTGGATCGATGCCAAGAGGCGCATCAAGATGGGCTACACCTCGCCCAGCGTGCCCAGCTCGCAGGTGCGCATCTCGGGGGAGTTGATCAAACAGGCCTCTACCGAGGCCACCTATGGCCTGGCGCGGGATGTGCGCCAGCCGGTGTACTCCACCCCGTTTGACCAAGGCATCGGCACCGCGTCCGTGCTCCAGCTGCACGTGCCGCTGGCCGATGCGGGCCGTTTTGCTGGCGTGCTGGTGGGTGAATACCAAATAGACGGCCTCATGCGCTACGCCGTGCCTACCGAGATATCAGCCAAATACGCCGTAGCCCTGCTGGACGGCCAAGGCAAGCTGCTGGCGGGCAACACCACACCCGCGCGCAACGTAGCGGCCAAATTTTTACCCTGGACAGTGCAAGACAACAGCTACGAGGTTCCCGTGTCCCCGGTAGGTAACGGATTGGTCATACGCGCGCAGGCTTACCGCACTTCGCTGGGCGTGGTGGGCAGCGGCCTGTTTTGGCTGGTTGCCGTGCTCAGCCTGATGACGGCCTGGATGTTGCTGGGCACCTGGCGGCACACGCGCAAGCGCATCCAGGCGCAATCTGCTTTAGTGAAAGAAACCAACTTTCGACGCGCCATGGAAAATTCAATGCTCACCGGCATGCGCGCGCTGGACATGCAAGGCCGCATTACCTATGTGAACCCTGCCTTTGCCCAAATGACCGGCTGGACCGAGGCCGAGCTGGTGGGCCGCACTGCGCCCTTTCCCTACTGGCCCGAGGAAGACCGCGCTACCTTGAACGCCCGCCTGGAAGACGAGCTGGCGGGGCGCACCACGCCGGGCGGCTTTCAGGTGCGGGTAAAGCGCAAAGACGCGCATGTGTTTGACGCGCGCATGTATGTCTCGCCGCTGATCGACCCCAAGGGCCTGCAAACCGGCTGGATGACCTCGATGACCGACATCACCGAGCCAAACAGGGTGCGCCAGCAGTTAAGCGAATCTTATGAGCGCTTTACCACCGTGCTGGAGGGGCTGGACGCCAGTGTGTCGGTAGCGCCGCTGGGCAGCGCAGAGCTGCTGTTTGCCAACAAGCTGTACCGCCAGTGGTTTGGCTCGCACACCGAGGGGCATTTGAACCTGGTAGCGCAAGCAGGCCGCCCCGACACACCGCGTGGCGAGGCAGACGACGATGTAGATGTACTGGTAGGCCTGCCCGTTAGCGAACTGACGGTGGCGCAAAGCGAAAACGCTGAGATCTACATCCCGGTGCTGAACAAATGGCTGGAGGTACGCTCGCGCTACCTCAGCTGGACCGACGGCCGCCTGGCGCAAATGGTGATTGCCACCGACATTACCCCGCGCCGCCATGCCGAGGAACAATCTGCCACGCAGGCCGAGCGGGCGCAGACGGCCAGCCGCTTGATCACCATGGGCGAGATGGCCTCCAGCGTCGCGCATGAGCTGAACCAGCCGCTCACCGCTATCAACAACTATTGCAACGGCATGGTCAGCCGCATCAAGGGCAAGCAAATCAACGAAGAAGACCTGCTGGCCGCGCTGGAGAAAACCGCCAAGCAAGCCCAGCGCGCCGGGCAGATCATTCAGCGCATTCGCAGCTTCGTAAAGCGCTCAGAGCCCAACCGCACGCTGTCCAACATCAACGATATGGTGGCCGAGGCGGTGGAGCTGGCCGAGATAGAGCTGCGCAGGCGCAATGTGCGCCTGACGCACACGGTGGCCACGCGCCTGCCCCAGCTCTTGGTGGACCCTATTTTGATCGAGCAGGTGCTGGTCAACCTGATGAAAAACGCCGCAGAGTCTGTAGACAGCGCGCAGCGACCCAGCGCGCACCGCAGCGTGGAGCTGCATGTGATGCCAAGACAGATGGATGGCCAAGCCAGTGTGGTGGAGTTCACTGTCACCGACACCGGCAAAGGCCTGGCCCCCGAGGTGATGCAGCGCCTGTACGAGGCCTTCTTTTCTACCAAGGCCGAGGGCATGGGCATTGGGCTTAATTTGTGCCGCTCCATCGTCGAGTCGCACCAGGGCCGGATGCAGGCCGAGAACATTTACAATGGGGTTGAAATCTCTGGGTGTAAATTCAGTTTTTGGCTGCCTATGCCGCAAGCGGCAAAAATCGACCAACTGACCGAGTCCGCACCCGGCGATTCAACGCTACTAATTAAATAGCTGCTCCCGCAATATTTGCTTGGACTAAAGACCGAAAAGGCTGTATACCATGAGCTTGATTCCGAAAAAAGGCACCGTTTATGTAGTCGATGACGACGAGGCCGTGCGCGACTCGTTGCAATGGCTGCTAGAAGGCAAAGACTACCGCGTACGCTGCTACGACTCGGCAGAGACCTTTTTGGCCCGCTACGACCAGCGCGAGGTAGCCTGCCTGATCGTGGACATCCGCATGGGCGGTATGACCGGCCTGGAGCTGCAAGACAAACTGGTAGAGCGCAAATCTCCCCTGCCCGTGGTGTTTATCACTGGCCACGGCGACGTGCCGATGGCGGTAGACACGATGAAGAAGGGCGCGATGGATTTCATCCAAAAACCGTTCAAAGAAGAAGAGCTGGTAAGCCTGGTAGAGCGCATGCTGGAGAAAGCCAAAACCAGCTTTGCCGGCCACATCCAGGCCGCCAGCCGCGACGCCCTGCTCTCCAAGCTGACCGGCCGCGAAGCCCAGGTACTGGAGCGCATCGTCGCCGGCCGCTTGAACAAGCAGATTGCCGACGACTTGGGCATCAGCATCAAAACGGTAGAAGCCCACCGCGCCAACATCATGGAAAAGCTCAATGCCAATACCGTGGCTGATTTGCTGAAGATTGCTTTAGGGCAGAACGCTCCTAAGGTTTAGTGACTTCGCGCTCGTTAGCCGCTTAGACTGCTGCGGCTTCGAGGTTAGTAGTTTTCGTAGACCCATGAAGAGTTTTTGAACGCAGAGGGCGCGAAGGTTTCGCAAAGTGCGCAGAAGAAGATAAAGAAAAGGAAAATCAAAAAATACAAAAGAAGAGAATTCAAAATCAAAAAATTGTTAACGTAGTGTCGGCTTAAATTTTGTTTTAAATTTTGTATTTATTTTTGGTATTTTTTGGTATTTCTTTTTTGCGCCCTTCGCGTAACCTTCGCGCCCTCTGCGTTCAAAAACTCCCCCTCCTCTCTCCCTCTCCTTCTCCCTCTCCCTCCTTTGAAGTCAACAAAATGACCGCCCAACTCATAGACGGCATCGCCCTGTCCGCGCAATTGCGCAAAGACGTAGCCACCCGCACCACCACCCTGAAAGCCAAAGGCATCACCCCCGGCCTGGCGGTAGTGCTGGTAGGTGACAGTCCAGCCTCCCAAGTCTACGTGCGCAACAAAATCAAAGCCTGCCAAGAGGCTGGCTTGCATTCGGTGCTGGAAAAGCACGACGCAAGCATGACCGAGGCCGCGCTGTTGCGACTGGTAGACCAGCTCAATAAAGACCCCAGCATCCACGGCATTTTGGTACAGCTCCCCCTGCCCGCGCACATCGGCGCGCACAAGGTGATCGAGGCCATCTCGCCCGAGAAAGACGTAGACGGCTTCCACGTCGCCAGCGCAGGCGCACTGCTGGTCGGACAGCCGGGCTTTTGGCCCTGCACGCCCTACGGCTGCATGAAGATGCTCGAATCACTCAACGATGGCAAAGGCTATAGCCTCAAAGGCAAGCACGCTGTGGTGATAGGCCGCAGCAATATCGTCGGCAAGCCCATGGCCCTGATGCTCTTGCAGCAAAACGCCACCGTCACCATCTGCCACAGCGGCACCGCCAACCTCAAAGCCATGACCCTGCAGGCCGACGTGATCGTCGCCGCCGTAGGCAAACGCAATGTACTCACGGCCGACATGGTCAAACCCGGCGCGGTGGTGATCGACGTAGGCATGAACCGCGACGAGGCAGGCAAGCTATGCGGTGACGTAGACTTTGCCGGTGTGAAAGAGGTGGCCAGCTACATCACCCCCGTGCCAGGTGGCGTGGGGCCGATGACGATCACCATGCTGCTGGTCAATACGCTGGAAGCGGCGGAGCGGCTGTAACCGTGACTTGCAGGGCATACTGCCTGGCTGCCTGGCTGCCTGGCTGCCTGGCTGCGTAGCGCGTACCGTTGCACATCGCCAATTGAGGGAAGTGGCGACTGTAGGGTGTGCTTTTGTGCTTTTGTATGTTGATCAGGTCGGTGGGCGTACAAGCAGCCAAGCCGCCTTGCGGTTAAAGTCTGTGCACCATGCCCAGCCTACACCGCCTTCAACCCGGCACCAGCTACCCGTTGCACAGCGCGGTTGCCACACGGCAGATCGAACTACTGGCTGCTGCACCACTGCCACCCCATACCCTTATGCAGCGCGCAGGCTTGGCGGTGGCGCGGCTGGCCTGCGCGCTGACACCGCATGCGCAAACCATTTGGGTGGCCTGCGGGCCGGGCAATAACGGCGGCGACGGGTTTGAGGCCGCTATGCACTTGCAGCGCTGGGGGCACCGGCCGGTGGTGACTTTTTGTGGCGACGAGGCGCGCTTGCCACCCGACGCACTGGCCTCGCTGGCGCGAGCCCGCGCAGCAGGCGTGGTGCTGGCCAGCGAGCCGCCCGCGCAGTGTGACTTGGCTATTGACGCGCTGCTGGGCATAGGCGGCGAGACTGGCAAGTATGTTGACACAGGCACAGGTAGTTCGCCAAGTTCGGCTGCGCAATACACAGCCAGCGCTCGTCTATTGCCCCCTCTCATGGCCACCTGGTTGCTGCACATGCACGCCAGCGCAGGTGCTGTGCTGTGCGTAGACCTGCCCAGTGGTTTGCAGGCCGATACCGGCATCTATACAGACACCGCGTTCGCTACGCAATTTACAGCTTCTCCCGCCATATTCCATTGGGCTAAACGCCTTTATTGCTTAAATTTACTGACCATCAAACCCGGCGTGTTCACCGCCCAAGGCAAAGACGCGGCAGGCCAGGTGTGGTGGGATGATTTGGGTGTCAGCAAAGCTGCTTTGCCTACTGCTGCCTTGCCCGCAGATGCCTTGCCCGCAGATGGCTTGCCGATGGATGCCCCGGCTACGGTTGATCTGGCTACCGCCTGGCTCCTGGGCGCAGACCGCGCCGCCCTGCCCGCGCGCGCCCACGCCAGCCACAAAGGCAGCTTTGGCGATGTGGCCGTGGTGGGCGGCGCGCCGGGCCTGGTCGGAGCAGCGCTGTTGGCCGCCCGCGCCGCGCTGCACACAGGCGCAGGCCGCGTGTTCGTAGGTTTATTGGATGGCGGCAGCATGGCGGTAGACCCACAGCAACCCGAGTTGATGTTTCGCCCTGTAGACCAGTTAAACCTGCGCGCCAGCACCGTCGTGTGCGGCTGTGGTGGTGGCAACGCCGTGCGCGCCGTGCTGCCCCAAGTGCTGTCCCAGTCGCCCCGCTTGGTGCTGGACGCTGACGCACTCAACGCCATCGCCCAAGACAGCGCTTTGCACACCCTGCTCATTGCCCGCGCTCAGCGCAGCTACGCCACCATCCTCACGCCCCACCCGCTAGAGGCCGCGCGCCTGTTAGCGTGCACCACCGCGCAAATACAATCCAACCGCCTGCAAGCGGCGCAGCAGTTGGCTGACACATTCCAATGCACGGTCGTGCTCAAAGGCGCAGGCAGCATCGTCGCAGCGCCGGGCCAGCCGCCTTGCATCAACAGCAGCGGCAACGCCAAACTGGCCACTGGCGGCACCGGTGACGTACTGGCAGGCATGGCAGGCGCGCACCTGGCGGGAGGGCACAGCGCCTTCCAAGCCGCCTGCACTGCCGTGTTCCAGCATGGCAAAGTGGCTGACGACTGGCCCGTGCAAAGCCCGTTGACCGCCGGTCAGATGGCGCAATTTATAAAAACTACCAGTCTGCACGTAGAAGAAGCAGGTTTTTAGGCTTTTTACCAGGTTCGCTGCGTGTCCATCTGCATAGGCTTGGGTTGTGTACTGGACCTGCGGCTTGTCATCGAAAAAGCATGGCAGGCAAAAAGCAGGATCGACGAGAATTTCTATGAAACTAGGCACCATGGCAAAGGTACGCCACATCGGCAATACGCATAATTTCGCATAAGTTCAGCCGAAAAGAGCATATTTTCGTTAACTAAATCACGAATTTAGCAGCACATCCACCGAGGTACATAAATTGGCATAATTTAAGGGTTTTCAAAACGCTGCCAGCGGCATGCAGAGCCTGAAAAAGCCTCAAAATTGCTTGTTTGGAGCTGTTTTTAAGATACCAATCAAGCTACAGCCCTTTCGAATGATGCGGGAGCAGCTACTGTATATGTAGCGTTCTGAATTGCGCACGCAGGCCTGTGCAACTGCTTCCAAGCCCATCCGAGCCGAACCAAGAGCCTCCAAACGCCTCCAAACGCCTCCAAGCACCTCCAATCGCGTTCGAGCACGTTCGAGCGGTCAGCACCGCGCATGCGCTGCCGGGTGGAGCGCCAACGGTGGTCATCTATTGGCCAGCAGGCGCGGCCAGCGAATGTCAGCGGAGGACGGCTTGGACATGCGATCGCCTGTTCATGCGACTGCGTCTACATGTGAAGGCCAGTCCTGCGCGGGCATCCAAGCCACGGCGATGAAAAGGGCGAAGCCCGGTTGGGCAGCGCGCGGGTGGTTCTGTCTGCAGCTACGTACCCTGGGCGCACCTGCGGGACCACATAGGCAATTCATATCGCTACATATACAGTAGCTGCTCCCGCATAATTCTAAAGGGCTGCAGCCTATTACTATCTTAAAAAAAGCTCCAGACAGCCGTTTTTGAGGTTTTTTCTGGCTGCGCATGCTGCTCACAGCCTTTTGAAAACCCTTAAATTATGCGAATTTATGTACCTTGGTGCATTTATGGATAAATTCGTGAATTATTTAACGAAAATTAACCAATTCTCATCTACTTTTATGAAAAGTTATGCGCTTTTTAGCAAATTGACATCACTTAGCCGTGGTGCGTGGCTCAAGCAGCGCCGCCGTCCCGAGCACGCCCCCCCGCGTATGCGGTGTAGCCAAATGGGTTCAACCGTTACACAATACATCCGTATGCAAACCAGCCTGTATTTGATCGAAGACGACCCGACGATCCACGATTTTGTGCGGCTGTCTCTCCTGGCCCGGCCTGCCTGGAGCTTGCTGGGCAGCTCCACCAGCTTTGCCCACGCCAGCCAGCATGCGGCCAAAGCCACCGCCAATGTCTATCTGGTGGACCTAGGCCTACCCGATGGGCGCGGTGAAGACCTGCTCAAAATGCTGGCGCACAGCAACCCCAGCGCCGAGCTGCTGGTGTTCAGCGTGTTTGGCGATGAAAGCCGTCTGATCGAGGCGATTGAGGCGGGCGCCACCGGCTACGTGCTCAAGGGTTGCAGCGGGGACGAGTTGATAGAGGCGATTGAGCAGATTCAAGCGGGCGGCGCGCCCATCTCGGCCCTGCTGGCCCGCCTGCTGCTCAAACGCTTTCAAACCAAGCCAGATGCGGCAGCCAGCCCCGCAGAAAACCCTCTGGATGAGATCACCCCCTTCAGCGGCCGTGAAAGCGATGTCTTGAAGCTGGTGGCGCAAGGCTATGTGAACAAAGAAATTGCCCGCAAGCTGGGTATTTCGGGCCATACCGTGGGCGGGCATATTAAAAACCTGTACAAAAAACTCTCGGTGCACACCCGTGTGCAGGCAGTGCGCATCGCGCAGGCACGGGGCTTGGTTTGATCCAGTCGGTGCTGCGCAAGCTGATGCAAACGCCTGCCTGGGCTTGGGTAGGCGCTTTCCTGACCCTGGTGATGGTAGCCCTAGCTTGGGTGTCGCAGCCAGCGCAGATCGAGGGCGCATTTGCGATTCAAAGTGCCCTGGTTAGCGTGCCCAGCGGCCCCAAAAACGTCAAGTTGCCCCACTCGTGGGACACAGAAAACCCTCCTTGGAACGGCACTGCCCGCTACGATGTGGCCTGGCCAGCGGGCCTGACCCGCGCGGCCCAATACGCCTTAAGCGCCCAGCCGCCCGACCTGGCTTTGTACTTGCCCCGTGTAGGCGCGCGCTTTCGGGTGCTGCTCAACGGCCAGGTGATCGCCTCGGAGCACTGGCTTACCCAGGGCTACGTGGATACCAGTGTTGTGCCCTACAGCGTATCCCTGCCTGCCGCGCTGCTGGTGCAGCCCCTGGGTGCCAACCGCGTCAGCATCGAGGTGCAGGGCCAGCGCCTTCGCAACAGCGGCCTGTCCAGCCTGCTGCTGGGCCCCAAAGACCCGATAGAGGCGCGCTACCACAAAGTGCATGCCTGGCAAGTGCAGGCCACCTGGATGATGGCCGCCTGCTCGGCACTGCTGGCCCTGCTGGCTGGCGTGCTGTGGCTGCAAAACCGCGACCATGCTTTTGGCCTGCTGGCCCTGGCCTTTGGCGCATGGGTGCTGCGCCTGGTGCTCACGCCGCTGGTGCACCCGCCCATGCCGTTTGAACTGTGGTTTTACCTGCACAAACTGTCGTTCACGCTGTACTGCGGGTTCATGATTTTGTTTTTATGGGACATTTTCGGCCTGCAAAAAAACTGGGGTCGCAAGCTGGTGCTGGCCATGCTCTGGGTGGGGCCTGTGTGGCTGGGTGTCACCACATTGAGCGGCAACTACAGTTTGTACCGCATATGGAGCGGGGTGATCCTGGTGGTATCCAACACCACTTTTCTGCTGCTGATTTTGCGCGCGCGCAAGGGTTTGGACGACAACCAACGCTTGATACTGGTAGCCAGCCTGGTCACCAGCCTGTCGGGCATACGCGACTTTGCAGTGGTGCAACTGGGCGTACCCGGCGACGGCGACATCCGCTGGATGACCATGGGCAGCCTGGTGTTGATGCTCACCATGACCTGGATTTTGATGCAGCGCACCACCGCCTATGTGCAGCAAATAGGCCAGCTGAACCAAGACCTGGAGCTGCGCGTGGCGCAAAAAGAAACGCAGTTGGTGGCAGCCTTCGATCAACTGCGAGAGTCTGAGCGGCGCGAGGTACTGGAAGGCGAGCGCCAGCGCCTGACGCGCGATATGCACGACGGCCTGGGCAGCCAACTGGTGCAAACGCTCAACCTGGTGCGCGGCCAGGCCGTGCTAGACCCTCAGGCCATTACCAGCATGCTGCACCACGCCCTGCAAGAGCTGCGCATGACGCTGGATTCCCTGGAGCCGATGGAAGGCGACCTGCCCGCCATTTTGGGTACCCTGCGCAGGCGCATTGCGCCCGCACTGGAGGCCGCAGGCATAGAGCTGGACTGGGAGGTGCAAGAGGTGCCGCCCATCGCGGTGCACGGCCAGAGCCTGGAGGCACTGGGGGTGATGCATTTGTTTCGCTTTTTGCAAGAGGTGTTTGCCAACATCATCAAGCACGCTGGTGCCAGCCATGTGGAGGTGCGTACTTGGTCAACCGAGCCTACTTCGGGCAGCGCGGGGGCCGCAAGCGTGCTGCTCAGCGTCACCGACAATGGCCGAGGCATAGGCGCAGGCCACCGCGACGGCGGACGGGGTATGGACAACCTGCGGGCCCGCGCACATGCCTTGGGCGCGCAACTGCGAGTGACGACTGCAAAGCCTGCTGCAGCGCCGCCAGCCCAACCGGGCACACGGATAGAGCTTGAGTTTATGGCGTTAGAGGCACCTAAATCGCGATCACCAAGCTAGCAAATCCCGCGATACGGGTGGTTAACTTGGCTTTTGTACTTGATCAGGTCGACGGGCTTAGCCCGGCGCAGGCCAAGGGGCTATGGACTTTGCACGCAGCCACACAGGCAAGCTTTACCGTTGTCTACCCTGGGGTTTTGCAAGTAACCAGCTGTTTTACTGCTCTGGGCTGGTATGGTGCGTCGTGCGCGAGACCAGTGGCATGATGTTGGACAACATTGCCAGCACGTTGCAGGTAGACTGGTTTACCCCTTGGATCGCTGTGAAAAGCCCCCATGTAAAAGTACTACGCACCACCTGATCGACCCTACGGTGGGCTAACCTGACAATCTCTAATGCGCCAACACATCGAACACAGCCTGCAGGAGGCCCACGCCGCCCTGACCCAGCTCTTGGTCAATGGCAGCGCCTTGGCACAAATAGAGCGGGCCGCTGGTTTGCTGATCGATACCTTCACCGCCAAGGGCCATGTGTACTCCTGCGGCAACGGCGGCTCGATGTGCGATGCCATGCACTTTGCCGAAGAGCTGACGGGCCGCTACCGCCTGGACCGCGCTGCACTCGGCGCAGCCGCCATGAGCGACGCCAGCCACATGAGCTGCGTGGGCAACGATTATGGCTACGACCATGTCTTTTCCCGCTACCTCGAAGCCCATGGCCGCCCTGGCGACTGCCTGGTGGCCCTGAGCACCAGCGGCACCAGCAAAAACATCTTGCAGGCCGCACGCACGGCCCAAAGCCTGGGTGTTAAAGTGATCGTGCTAACTGGTCGGCCCGCGCCAGAACTGGAGGCGCTAAGCAACGTAACCATCTGCACCCCCGCTGGCAAATACGCCGACCGGGTGCAAGAGCTGCATATCAAAGTACTGCATATTTTGATAGAGCTGGTGGAGCGGCATTTCTTTGCGCAAAACTACACCGACCCAACCTAAACTAGTGACGGACTTTACATACCATGAACGATGACGACTCCCGCTGCTGCGGCACTGGCACTTGCTTGATCAATGCCCAAGGCGTTTGCTGGTGCGGCCAGCAATGGGACGGCAAAAAAATGTGCTTCCCCGCGCAGCAACCTGCATCCGATGTACAGGCACCCGCTAACGCGCCGAACAGTGATGTGGCAAACCGTTCCCAGCCGGCAAACTAGCGGCTTTACGATCAGGTCGACGGCGCTGCACTATGGCACCACCCGCATCTAAAAACCGCCTCCAACATCTGCGCGCCACCGACCTGCGGGCCGTGGCGCAACTGGCTACGCAAGCCACCCAGGGCGTAGCGCGCATGGCCGAGGGGGTGCATCAGTCAGTATGGGGCACGCTGGGCGTGGGCAAAATTGCCAGCGGGCAGACAGGTGGCATCACGGGGCTGGTGTACCACAGCGTGCGCAGTGTAACGAAGTTGGTAGCCAAGGGCCTGGACAGCGCGCTGGCCAAACTGGAGCCCTTTTTAGAGCCGTTGACAGACGCGAAGAACAGCAGCCCCGAGCGCGAGGCCGTGCTGGCCGCCCTGAACGGCGTACTGGGCGACCATTTGGCTGCCAGCGGCAACCCCCTGGCCACGCAAATGAGTTTGCGCTTGGCAGGGCAAGCACCTGACTGGCAAGCCATGCCTGCCAAAGCCCAGGTCACGGGCAAAGTGCTGCTCATCGTGCACGGCCTGTGCATGAATGATCTGCAATGGCGCACCGTGCCTGCGCAGGCCAGCGCCGCGCCGCACCGGCGCAGCACACACCATCCCGCCTCGGCTACTGAGCACGTAGTGGACCACGGCGCAGCCCTGGCCGATGCGCTGGGCTACACCCCAGTCTATGTGCGCTACAACACGGGCCTGCACACCTCAGAAAACGGCCACGCTTTGTCTCAGCAACTCGCGCTTTTAGCGGCGCACTGGCCTACCGCCATCACCGAGATCACCGTGCTGGTGCACAGCATGGGCGGCCTAGTTGCCCGCAGCGCCGTGCACTCGGCCCAGCAGTCCAAGGCTGCCTGGCTGACACACCTCAAAAACATCGTCTTCCTCGGCACGCCACACCACGGCGCGCCGCTGGAGAAAGCCGGCAATTGGGTAGACATCATTCTGGGCCGCACGCCCTACTCCAAGCCCTTTGCCAAGCTGGGCCAGCTCAGAAGCAGTGGCATCACCGACCTGCGCTACGGCCATGTGCTGGACAGTGACTGGCAAGGCCACGACCGCTTTCGCCGCCAACCCGACAGCCGCACGCCCCTGCCACTGCCCGAAGGCGTAGCCTGCTACACGGTAGCCGCCACCATCGCCGCTCAGCGCAGCCCCGTGGCCGAGCGCGTGGTAGGCGACGGCCTGGTGCCCCTGCCCAGCGCCCTGGGCCAGCATACCGACGCCGCCCGCAGCCTGCAGTTTGCCAAAGCCTCGCAGCGCATCGTCTACCGCACCAACCATATGCAGTTGCTGTCCAGCCCAGAGGTGACGCAGCAGTTGGTCAAGTGGTTGTCGCCGGTGTAGGGTGTAGCTTGGCCCGCTTAAGCATCCCTATTACAAGCTGTTTAGCCCTCTAGCCCAATAGAATATTGCGGGAGCAGCTATAAAATATGCAGCATATTAGCTTCTCCATTTAGGCTACACTCAAGCCCCTTACCCTTTCAACCCCACCCCGCTTATGTACAAACTCCACAGCTTCTGCCAGTCTGGCAACAGTTTCAAAGTAGCCTTCATGCTGCGCACCCTGAACGTTCCGTGGGAGCCCGTATTTGTAGACTTTATGCACGGCGCCACCCGACAAGCCGAGTGGCGCGAACAGGCCAATGAGATGGGCGAGGTGCCCGTGCTGGAAGACGGCACACGCCGCCTCACCCAGTCGGGTTTGATCCTGAGCTACCTGGCTAAAAAGCATGGCGCATTAGGTGGCAATACCGAGGACGAGCAGCACGAGGTGCTGCGCTGGTTGCTGTTTGACAACCACAAATTCACCAGCTACTTGGCCACCTACCGCTTCATGAAATCCTTTGGCCCCACCGCGCCCGACCCCGCCGTGATGGCATGGCTGCGCGGCAGGCTGGACGGCGCGTTTGCCATCGTTGACAAACACTTGTCTACACAGCCCTACATGGTCGGCAGCGCGCCCACCATTGCGGACCTGTCCCTCAGCGGCTATCTGTTCTACCCCGTGGAGGAAAGCGGCTACGAGGTAGCGCAGCGCTTCCCCCACATGGCGGCTTGGCTAGCGCGCCTGCGCCAGTTGCCCGGCTGGGCGTCGCCCTACGATGTGTTGCCGGGGGAGCGGATTTTGCCTAAGTGGTGATGTTGCGATTGCTACACGGTCTGGTGCAAACACGGTATGCACGGAGAGGTGTTTATCATCCGCCCT
>JANMTF010000139.1:0-11452 GCA_031390175.1 Polaromonas sp.
GTGCAGAGCGGCGTAGACATCATCATCGGCCCCGGCACCGAGATCATCAGTTGCGAGGGCAGCATCGTCACCGCAGGCGGTATCGACAGCCACATCCACTTTATCTGCCCGCAGCAAATTGAAGAAGCCTTGGCCAGCGGCGTGACCACCATGATGGGCGGCGGCACCGGCCCGGCCACCGGCACCTTTGCCACAACTTGCACGCCCGGCCCCTGGCATATGCAGCGCATGCTGCAAGCGGCAGATGCCTTCCCCATGAATTTGGGATTTTTGGGCAAAGGCAATGCATCACTGCCCGCTGCACTGCATGAGCAGATCAACGCGGGCGCGATTGGCCTAAAACTGCACGAAGACTGGGGCACCACGCCTGCGGCCATTAGCAACTGCCTGGACGTGGCCGAGCTGACCGATACGCAAGTGGCCATCCACAGCGATACCTTGAACGAGTCGGGCTTTGTGGAGGACACCATCGCTGCCACTAAAGGTAGATCGTTGTGCGCCTTCCACACCGAAGGAGCGGGCGGCGGGCATGCGCCCGACATCATGCGCGTGGTGGGGCAAGACAACTTCTTGCCATCGTCCACCAACCCTACGATGCCCTACACCGTCAACACACTGGACGAGCATGTAGACATGCTGATGGTGTGCCACCACCTGGATGCCTCCATTGCCGAAGACTTGGCCTTTGCAGAGAGCCGCATTCGCAAAGAAACCATTGCCGCCGAAGACGTGCTGCATGACCTGGGCGCGATCAGCATGTTCAGCTCTGACAGCCAAGCCATGGGCCGTGTGGGCGAAGTGGTGCTGCGTTGCTGGCAAACGGCGCACAAGATGAAACAGCAGCGCGGTAAATTGCCAGGCGACAGCGAGCGCCACGATAATTTTCGCGCTAAACGCTACATCGCCAAATACACCATCAACCCAGCGATTGCCCACGGCATCAGCCACGAGGTGGGCAGCATCGAGGTAGGCAAGTGGGCCGATTTGGTCGTATGGAAACCCGCCTTCTTCGGCGTAAAGCCTTTTCTCATCATCAAAGGCGGCACCATCGCCATGGCCGCTATGGGTGACCCCAACGCCTCTATCCCCACACCCCAACCCGTGCACTACCGCCCCATGTTCGGCAGCTACGGCCGCAGCCTGCACAAAAGCTCGCTCACCTTCATCTCGCAAGCCGGTTTTGCAGCAGGTGTACATGAGCGTTTTGACTTGCAAAAAACCATCAGCACCGTCAAAAACATTCGCGGCATAAAAAAGCAGCACATGGTGCACAACCATTACCTGCCCACCATGGAGATCGACGCGCAAACCTATGCTGTGCGCGCCGACGGCCAACTGCTGACCTGCGAACCCGCTACATCGCTACCCATGGCGCAGCGCTATTTCTTGTTCTAACCCGGGTGCCAGTACCAATATGATCCATGCCTCCAAACTCATGCCCCAAGGCGCAGGCTTGGCACCTGTGCTGCTCAAACGCGCCCACACGGTAGAACTAGACTGGGACGTGCGCCAAAAAAGCCGTTTTGACTGCACCGATTCAGCCGGCAGACAACTCGGCATTTTTTTGCCGCGCGGGACGACAGTGCGTGGCGGTGATGTACTGGTAGCTGAAGATGGCTCGCTGGTGCGGGTGCTCGCTGCGGCACAAACTGTTTTGCGCATCACGCATTGCAGTGCGCACGGCACGCCTTATGACTTGATTCGCGCGGCCTACCATTTGGGTAACCGACATGTACAGATTGAGCTGAAACCCGATCACCTCAAAATTGAACCTGATCATGTGCTGGCCGACATGCTGCGTTCTATGCACCTGATCGTCAACACGGTGAGCGAGCCGTTTGAACCCGAAGCAGGGGCCTACGCACAAGGCGGGCATGCACACAGCGGCAGCCATGACCACGCCCATAGCCATGCGCCCGAGGCTGCGCCTGCAAAAGCGCACGATCACGCACATGACCATGCGCACGATCATGCGCACGGCAAAGATGGCCACGCCCACCACAGCCACTGATGCACAGCCCCACAGCCCTGCCCGCGCCTAGCCTTCTGCAACTGATCTGGCTAGCGTCTCCCGCCTTGCCCGTGGGCGGGTTTTCTTACTCGGAAGGCATGGAGGCCGCAGTCGATAAAGGCTTGGTCAGTACTGAAGCACAAGCCGCCGACTGGCTCAGCGACCAACTCCACATCAGCCTGGCGCACGGCGACTTGGCCGCAATCGCCAAAGCCATCCCCGCTTGGCGGCGGGATGACATCGACCGCGTGATAGAGCTCAACCAGTGGGTGCTACAAAGCCGAGAAACGCGTGAGTTCCGCCTGCAAACCGATCAAATGGGCCGATCACTCGCCCAGTGGCACCAGGCCCTCAATGCGCAAAGCGCCGCAGCCTTGGCGCAGTTTACCGAGCGCAGCCAACACAATAGCCAAGACGCACATGGCGCAAGCTATCCCACCACTTACCCCATAGCCTTCGCGCTGGCCGCCAGCAGCACGCAAGCCAGCGTGCGCGACTGCTGCCTGGCCTTCACCTTCGGCTGGGCCGAAAACATGGTGGGCGCAGCTGTGAAGTCCGTCCCCCTGGGCCAAAGCGCTGGCCAGCGCATCCTGGCGCGCCTGGCCAATGAGATACCCGCTGCCGTAGACTACTCCATAGCCCTGCAAGACAGCCAACGCCAAGCCTTCAGCCCCATGCTGGCCATCTTGTCATCGCAGCATGAAACCCAATATTCACGGTTGTTTCGATCATAGAAATAAATCCATTTTTGAACGCAGAGGGCGCAAAGATTGCGCAGAGAACGCAGAAGAAAACCGCAGAGAAAAAATGACCAAAAAATACCGCAATTTTTCATGCGAGGTATTTGTTTTCCTTTCTGGTATTCCTTCTGCGCTCATTGCGTAACCTTTGCGCCCTCTGCGTTCAAAATTCCCCGCATTCAGTCCTCAGAAAGCAAACCATGTCTCCAATGCATCACATCAAAAATCGCACCAAAAAACTCCCCCCCCTGCGCGTGGGCATAGGCGGCCCCGTGGGCTCAGGCAAAACTACCCTGCTGGAGATGCTGTGCAAAGCCATGAAGCCCAAGTACGACCTGGTGGCTATTACCAACGACATCTACACCAAAGAAGACCAGCGCATCCTTACCGTCAGCGGCGCGCTGGATGCCGAGCGCATCATGGGCGTAGAAACTGGCGGCTGCCCGCACACCGCCATCCGCGAAGACGCCTCGATCAACCTGGAAGCCATTGACCGCATGCTGGAGCAGTTTCCCAATGCCGACATCGTGTTTGTAGAAAGTGGCGGCGACAACTTGGCCGCCACCTTCAGCCCCGAGCTGTCTGACCTCACGATCTACGTGATAGATGTCGCTGCAGGTGAAAAAATCCCCCGCAAAGGCGGCCCCGGCATCACCAAAAGCGACCTCTTCGTGATCAACAAAACCGACCTCGCGCCGTACGTGGGTGCGAATCTGGATGTGATGGAAGCCGACACCCGACGCATGCGCCAGCACCCCAGCGGAGCCAAGCCCTACGTGATGACCAATCTGAAAACGCTTGTTGGCGTAGATACTGTGGTTCAGTTTATTGAACAAAAAGGCATGTTAGCCCAATAGAATATTGCGGGAGAAGCTATGAATTTTGAAGCACTTGTAGAGCACACCCGTGGCCCAATGGCAGAGATCGTGCACGCCGGTGCCATCGCCGTGGTCAACGCGCACGGCCAGTGGCAAGCCAGCGTGGGCGACCGGCGAGCCATGGCATTTACCCGTTCCACACTCAAGCCCTTCCAAGCGTTGCCTTTCTTGCAAGCCGATGGCGTGCAAGTCATCGCCAGTGTCCAGCGCCGCGAAGCCATCGCCATCAAAATCATCAGCGGCCACATGCCTGCGCTGTATGCGGCGGCGGTAGAGACTATGGATCAGCTCGGTTGGCTAGATGCGCAGCAACGCGAGCTGCTGGGGCCCTGGCGGTATCAGACACTGCTGAATGCGCGGGGCAAGCAGGTAGGCGAGGTGCGCCCTGTTTTTAGCCTGGGGGCCATATAAAACTACGGAGCTATTGGTAGGACTCGCAAGACTTACCATCGCGGTCTCTGTCGAGTTGCAAATAGGGCTGCTTTTTGGGATCGAAAAGTTTGGCATAGCGCTGTGCGGCGGCATAGGCTGTTTTGGTATCAGGTGAAATTTTGAGAATCTCAGCGCACGTAATCTTGCGCGGGCATTTTTTCATCGCTATCACCAAGGCTTTTTTGGCAATGTTCTCATCGATGTGCAACGTGGTCGAAGCAGCAGATGTTTCTGCGTTGCGTATCTCAAAACCGGAAGGGCACACAGACGAGTCGATTGCATCTGGCGTTGCTCCAGGCGCTTGACTGGGCTGGTTTTGCGTAGCCCCTGGCAATTTCGGTGAATTTTGTTTGGCAGGGGCAGTGGGCTCCACTTTGTCTTGCAGTTTGCTACCGCCTGCACAAGGAGCCTGCTGAAACACCACGCCGCTCGGGCCAGGACACTGGTACACCTGCGCATGCGCGGGTGTACCCAAACACCATAGTACAAAAAGTAAAGCAAATTTCATTTGGGAATTATGCCTGACGCACTTAACGCGTAGAGGCAAGCGCTGTGTCCAGACTGGTTCAGTAGAGAGATACTTAACGGTTCAAAGTCAGTGCACCAGCTCAGGCACCACGCTGATACGCAGCCCCACCGCGTGGAGCACTTTGGTAATGGTGCTCAGTGTCGGGTTGCCGTCTTCACTCAAAGCGCGAAACAGTGTTTTGTCGCCCATATCAGCGCGGCGGGCCACCTCTGCCATGCCATGGGCTTTGGCTACGGCGCGTAGTGCCACCAGCAACGCGGCTGGGTCGTCAAGTTCCAGCACTGCCTCTACGTAGGCAGCGGCCTCTACGGGGTCTTTAAGTGTCCAGCGCCGCCAAGCCAGCGCCATCAAAATCATCAGCGGCCACATGCCTGCGCTGTCTGCGGCGGCGGTAGAGATGATGGTCCAGTTGGGTTGGCTAGGCGCACGACACCGCGAGCTGCTAGGGCCCTGGCGGTATCAGACACTGCTGAATGCGCGGGGAAAAATAGTGGGCAATGTATGACCTTGCTTTCAACCGGTATCCACACCATAATATTTAAACTTATGACTCGCTATGCGACCTTACTACTTGCCCTAATTTGCGGGCCTGCAAATGCACAACCGCAAGACTTTTCAGATTCCGTCAAACTTGCAAAGGTTGCCATGGGCGATGAGCAAGGATCTGTTGCGGTAGGTGTTTTACACCGCGGTGCATCGCAAAGGGCGTTTATGCACCGCAGCGGCAAGAACGCAGCAGTCGCTACTTCAGCGGATGGCTCACCTATTGGAACATCGTCCAACGTAGCTCAGGAGCAATTGTTCGAAATCGGCTCCATTACCAAAGTGTTCACTGGCTTGCTATTGGCTCAGGCGGTAGAAAAAGGCGACCTTGCTTTAGACGATGCATTGGGCAAGCTGCTCGCAGGCACAGTGAACTTTCAGTCATCCGTTACTGCCGCTATTTCCCTGCGGCAATTGATCACACACAGCGCTTGCTTGCCGCGCTCCGCGCCGGGCCTGCCGGAGTCTTTGGATGCACCCGATCCCTACGCCAGTTTGACTCGCCGCGAAATGTGGGATGCCTTAAGCAGCTTCAAGCTAGAGTCACCATCCCCCTGTGCAGCGGTCTATAGCAACTTCGGCTTAGCCTTGGTGGGCGAGCTACTGTCTCACCACTACAGCAAGCCTTGGACCGATTTGGTCAGCGAGCGTATCACCACGCCCCTGGGCATGAAGGACACGGTGCAAGCCTTGGGTGACAAGGCACCCAGGTTTGCGCAGGGCTATAACAACCAGGCCAAAGTAACTGGCTGGGAATTTAAAGCCATGGCAGGTGCTGGCGCGCTGCGCTCCACCGTCAGCGACATGCTCATCTTCAGCCACGCCATGATGGCAGGCAGCGCAGGGCCCTTAGGGCCTGCAAGCCAAAGGATGCGCGAACCGCTGGGTAGATTTCAAAGCTCACAAATTGGCTACGCCGTCTTTATCAGAGGGCCAGAGAACAAGCGCAGTTATATGCACGATGGGCTCACAGGCGGCTATCGCGCGCAGTGGATCATCTCGCCCGGCACCCAAGAAGCCGTCATCGCTTTGGCCAGCAACTCGCACGCCCCCACTGCAAGAATGCAAAACTTGTTGATGGCCGGTCTCTACCCACCCACAGCGCAGCCAAGCCAGTCTGCTTTGAATGCTATCGGTGACTACGCAGGTATTTACCGATTGGACAAGAACACGGCGGTCGCTTTTGTAGTCCAAAATGCCAAGCTCTACCGCCGCATCACAGGTACTGGATACCGCGAGCTACAACCCGCAGGTGCCGACATTTTTGTAGACCCCGATGTGGGTGCGCAGTATGTTTTTCAGCGAAAAGACGGCGAGCTGGTCGGCTTGGATTACATGCAACGCGGAGGCGGTTTTAAAGCGCTCAAAACTACCGAGTCGTTGCACACACTGGCCATAGTGGACGCGAGCAAAGCCAAAGAATACGCAGGCCGCTACCTGTTGGAACGCAACTTGAGACGCAATATTGATTTCGATGTCAAGGTAGATGACGGGCAACTTTTGGTTCGCAGCAGCAACTGGCAGCGCCGACCGGTGTTTCCCAAACCAGGGCATGTCGACAGATTTTTCTACGATGCACCGAATGTAGAAATTCAATTTGAACGTAACGAGCAGGGCAAAATCGTGGCCCTCACATTGCATGAAGGCGGCGCGTTCAGAATGCCCAAAGTGTTTGATTGACCAGCGTCGATAACTGGCGGAAGCTGTGAGATTCGAACTCACGGAGGTCGTAAAACCTCGGCAGTTTTCAAGACTGCTGCATTCAACCGCTCTGCCAAGCTTCCTTTAGTTGAAGCGCGTATTTTAACCTACCCGACGGTGGTTTTTGGAGTTGCGCATCTAAGTGGCGCTTTCTCACTTACGCATTGAGGGTGCGACTCAGGTGTCGGCTAAAAACAAACTTTGCAAGTCACTTAAAAAATCCATGCCGCGTGTGGTGGGCTTGACACTCACAAAATCTCGCTCGATGAGGCCTTTGCTTTCTGCCTCTGCCAAGCCTTTTTGGATAGCGGTGATGGACAGCCCAGTGCGGTCGCTGAAGTCTTGTAGTTTGAAGCCACCTGTCAGGCGCAGGGCGTTGAGCATGTATTCGAAGGGCAGGTCTGCGCGGGGTACTTCGGTGTCTTGCACGATGGCATCCGAGGTGCTTGCCGGGTCTGCACTTGCAGCGCTTGGTTGACCGTCTTTCAACGCCACTGCGCCCGAGGGGCTGAGCGCGGCAATACCGTGAAGGGCTGCAGATGCAGCAGCAGTATCGCTAGCTGTCGCAGGCGGCATGGTCGCCACACCCAGCGCTTTGTCCATGTACAGCTGCGGGTCGCGCGCACGCACCTGGCGCACCACGCGGTGGGCGAAGCTGAGTTTGCTGTGCGCGCCTGCGCCTATGCCGAGGTAGTCGCCAAACTGCCAGTAGTTGGTGTTGTGCCAGCACTGAAAACCTTGCTTCGCAAATGCACTCACCTCGTAGCGCGCCATGCCTGGGGCGGCGGTCAACTCGATAATGCGGTCGAGCATGTCATACGCAGTGTCGTCTTCGGGCACCTTCGGAGGGAACTTGGCAAAGTAGGTGTTGGGTTCAATCGTCAGGTGGTAAATGCTGATATGGGGCGGCTTAAAGCTCAACGCGGTTTGAATATCTTGTTCGCATTGGGCCACGCTTTGGCCCGGCAATGCGTACATGATGTCGAGGTTAAACGCTTCAAAATTAATAGCTGCTTCCGCAATGGCCTCTTGGGCTTGTGCGCTGTTGTGCACTCTGCCCAAGGCTTTGAGATGTTCGTCGTTGAAGCTTTGTACGCCGATGGACAGGCGGTTCACGCCTGCTGCGCGGAAGGCTTTGAAACGGTCTTTCTCAAACGTGCCGGGGTTGGCTTCCAAGGTAATTTCGCAGTCGGGATCGAGTTTGACGCGGGCGCGTACTGCGCCCAATAGCTGGTCGATGGACTGCGGTGAAAACAGGCTGGGCGTGCCGCCACCGATGAAGATACTGTGCACGGGGCGGCCCCAGATCAGAGGCAGCGACGCGTCCAGGTCTGCTACCAGTGCGTCAAGGTAGCGCTGCTCGGTGGCTTGGCCAAGCTGGCCACCTTTGGACTCATGCGAATTGAAATCGCAATAGGGGCATTTTTTAATGCACCAGGGTAGATGGATGTAGAGCGACAGCGGGGGCAGGCTGGGCAGTTGCAGCAGGCCGGGGCGCATGTAGTGTTGGATGTCTTTCATATGCAGCAGTTCACAGCCACGCGAAGAAGTGGGGTCAGAGCAAAATTTCGTACCAGCGCTACTGGCCTTCGGAAAAATGGTCGTCCTGAATTTTGATCTGACCCCATTTCGTCGAACCTCATTTCTTCACTTAACCCGTTTGTCCAAGCCAGTGCGCGCGGATTAGCTCTACCATTTGCCGGGCGGATTGGCCTCGGTGGCTGATAGCATTTTTCTGCACAGGGTCGAGCTGGGCCATGGTCATTCCGAGCGACGGGATGAACATCACCGGGTCAAATCCGAACCCCTGTGTACCGATAGCCTCGTGCGTGATCTCACCTTGCACGCGCCCCACGGCAATCAAGGGTTCTGGGTCGAACTCTGAGCGCACGGCCACGATGGTGCTGACCATTTTGGCGCGGCGGTTGGGTTCGCCTGCCATTTGCTCCAGTACGGCGCGGCGGTTGTTGTCGTCGCTTTTCTCGTAGCCATGCTGTACGCAGTAATAGGCGGTGTCCACACCGGGCAGGCCGCCCCACGCGTCAATACACAGGCCTGCATCGTCGGCTATGGCGGGCAAGCCAGTGTGCTTGGCGGCGTTGCGCGCTTTGGCCAGGGCATTTTCTACGAAAGTTTGGTAGGGCTCAGGTGCTTCGGGCACGCCAAGCGTGCCTTGGGCAATCAACTCCACGCCCAGCGGCGCAAACAGTGGCAAGAGCTCAGCCAGTTTGCCTTGGTTGTTCGATGCGAGGACGATTTGCATGTTTAAAACCGGTATTTTTAATGCCAAATCAGGCTCCATGCCAACAGAATATTGCGGGAGCAGCTATTACTTCAATAGTGCGTATTTTTGCATGGCGATCAATTCACCAATGCCTTTTTCTGCCAGTAGCAGCAGCGCGTCCATCTCTTTGCGCGAAAACGCCGCCCCTTCTGCGGTGCCCTGCACCTCGATATAGTGGCCCGCGCCCGTCATCACCACGTTCATGTCGGTGTCGCAGGCAGAGTCTTCGGTGTATTCCAAATCCAGCAGCGGCGTACCCTGCACAATGCCTACCGAGATGGCGGCCACGCTTTGCGTAATGGGCGATTGGGTCAGCTTGCCTTCTTTGATCAGCTTGTTGACCGCATCTTGCGCAGCCACAAAGGCACCGGTGATGCTGGCAGTGCGCGTGCCGCCATCGGCCTGGATCACGTCGCAGTCCAGCGAGATGGTGCGCTCGCCCAGCTTCTTCAGGTCAAACACGGCCCGCAGGCTGCGGCCAATCAGGCGCTGGATTTCTTGCGTACGCCCGCTTTGCTTGCCTTTGGCAGCTTCGCGGCTGGAACGGGTGTGGGTAGCGCGCGGCAGCATGCCGTACTCCGCTGTCACCCAGCCCTCGCCACTGCCCTTCTTGTGCGGCGGCACACGGTCTTCCACACTGGCGGTGCACAGCACCTTGGTATTGCCAAACTCAATCAGCACCGAGCCCTCGGCGTGGATGGTGTAGCCACGGGTAATTTTGACGGCGCGCAGTTGGTTGGCAGCACGATTATCGGAGCGTTGGAAGGTGGTCATGAAAATAAGATAGTTCTTTGGAAAGAAGAGAAATAAGGGGAAGAAAAATTTTGAACGCAGAGGGCGCGAAGGTTTCGCAAAGGGCGCAAAAAAGAAAATGCAAAATAAAACCAAAAAATAAATACTTTCTACATTATTAATGTGTCAACTATTTTCATTTGGTGTTTTAATTTTTACTTCCTTTTTGTCTCTCTTTTTGTCTCTCTTTTTGTCTTCTTCTGCGCTCTCTGCGCAACCTTCGCGCCCTCTGCGTTCAAAAATTCTTTGGTTTTAAAAGAACCTAAATTTTCTTAGCAGCGCTGCGGCGAATCGCCTCGTTAATTTCGGCAATCGAGCGCTCAATCGCCGCGTCGTCCAGATCGTCCACCATCGTGTCGAGCACCCCCGCCTGGATGGTTGATGCAAACACACCGTCGCTGATGCTGTCGGTAGATATGCCGCGTGTGGCCTCGAAGGCATCTGGGGTCTCCCACTGCAAGGCGATGACGGTGACGTTGTCGCAGTGCTCGCCGCCGTTGCGCAGGCCCATCTCTACCAAATCGGGCACCGCACTGGCTACCGAACCTTTGGACATCTGTAGCACGATGTCGGTATCGCTCACGGTGCCCCACAGGCCGTCAGAGCACAGCAGCAAGCGGTCGCCTTGCTGTAGCAGCGTGGGGCCGGCTACGTCAAACACAGGTTTGGTTGGCGAGCCCAGGCAGGTGAACAAAATATTGCGGTTGAGCTTGTCCATGCGGATAATGCCCGCTGCATGCTGCTCCAGGTAAGAATGGTCGCGGGTGCGCACCACCAGCTCGTTGTCACGCACCAAATACAGGCGCGAGTCGCCACAGTGGATCCACGTCGCTGCACCGCCCTGTACGACGCAAGCCACAAAGGTGGTGCGTGGCGTGTCCAGCATGCCTTTTTCGCTGGCGTAGCGGATAATTTGGTGGTGCGCGGCCAGCAGGGCCGAGGTTAAAAAACTCGCCACATCCTTGATGATGGGCCGGGCCTCTTTTTGGTACAGAGCCGAGACGGTTTGCAGCGCCAACTGCGCGGCCACTTCACCCTCGGGGTGGCCACCCATGCCGTCGGCCAACACGAACAAGCCCGACTCACGGGTGTAGCAGTAGCCCATGCGGTCTTCGTTTTTTTCACGGCCACCTTTGCGGCTCACCTGGAATACAGAGAATTTCATGTTGTTGTGTATCTCTACTTGCCAAAGCCTGTGGCTTTACCGACAGCTTTTTTTGTATCCGTCATCATGTTGTCAAACTGCATGCGCATTTTCTCGCCCACAGACAGCTTGGTATAACGGCGCTCGTTCTCTTGGCTGAGTTCTTTTTGCAGTGCAAACACGCTTTGCGGGCGCGACAGGGGATCCAGCGACATGCACCACTCCACCACCTCGATCAGGTTGTCAGAGTACACGCCACGCAGGCGCGAAAGTGCCAGCGAGAGGCGGTCTTTTTCCAGGCGCTGGGGTGCGTCGTTGGGCGGGTAGCCCTGCATGGTGGCGTAAATGCAAGCGCCAATGGCGTAGATGTCAGTCCAAGGGCCCATCGACGAGTCGCG
>JANMTF010000140.1:0-14189 GCA_031390175.1 Polaromonas sp.
GGCCTTAAAACCTTGCGCTACACCGCTACCGGCACAGGCAGCATCTTTGGCCAAGCGCACCAGCCCGGCACGGTTTGGCCCAAGGTGAATGTGAGCAACTTTGTGCGCCTGCACGACTACGATAATGCAGCGTTTCGCCAAGACCAGGCCATCAGCCGGGCCGAGCCCAATGGCGGCGGCGCAGTGCCGCTGATGGGGCAGGGCGAGCAGCGCTCAGTCGGCATGCTGATGGGCACTACCGCCTGGAACATGGTCGGCCCCGCCCCCGTGGCCTCGCCCGTGGCGCAGGGTCAGCGCATCCACGACCTGTGGACCAGCCCGCACGGCATTATCAAAGCCGCACTCAAAAACAACGCCACCGTCGCCACCCGCAAGCTGGGCGGGCAAACTGTGAGCGCCGTCTCTTTTACCGAACCCGGCCGCTTTGCAGCCACCGTGTTTATCAACAACCAAAATCTGGTAGCCCGGGTAGAGTCCCGACTGCCCAACGCGGTGATGGGCGACACCGATGTGGTCACCGAATTTAGCGACTACAAAGACTACAACGGCGTGAAGTTCCCCGACCGCATTGAGCAAACCCAGGGCGGCTCCATGGTGCTAGACCTGCATGTCAATGAAGTGAAAATGAACCAACCGTCAGACATAGCTGTGCCCGAGCTGGTGCGCGTAGCCGCAGAGCGTGCCGTGGCCGAGAAGGCCGCCGAGGGCGTGTGGTTCATCGGTGGCGGTTCGCACAACAGCGTGGCCATCGAGATGAAAGACCACATCATGCTGGTCGAAAGCCCGCTGTACGATGGCCGCGCCAGTGCCGTGCTGGCCGAGGCCCGACGCGTCATCCCCGGCAAACCGATTCGCTACGTGGTCAACTCGCACCACCATTTTGACCACGCAGGTGGCCTGCGCACCGCCATAGCGGACGGTGCCACCTTGGTAGCCAGCGCTAAGGCCAAGCCTTTCTACGAGCGCGCGCTGGCCAATCCCAACCGCATCAACCCCGATATGCTGGCCAAGTCCGGTGCAAAAGCCAAGGTAGAGGGCGTAGACGGCAAGCGCGTCTTCTCCGACGGCACCCGCACAGTAGAGCTGCATTTGATAGGCCAAAGCGTGCATGCCGACGGCTTTGTCATGGTGTATTTGCCAGCAGAGAAGATGCTGATAGAGGGCGATGCCTACACCCCACTACCGCCCAACACCGCCCCGCCCGCCACGCCCAACGGTAACCACCTCAATTTGATCAGCAACATCGAGGGCCTCAAGCTCAGCGTGGAGCGCATCTTGCCCCTGCACGGCCGCATGGTTCCTTTGGGCGAGCTCTACACCACCGCGGGGCGCAAACCCTAAGGCGTAGCTACAGGATCGCTTGAGAGAATTGTTCGGGCCAAGCTCAGGGCGAACGGATTCAAGCGATCCATGTGGCAAACTCAAGCGCTATGTTTGCCACCCTTAGAGCCATCCCCTGGGCCTACCCCACGTTGGAAATCATCCACATCCTGGGCATCAGCCTGCTGCTGGGCAACCTGTTTTTGCTGGAGCTGCGCGTGTTTGGCAAGGGAGCTGCGCTGCCCATCAAAGACTTGGCGCGCCTGAGTTTAAGCATCGCGGTCCTGGGCTTTTGCATGGCGGCAGCATCGGGCTTGTTAATGTTTGCAACACAGGCCGCTGAACTTTTGACGAACCGTGTATTCACACTCAAAATGCTGATCTTGGGTGCTGTGGCCTGCAACGCCGCCTGGTTCCACGGGCGCGGCTCGCTGGACAAGCTGGACGGCATCGCCAAGCTGCAAATGCTGCTGTCTAGCCTGCTATGGGTTGCCGTAGTCAGCTGTGGCCGCTGGATCGCTTACCGCTAACGTTTTTTTTTCGCAAGGAGATTGCCATGCAACGCAGACCTCTCATACTCTCAGGCCTGGCGCTGCCCGTGGCCGCGCTCACCCGCACCGCCCACGCCCACCACGGCTGGAGCAGCTTTGACCAGGAGCGCCCGATTTACCTGGAGGGCAAGGTCGTCAAAGTAGTCTGGCAAAACCCGCATACCGAGCTGGACATTGAAGTCAGCAGTGGCCTCAAAATCCCCGCCGATCTCACCCGCCGCAGTCTGCCCGCGCAAGCCGCACCCGTCGATGGCAAGGCCTTGTTGGCCAAAGCCGTAGTGCCCAAACGCACTGATAAAAAGTGGGAGATAGAGCTGGCCCCGCTCACCCGCATGCAAGCCTGGAATGTGCCCGAGATCAAACCCGGCGCCCAAGTGGCCGTTCTGGGCTTTACCTTCACCGAAGAAAAGGGTGACGCGGTGCTGCGGGTGGAATACCTGTGGCTGGATGGCAAGACCTACGCGTTGCGCTCCAGCCCGGCTTAGTCTGCGCCAATGGTCATCGGTTGTTCGTATGCCCATACAGTTGAGCACTCACCAAGCTGGCAATAGTTAAATTTTGCTCTGACCCCATTTGCGTAGCCTCCGGCGCGCGAGGTCTTCCCTGCACCCTCTGCCCGCAAACGCCCAGATGCCCCTGCTGGCACCTGCACACCCATTTCAACGTGCTACACATAAAGGAGCTGCTCCCGCATTATTTTATTGGGCTGCAGAGCGATTAGCATCTTAAAAAGACCTAAAAATCGTGTTTTTCAGCCCCTTTTCTTGGTGCCAAGGCCGTTGGCGAGCCTGGGAAGCACACTAAATTATGCGAATTTGTGTACCTTGTCAGAGCGCAGGCAATTCACGTCTTGTTTTGATGGTTTGGTAGTGACATATCCTGTCATTAGCTAGTTTTTTGGGGGGGGAAGACATCCCGCGCCGGAGACTACGCAAAAGGGGTCAGAGCAAAATTTCGTTTTGGCGTTGCGCGCTCCGAAACGGGAGTCTTCCTGAATTTTGATCTGACCCCATTTGCTTCACTTCGAAAAGAGGGTCTTACAGAATGTTGATTTTACGCCATTTGCTTTTACGCCGGAGCTGCCCACTGCAAGCCACATAGCGCCAAAAATGGTGTCTTCACTGGCGGTCAAACGCTCACCACACTCACAAGATAAGGTCGGTGGTGCACTTAGCGCAGCGGCATAAAGGAGGAGGCGGCGGCCCTAGGCCGCCCCGGGGGACAGCCGCGGAGCTAAGTGCACCGCCGACCTTATCCCGTACAAAAGCTAAGTGCACCCTCGGCGCAACTCCGTACAAAAGCTAAGTGCACCGTCGGCGCGACCCCGTACAAAACCCCGAAGCTAACGGATGTTCAGCTAACCAACGCCGCAAAAGCGCGCGCAGTAATGTCTTCCACGCTGCCTGTACCACTGATAGCCCGGTATTTAGGCGCAGCAACAAGCTCAGACTTGGCCCAGTTGCCGTAGTAGTCTACCAATGGGCGGGTTTGCGCGCTATACACATCCAGGCGCTTTTGCACGGTCTCGGCTTTGTCGTCTTCGCGCTGGATCAGCGGCTCGCCGGTCACGTCGTCTTTGCCATCCACCTTGGGTGGGTTGAACTTCACATGGTAAGTGCGGCCAGATGCTGGGTGGCTGCGCCGGCCACTCATGCGCTCGATGATGGCGTCAAAGGGCACGTCAATCTCCAGCACGTAGTCCAGCTTCACGCCAGCAGCCTTCATGGCGTCTGCCTGCGGAATAGTGCGGGGAAAGCCGTCGAACAAAAAGCCCTTGGCGCAGTCCGGCTGGGCAATGCGTTCCTTCACCAGTCCGATGATGATGTCGTCGCTGACTAGCGCGCCCGAGTCCATCACCGCTTTGGCCTGCAGGCCCATTGCCGTGCCTGCCTTCACAGCGGCGCGCAGCATGTCGCCGGTGGAGATTTGCGGGATGCCGTATTGTTTGCAAATAAAGGTGGCTTGGGTGCCTTTGCCCGCGCCTGGCGCGCCTAACAAAATCAGTCTCATGGAGGTCCTTAGCTAGATCAAAAATTTTATGTTGGCGGGCTGCAGTAGCAGTGTCTCCACACCTGTTAATCCAAGGATAGCATGGCCAGCTAGCCGCTTGGCTTACTTGGCGCTTAAAGATAGTGGTTAACGCTGCAAACGGTGCGCAGGCACAGCCAACCCGGCACCTGCAACGCTACACTTACCCCATGGCCAGCATCTACATCATCTCCCCCAGCAGCGCAGTGCGCGACAAAGCCGCCTTTGCACGCGGCGTTAAACGTCTTAAAACCCTGGGCCATAGCGTGGAAGTTGACCCCGCCGCCTTGGCATCCCATATGCGCTTTGCCGGCGACGACGCCACCCGCATCGCCGCCATCCACCGCGCCGCCGCCAGCGGGGCCGACGTGGTCATGACCTCGCGCGGCGGCTACGGCCTGACCCGCATTTTGCCCAGCATCAACACCAAAGCCGTGGCCAAGTCGATCGAGCGCGGCAGCCAATGGGTAGGCTATAGCGACTTTTGCGCCCTCAAGTTTGCCCTGCTGACCAAATACGGCTCCATCACCTGGGCAGGCCCCGACGTGTGCGACGACTTTGGCACCAAATACTTAAGCGGCACCGAGGCAGCTCACACCACCCCACCCGACGACATCATGGAAGCCTGCTTTGACGACCTGGTGCAAGGCATCAACGAAGGCGCCGGCTGGCGGATGCCCAAAGAGCCAGTCGCTAAAGCCATCAAGAATACTATTAATTCCGTAGCTTCTCCCGCAATTATCCAAAGGGCTACAGCCCCCTTAAGTACACAAAATTTAAGCATAAAAAACGCCACCCTCTGGGGCGGCAACCTGTGCGTGACCACCGCGCTCCTGGGCACGCCCTACATGCCGCAGATCGACAAAGGCGTGCTGTTTTTTGAAGACGTAGCCGAGCACCCCTACAAGGTAGAGCGCATGCTCACCACCTGGCTGCACGCGGGCATCTTGCAGCGCCAGCGCGCCATCGTGCTGGGCCAATTTAGCAACTACACACTCTTTCCCGCCCACGACAAAGGCTACAGGCTGCAAACCGTTATCGACTGGCTGCGAAAGCAAACCAAGGTGCCAGTGCTCACCGGCATGCCTTTTGGCCACGTACCCACCAAGGTCTGCCTGCCGGTAGGCGCAAAAATCAGCCTGAATACAGAAGACCGCGATGCATTAATGTTTTGGGGGTAGTGTTTTAGAGTTGGTACTTTGGATTTAGTATTTTGGGGTTAACATTTCCTATAATTGCTTATAGATTGAATTCAACCAGTCCAATCCCCCCAAATCACCATGCCAGTCCTTGCCCATCTTTTTGTACGGTCACCGCAAGGAAGAATCGCTGCCTTCAGCCCCACGGCCGAGCTGCCCGCACCGCTCAAAACCTTGCTCAAAGCGGTGGATGGCAAAACCGCCACTGACGCCTTGGCGGCAGCGCATGCAGGGCTAGGCGACGTAGCCAGTTTATTGGCCATTTTGCGAGACAATGGGCTCATCGCTGACAAAAATGCAGCTGGTGCACCAGCTCGCGCGACCCCAGTCGACAACCATCCTTGGGCCAACAGTGACCACCCCTTACTGGAGTCTTCTTTCGGTGACTTGGGTGCCAGTGTGTTCGGCCAATTTCCAAGCCCGAAACCCACAAAATCGGAGTAATTTTTTAACGGAATTTTTGGGCATGGCAGGCGGTGCGCTGTGCTTTGCGCTGATTAAAAATTCGCTTCCTATGCAGAGGCAGTCCAATGCGGCCACCTCAGCGGTGTAATGCTTTATGGCCGCCATGATGTATTTGCTGATCAGGATGAAGTACGGCATTGGTACGGACACGCCGTCCAAGGGCTATTAACCCACGGTGCTGCGCTACATTGACTGGCTGGTGACCACCCAGCATCTTGGTGAACAAGTTCCCCAAGATGCTGGGTGGCGACGACGCTGCCGCAGTGGCTATCTTGGTGATCGTGGCTGGCATCATGATGATTGTGTTTGGCTTTGCAGTTGAAGTGTCTATCAACTCTGCCAAGGGCGCTACCGTGGTGGGCTGGGCGATGTTTGGTGTGGCTCGCTGGCCTGGTTGTTGATTATCTTTATCTTGTACAAGCCGGTAACCAATGCCTCGGCTAACACGCTGGGCCCTGTCATGCAAGGCCTGAGCCGCCTCAAGCTGTTTATCGTGTTCGGTTGGGCTATTTACCCATTGGGCTTTATCTTTACGCTGATCTCCAATTCTCCTTACGTACGTATCGCTCGTGAGCTGATTTATAACTTTGCAGATCTATTTAACAAAGTGGGCTTCGGTATGGTGGCGCAGTAAGCAGTGCGCCAGGTACAGCGCGGGCAAAAGATTCGCGACGCTATGGCCGCCCTGTAAACCAGAGCGCCGCTCTGCAAAAAAGCCACATCTTTCCGTGGATTTTTTTGTCCATTTTTTGGCAAAGTAGATGCTTGCAATGTCGCATTGGTTACAGTAATCCTTAGATTCTCCTGTGGATTAGTGTAATCCCGAGTAAATACTAATCAGTATGGAATTAGAATGTATGTTCATGATTAGACTGGACTCGTTTTCACGGGAACCGCTGAGAGGGAGATCACTGAAATCATGACAGGCGAAGGATTGCAAAATCCTTCATTCCAACCGGTCATGCATTTTTATAGGGAGACTAGCATGATGTTGCGTAGTATCAGGTCCAAAGCGATCCTTGGGTTAGGTTTTGGCACAGCGGTGGCACTCACGTCCACTCAAGCTGCTGCCGCATCAGGGGCACTTCTAAAGTCTGATGATTTCGTAGGTATTTCTTTCTGGCTTATCACCATGGCTCTAATGGCCTCCACTGTGTTTTTCTTTTTGGAGCGAGACCGCGTCTCTGCCAAGTGGAAAACATCGCTCACTGTCTCTGGCCTGGTTACTTTGGTGGCCGCTGTCCACTATTTGTACATGCGTGAGGTATGGGTAAGCACAGGTACATCACCGACGGTGTTCCGCTACATTGACTGGCTCATCACGGTGCCCTTGTTGATGATTGAGTTTTTCCTTATTTTGTCGGCTGTGACCAAGGTCTCCACGGGCGTTTTTTGGCGCTTGATGATTGGCACCATGGTCATGTTGATCGGCGGCTACCTGGGTGAGGCGCGCTACGTTTCTGCGTGGCCAGCATTCATCGTAGGTATGGCAGGTTGGGCGTACATTTTGTACGAGATTTTTGCCGGCGAAGCCAGCAAGATCAACGCCCAAAGCGCGCCACCGGCAGTGCAATCGGCCTTCAGCACGATGCGTTTGATCGTGACCATCGGTTGGGCTATTTACCCGATTGGTTACTTCTTTGGTTACCTCACCGGTAGCGGACCAGAGGCCAGTGCCAACGCGCTCAATTTGATCTATAACTTGGCTGACGTGCTCAACAAGATCGCTTTTGGATTGATTATCTGGAGCGTGGCGGTGAGCGAGTCTGAGGCCAGTGCCAAGCGATAGTGCTCTACGGCAGGCAGGGCATGCCGGCCTGTGGCTCAGTGGGTTTGACAACTATGGGAACCTGCCTGGCCAGCTTGAGCAAACCATGCTCGAGCTGGTGGGAGCGCATGGTGTTCTTGCTGAACAAGCAACAGCCTCGGGTGCCGCGCTGGCCGCAGCCTACCATTTGCGCTCTGGCGGCCAGCGCGTAAGAGGCCGTTTGGCTCTGAGCGCTGGTTTAGCGCTGGGGCTGTCCAAACCCGATGCTTTGTGCATTGCTGCAGCAGCCGAGCTGCTGCACAACGCCTCTCTGGTGCACGACGACCTGCAAGACCGTGACGCACAACGCCACGGACAAGCCGCAGTGTGGACCAAGTTCGGTGCCAACGTGGCCGTTTGCACGGGCGATTTGATGTTGTCCGCAGCCTACGCAGCGCTGTGCGAGGCGACGCAGTTGCATAACCTGCCTGCGTTGCTGGCGTTGGTACATGCGCGCGTGTCCAGCGCGATAGCGGGGCAGTGCGCTGACCTGAACACCGCTGTCACTGCGGTGAATGATTTAGCGGCTTATAAGCGCGTTGCGCTGGCCAAGTCGGGTGCCTTGCTGAGCCTGCCGCTGGAGCTGGCTTTGTTGGCAAGCGGCCATGGTGCTTGGGCCGTGCATGCGCGCGCTGCTGCAGAGGCGTTTTCTGTGGGCTACCAACTAGCGGATGATTTGGCAGACGTAGAGCGCGACAGCCAGTCGGGCGCGCTGAATATTGTGTTTGTTTTGCGCAGCGCGGGCCACGGCGCGGAAGCTTCGAAGCTGGCCAGGCAGTTTGGCCTTGAGCACCTTGACAGCGCCATTGCATTGGCCAACGAACTTCCCCGTGAATCGGGTGCTTTACTGATGGAGTTGTCGCTTAAACTTCGTCTCTTACTTTGGGTACAAACCGATTGATGCACACAGTAGTTATCGGCGCGGGTTTTGGTGGTTTGGCGGCGGCCTTGCGCACAGCGGCCAGAGGGCATCAAGCTACCGTGCTAGACCGCCTGCCAGGGCCGGGTGGGCGAGGGCGCGAGTTTGTGCGCCAAGCAGATGGATTGCAGTTTCGTTACGACGCAGGGCCCACGGTGCTTACGGCCCCCATTTTGTTTGAAGAGTTGTTTGCCTTGTTTGGTGAGCGCCTGGCTGACCATGTAGAGCTGATGCCGGTAACGCCTTGGTACCAAATGCGCTATGCCGACGGTACGCAGCTTGACTACGGCGGTAGCACAGAGCAAATACAAACCGAAATTGCCAAGTTTTCCATAACTGACGCGCAGGCTTACCCGGCGTTTTTGGCCCATTCACAAAAGCTGTTTGAAAAAGGCTATGAAGAGCTGGGCAGCCAGCCCTTTCTTGGCTGGGGTTCCATGCTAAAGGCTTTGCCCGCGATGATGCGCCTGCGCGCTGACCGCTCGGTGTACGCAGTGACAGCGCGTTACTTCAAAGACGAGCGGGTGCGCCGCGCCTTCAGCATCCAGCCATTGCTGGTGGGCGGCAACCCGTTTGACACCACCAGTATTTACAGCTTGATCCACTATCTGGAGCGTAAATGGGGCGTGTGGTTTCCACGCGGCGGCATGGCCCGCTTGGTGGACGCGCTGGTGGCGCTGGGCCAACGGCATGGCGTGGAGTTTGTGTGGAACGCCGATGTGCAAAGCATTACCGCCAGCAGCGGGCAGGTCACAGGTGTGCAGCTGCAGGACGGACGGGTGTTCAAAGCCGATGTGGTGGTGAGCAATGCCGATGCTGGCCACACCATTGCCAAGCTGCTGCCCCAAGGCATGCAGCGGCCACGCCACGTGGCCCACAAACAGTACTCGATGGGACTGTTTGTTTGGTATTTCACCACCAAGCGCGTTTATGCGGATATACCGCACCACACTATATTGTTTGGCACCAGTTACCGAGAGGTGCTGCACAAGATATTTGAAAGCCAGCAGTTGACTGACGATTTAAGTATTTACCTGCACCGCCCCACCGCGACCGATGCGCAGTATGCGCCCTCAGGCCACGACAGCTTTTATGCGCTGGTGCCAGTGCCTAATTTGGCAGCCTGCATTGACTGGGCTACGCAAGCCGCGCCGTTCAAAGCCTTGCTGCAGGCCGAGCTTGCCCGCAGGCTGCTGCCCGGTTTGGCTGAGTGCATTGTGGACGAGCATTGCGTCACGCCCAACTACTTTGCAGATGAGCTGCTGTCCCCACTGGGTTCGGGTTTTTCTATCACGCCCAAGTTCACGCAGTCGGCGGGTTTTCGCTTTCCCAACCGCTCGCCAGACTTGCCCAACCTGTATTTTGTAGGCGCGGGCACGCACCCGGGTGCAGGTGTGCCCGGTGTGGTGACCTCTGCCAAGGTGGTAGAGCGTTTGATGTTTGGCGGTGTGCAATGAGCCAGCCTATGGCGCTGCACAGCGAGATGAGCCCTCAGGCCGTGATGGACCACCACGCCAAGTCGTTTTCTTGGGCCGCGCGGTTTTTGTCACCCGCAACCCGCAACGACGCGGCCTTGCTGTATGCCTTTGCCCGCGCCGCAGACGACTACGCCGATGAAGAGCGCCTGGGCACTGTGCCAGAGCGCTTGCAGTGTTTGGCTGATATGCGTTTGCAGGCATTAGCCGCACCGGGTACCGATGCACCTGCCGATGCAAGCCCTAGCGCCGCGCCATTGGCCAGCGCCACTGGCCAGATGCTGCGCAACTATGCAGTGCCCGACACCGTGCTGGAGTGCTTTATGGACAGCCTGCAAACCGACGCAGGGTCGCGTGCTGTGGGTAACCAGCAAGAGTTGCTGCGCTTCGCGTACGGCGTGGCAGGCACGGTGGGGCAAATGATGCGGCCACTCTTGGGCGCGCCGAGGGCAGCCGATGCCTACGCCATCGCCTTGGGCGTAGCCATGCAACTGACCAACATTGCCCGCGATGTGGTGGAAGATGCGCAGCGCGGGCGCTGCTACATTCCGGCAGAGTGGGGCGTAGCCAGCCAGGTGCTGGCTGCACCCATAGATGCCAGTCAACGCGCACAGGCCTTTGCCGTGCTGTGCAAGCTGCTGGATCTGGCCGATGATTTTTATGCCTATGCACAATCGGGCATACAGGCCATTCCCGCACCGAACCGCCGCGCCATCCGTATCGCCACGGCGCTGTATCAAGCCATAGGCCACAAGATAGTGCAGGGCGGGCCAGACAAGTACTGGCAAGGCCGCACCTCTCTGGGTGCTGCCGAAAAATCGTGGCTGATAGCGCGCACCTTGTTCAATAGCCCCACTGCGCAGCAGCCTGCACGCGATGTGTGGCGCAATGACTTGTCGCACTTGGCTGACACGCCCGGTTTTCCGGCCTAGTTTTCCTGACTAAAACGCTTATGCTTAGCCACTATGGAAATGCAGTGGGACATTGTGATTGTGGGAGGCGGGCTCAGCGGCCTGGCGCTGGCCGCTGAGCTGGCAGCACCAGAGTTTGCCGCGCTGTCCGTGCTGGTGCTGGAGAAGCGGCCTGCCTACCTGCGCGACCGCACCTGGAGCTACTGGGCACCCACTGTGGGCATGCAGCACCGCTACAGCGCCTTGGAGCGTGCGCGCTGGACCCAATGGGCCGTGAGTTTAAATGACCGCACTTGCCTGCACACCTGTGCGCAACTTGCCTACGCTACTTTGGATGCAGATGCATTTTACGCGGCGGCTATGCAGACCATCGCGTCAGCAAATCATGTGGCGCTGCGCTTGGGTACGGGTGTGGGATCGATAGCGGCACCAAGCACTGGCCAGAGCGTGGCTGTCACCACTGAGCAGGGCGACACCGTGCAAGCGCGCTGGGTGTTTGACGCACGGCCGCCGCAATGCGTGGCGGGCAGCACTTTGGTGCAGCAGTTTGCCGGCTGGGAGGTGCATGCCGAGCACGACGCTTTTGACACCCGCACCGTGCAGCTGATGGCCTTTGAGCCGCATGCCAAGGGCCTGCATTTTTGGTACGTGTTGCCCTACAGCGAGCGCAGTGCTTTGGTAGAGAGCACTTGGATTTCGCCGGCCAGTTGGCAGCCTGATTACCACGCAGAGTTGGAGCAGTATCTAGCCCAGCAACTACATCGCAAACGGTATACCGTGGCGTACCGGGAGCAGGGCGTGTTGCCGCTAGATGCAATGCGGCCTGCACCTGCAAGCCAGGTGGTGCCGCTGGGCCGAGGCGGGGGCACCTTGCGGCCATCCACGGGGTACGCATTTTTGGATACCTTGGCGCATGCCAAGGGCTTGGCAGAATCTCTGCGCACCACTTTAAGCGAATGTGGTGTGGACAATTCCAGGACAAGCTGGCAGCCCCAAGCCTTCACGCGCCCAGCCACCGACCATTGGATGGACGCGGTATTTTTAAATGTCCTAAGCCAAGACTGGCTGCGCGCTCCGCAGTACTTTATGCAAATGTTTGAGCGCGTGGGTGCGGACGGCGTGGTGGCTTTTTTGTCGGGCAGCGCCAGCTTGGCGCAGCGCGTCGCCATCATGCGGGCCTTGCCTGTAGCGCCCTTTGCCAGCGCGGCGCTGCGGCGGCTGGTGGCATAGTGAGTAACCTAGCGGGTGAGGAATGACTGATCTACCGCGCCGTCCAGCCGTGCTGTTAGCTGCCAGTGCATATGTGCTGTTGGCTATGCTGGCACTGCGCACCTTGGAGGCGCAGTGGCCACCACTGGCGCTGTGGGCGTTTGTGCTGCTGTCGCTCACTTTAGGCTTTGGCCATGGCGCGTTGGATGCAGTGCTGCTGCTGGGGCAGTTTGCACCGCGCAGCAAAGCGCTGGCGGTGAGCGCGGCGTATTTGCTGTGCGTTCTGCTGGCAGGCTGGGCGCTGTCGTGGTCGGTGCCTTGGGCTTTGCTGCTGCTGGTGCTGATGTCGGTGTGGCATTTTGGTGAGCGGCACAGCTACGCCTTGCGGGCCAGGCTGTGCGTAGGCGGCGCGAGTGTGATGTGGCCTATGCTGGTGGCGCAGGGCGCTATGGCCGAACTTTTGCAAAGCACTCCAGGCGCGGGCTTTGGCACGGCATGGAACATCTGGCACATGCTGGCATATGGCTGGCTTGTGTTGGTGTGTGCTTGTGCGTTGGGATGGGCAGTGAAGTGGTTTTTAAACCAGAAAAAACTCGCTGATAGGGGTGATGGGCAAAGCGAAAATCATAATCAAAACTCAACCACTGACCGCCACCCACAAGCGCTGTGGGCTGCGATAGAAATAGCTGCGCTGCTGTGCGCCTACTTGATGCTGTCGCCTCTGCTGGCATTCGCGCTGTATTTTGGTGTGTATCACTGCATCGCCCATGTGGCGCGGGTGCGGCGGGCGCTGCTGGCGCACAGCCGCTTGAGCATCGTGCGCTACACAGTGGCATTTGCCGCCAGCGTCCTGGCTACAGCCGCGCTGCTGGCATTGCTGTGGTGGTTTTTACCCGGGATGCACTGGCTGGGTGGCGCGAGCCAACCCGAAGCCAACGCGGGCCAGGTGTTGCAATGGCTGGTAGTCAGCTTGGCCGCTGTCACGCTACCGCATCTGCTTTTGGTCAGCTACAGTGCGCGTTGGCTAGGCCGCTGAAGCTGGTGGCTGCAAGTTTGGTACGATGCACCCAAGCCTTCAGCCGCCATTCAACTCAGCTGCCTTCGTCAAAATGATCATCACCAGCCTGCTCGATACCGACCTGTACAAGTTCACCATGATGCAAGTGGTGCTGCACCAGTTTCCGGGTGCGCAGGTGGAGTACAAGTTCAAATGCCGCAACCCGGGGGTCAACCTGGCACCCTATGCTGCCGAGATTCGCGAGGAAATTCGCTCGTTGTGCCAGCTGCATTTTTCGGATGCAGAGTTGACTTACCTGCGCGGCATGCGCTTTATCAAGAGCGATTTTGTCGACTTTCTCGGCTTGTTTCGCCTGAACGACAAATACATCACCATCACGCCCCAGCCCAACGGTGAGCTGGACATCTCGGTCAAAGGGCCGTGGCTGCACACCATACTGTTTGAAATCCCGGTGCTGGCGATTGTCAACGAAGTGTACTTTCGCAATACCCAAAAAATGCCGCGTCTGCAAGATGGCCGCCAACGCCTGGACGCCAAAATTGACCTGCTGCATGCAGCCGGCCTGGCCGAGCTGAAAATTGCCGACTACGGCACCCGCAGGCGCTTTTCCAAAGCCTGGCACGAGGAAGTGCTGCGCGTGCTCAGCGCCAAGCTGGGCACGGATCCTGTGCGCAGCCCCGTTGGGCAGCTTGCAGGCACCAGCAATGTACTGTTTGCCATGAAACTAGGCCTGACACCCCTTGGCACCATGGCGCACGAGTATTTGCAGGCCGCTCAGGCCATTGGCCCACGCCTGCGTGACAGCCAGATTTTCGCTTTTGAATCCTGGGCGCGTGAGTACCGGGGTGATCTGGGCATTGCGCTTTCCGACGTGTACGGCATGAGCGCCTTTCTGCGCGACTTTGACATGTACTTTTGCAAGCTGTTTGATGGCGCGCGCCACGACAGCGGCGACCCATTTGAATGGGGTGAGCGCATGATCGCGCACTATGCAGCGAACCGGGTCGATCCCAAAACCAAAATCCTGATCTTCAGCGACGGCCTGACCGTGCCGCGTACCATCGAGCTGTACCAGCGCTTTCGCGGCCGCTGCATGCTGGCCTTTGGTATTGGTACCAATCTGACGAACGACCTGGGCGACGCACCCGACCATGTGCCCCTGCAAATCGTCATGAAACTGGTGAAATGCAACGGCCAGCCCGTGGCCAAGCTGTCAGACACGCCATCTAAAAACATGTGCGAAGACGAAAAATACCTGGCCTATCTGCGCCAGGTTTTCGACATCGA
>JANMTF010000261.1:0-21850 GCA_031390175.1 Polaromonas sp.
GGTGCATGGGCAGCAGCAGTTTGAAAGAGCGAAGGTCTATTTCGAGCAAAATCTGCTGGACAAAGACGTCGAAGTCAAATTTGAAGCCACTGGCGGAAGTGTCGGTTTGGCGGCACTGAAGGTGCTGGCACCTGACGGGCGCACGGTGGTGGATTTCAAGTCACCTGATTCCAGGTTCGGTATACGGCATGTTGTGCTCGAATCGCCCGAACCGAAGAACGACGGCCAAATTCACAAGGACTTTCCCGCTGGCGTTTACAGGTTCAGCGGCACGCTGGTGGGGGGTGTTGCGCTATTAAGCGAAGCGACCCTAAGTCACAAATTGCCAACGCCGTCGATCTTCATCCGCCCGAGGGTCGCTGAAAAGAATGTGCCCATCAAGGGATTGAAAGCCAGTTGGGCGGCGGTGAAAGACTTGGCGGCAGTGGTGCTCATCATCGAGCAGGAGGACTCGGGCCAGGACATGAAAGTCACATTGCCAGGCAATGCGACCACCTTCGCCGTGCCCGATGGTTTCTTGCGGGCGGGGTTGGAGTACAAGATCTCAGTGGGAACGGTCTCTGCCGACGGCAACGGCTCATTCATCGAAACTGCTTTTTCAACCGCTGCAAAAAGCGTTGAAAGAAGCGCCCGCAAAAGCGTTGGTGCGGCTGAGGCTGCGACCGACAGCAATGCCGGTAAAGCCATTTTTCAGGACAAGGCTAGATTGATCGCGGTCAAGGCGGTTCTGCGTAACCCCATTGATGTCGGCGTTGAAAGAAAGAGTGGCTCGAGCCGCGATGTTTTAAAGCCATCCGGTCGCCACTCATCCAACTGAATTGCTTCAATCCCCTCCCAACCAACTAAAGGAGTGTCCTATGTCTGAAAATCAAATCGCCAATGAAGAAAATAAGGCGCCGCTGTTGTTGAACCTACTCTGCGCGGCGTTGGCGTGCTCGCTATTTTTTGCCTTGACTCCACAGGCCCTTGGACAGGCGAAAAAAAACGCTAAACCCAACGCGGCAGCATCTACGAGCATCGAGCCAGGCGCCAAAAAATTCGAAGAACTCAATGTCAAGGACTTTGACAAATCGGAGAACATTGACAACGCTTGGTGGCCCTTGAAACCCGGCATGCAATGGACTTATGACGGCTACGTCGTCGAAGATGGCAAAAAGGAGTCCCATAAGATCATTTTTACCGTGACTGATTTGGTCAAGGTAATCGACGGTGTTCGCAGCCGGGTAATTTATGATTCTGATATCACCAATGGCAAAATGAAGGAGCAAGAGCTCGCCTATTTCGCGCAGGACAAGTCGGGCAACGTCTGGCACCTTGGCCAATACCGCGAAGTGATGGAAGGCAAGATTTTTGTTGGCGGGCAGATTTGGGTGATCAACAACCCGCCTGGCGCCAAAGCGGGAATCATGATGCCCGCCAATCCGAAACTTGGCGATCTGAGCTACTCGGAAGGTTATGCGCCGCACCCGTTTTATTGGACGGATCGCGGTCGTGTGTACCAAGTCGGGCAAAAGGTCAAAGTTCCCGCAGGAAGCTACAGCGACGTGCTGGTGATTGAGGAGTTCGACGAGGAGAATCTCGGCGCTTTCCAGCTCAAGTATTACGCGAAAGGTGTTGGAAACATCAAAGTGGGCTCTCGTGGCAACACTGGCGGAACGGATGAAAAGCTTGAGTTGACGAAGGTGAGGATGCTCGATGAGAAAGAGCTCGCTGTAGTGCGGGAGAAAGCCATGGAGCTGGAAAAGCGTGCCGGAATGTTCCCAGTGCAACCCGTGATGGAGCGTATTGCACTGACCGCCGCTGATCATGCGCAAAGCGCGAAAGCTGCCACCGTTGCGGCTCCCGTCGCGAAAACCGGATCAGACGCAAAAACCATCTCCGAGGATGAAGCCAAGGTGATCGCCGAAAAACGCGTGCCCGGCAAGGCCATTGATGTCGCGATTGAAAAGAAGATGGGGGCCAACCGTTATGTGGTTGAAGTGAAGCCGACGGCGGGTGGAAAAGAGCTGGACGTCATTATCGATATGGCCAGCGGGAAAGTGTTGGCGGTGGAAAAATAGCGGTTTGAGGGACTCAAACTTGGTGGCGCTAGGATGAAAAAATTGTGCATAACGAGCTTGGGGATGATCGCGTTTGGCCTGTGGAGTGCGATGGCGCTGGCACAGTCAAAGGAGCCCGGTCCTGGGCGTGAAGAGTTTGGCTTGACTTCGAAACAGTTGGTTCAGTACGTGGAGCGCGTCGAAGCCGGTATTGCCAAGTGCATGCGGGCGCAAGGTTTTGAATACGTCGCGGCCGACTACGAAACTGTTCGCAAGGGCATGAGTGCCGACAAAAAGTTACCGGGCATGAGCGAAGAAGATTTCATCGCCAAGCACGGCTTTGGCGCTGCGACCATGTACACCGGCCAGCCGATACAGTTGAGCAGTGGTTACAGTCCGGCCCGGGTCGGTTTGGGCGAGCGCAATGTAGAGGTTTTTAAGAGTCTGTCGCCCGCCAATCAAGCGGCCTATAACCGGGCCTTGCTAGGACCGAATTTTGATGCCACATTCGCCGTCAGTCTGGAACGGGAGAACTTTGCGCGTGCGGGCGGTTGCACGCTGGAAGCGGTCAAACAGGTGTTCTCCCCCAGTCAATTAACTGCCAGCTACTACAACCCAAAAGACGACTTGGTCAACAAGGATCCAAGAATGAAAACGGCTTTGCGCAAATTCGCGGCCGAAATGCGCAAGAACGGGTACGATTACAACCACCCTGATGAGGCCGGCCCCGACGTGCGAAAACGTCTCGACATCCTTACGAAGGGAGGTTCGATTCCGGTCGACAAGATGTCGCCTGAACAACTCGCAGCTCTCAAGGCCTTGCAAAACTACGAGCGTAGGGTAGCCTTGAAAAACCATGAACTCGCCGAGAAGATATTCAAACCCGTTGAAGAGCAAATCGAAAAAGAAATGTTTGCGCGGGGCGTGCAGTGAACCATGAAAGGCAACCGGTTAGTCGTCCTCACGTCGGTCCTTGCCACCATTTCCGTGGCGGCGTTGATCGCTTGGGCAGCCGGTTCGCGCATTGAGTCCCCGGCGGATGCGGCTGCACGCACCGCCCCGCCCGTTCCTTCTCCGATATTGGTGCCTGTCGAGTTGCGAGTGCTCGGTGCCAATGTGATCACACGCGGAACTGCGCGATTCGGCCTGCCACAACCAGTGTCCATTGCGCCGTCCACGCTCAAACCGCAAGCAAGCCTGATTACAACCTTGCCGATACGTAACGCCCAGATGGGCGAGGGATCCGTATTGCTCACCGCATCGGGCAGACCGGTATTCATTTTTCAGGGCCAGGTACCGGCCTATCGTGACTTAACGCCTGGCGCAGCGGGCGACGATGTGCGCCAGCTTGAGCTGGCTCTGAAACGCCTGGGCTTTGACCCTGGGCTGGTGGATGGCGTTTACGACCAGCAGACCAGTGCGGCGGTCGCCAAGTGGTACGTCAAAAAGGGTTGGGAACCATTTGGGCCGACGCGTGAGCAACTCGCGGCAATCCGGACGCTCGAGCGCGATTGGGCCGATGCAGAGAAGGTCCAGGTCGCAGCCATGGCGGCTTTGCTTTCGATGGGCCCGGGGATAGATGCGGCTAAGGCCACGGCGGAATTCAATACTCGCACTGCAGCAATCGACTTTGCGGCCAAAACGACAGAGCTGCAGCGACTTGAGCAATCGCTGCGATCAGACGCTACCCTGACAGTGGAGGACGAGCGTGCCAAAGCCGTTTACGGGAACAGCGCTGCCGACGCTGACGTAGCCGCGCAAATTGCAGAGCGGGCGGTTATAGAACTTGACCCCCGTCAACCGGAAACGGCACGCATTTCGGCCAACGCCAAGCTCGAAGTAGCCCGAGCCGCAGCCCATCGAACCAAGGTGGGCGGGCTGCTGGCGACGCAAGCCGCAGAACGGGCGGCACAGTCGGTCAACGACAAGATACAGCAAGCCGCAGCAGCACGGTCGGCTGCGAGTCTGGCTGAAAAATCAGTCCGGCTGGAAGGGGAAAAAACGGTGCGTGCGGCAATGGATGCGCAGAAGCTCGCTGCGTTAGACGCCAAACTCGCGGCACAGCGGTCCCAGCAACTGATCGGCGATCTGGAAACAGCCCGGCGCAAGATGGGGGTGCAGTTGCCAGTGGATGAGATTGTATTTATACCCTCGCTGCCGGTAAGGGTAGAGGAGGTCAAGGCACTGGTGGGTGGCGCAGCTGTGGGCACCGTGCTGACCGTGACCGACAACCAGTTGGCCATTGACTCCTCGCTCAGCCTGGAGTCGGCACCACTGGTAAAACCCGGAATGCCCGCCGCCATTGACGAACAGGCCCTGGGTTTGAAAGCCACCGGTAAGGTACAGCTGGTGGCGAGTACCCCCGGCACACGTGCGGGCGTTGACCCACTGCATGTGTACCTGGAAATCAAGGTTGACCCAACACCGATTCGGCTGGAGGGAGCGTCGGTGCGGGTCACGATACCGATCAAATCGACGCAGGGGGCGGTCACGGCCGTGCCCAACAGCGCGGTTTCTCTGGCGGCGGATGGAACCTCGCGCGTTCAGTTAAAACGCAAGGACACGCTAGAGTACGTTGTCGTAACGCCAGGCATGTCGGCAGATGGGTTTATTGAGGTCAACGCGGTGGCTGGCAAGCTCCAATCGGGTGAACTGGTGGTTGTCGGATACAACAACCCCAAGGCGGCCGACGACCCGGCAAAAGTTAGCGGCAACGCCACCAAAGCGCCGGACCCAAAATGACTAGCGATGGGCATCAGGCACCGGCCGAGGTGCTGCAGCTCAGGAAAATCGGGCGCTCTTTCGGTAGTGACCCGGTCGTTGAAGCGCTGGTCGACATTGAGCTTACGCTTGAGCAAGGCGACTGGTTGTCGATCACCGGCCCGTCGGGCGCTGGCAAATCAACCCTGCTCAACATCATCGGCTGTCTGGATCGTCCAAGCAGCGGCACCTACCTGATTGACGGCATCGACACGACCACACTCACCGACGACGAACGTGCTGGTCTGCGCAGCCAGCGCATCGGGTTTGTGTTTCAGTCTTTCCACCTGCTGCCATACCGCTCGGTACTGGAGAACGTGATGCTGGCTGAGGTCTACCGCAAGCAAGGCCATGCAGGCCGCGAAGCTCGAGCAATGGCGGCGATCAATCGGGTTGGCTTGGCACATCGAGCCGACTTTTTTCCCTTCAAACTGTCGGGCGGCGAGAAGCAACGTGTCGCCATCGCTCGGGCGCTGGTGAGCCAACCCAGTCTGTTGTTGTGTGACGAGCCTACCGGCAATCTGGATTCCGCAAACTCTGCATCTATCCTGGATTTCTTTGCCGAATTGAACAGGGAAGGACTGACGCTCGCCGTCGTCACCCATGACCCGAATGTGGCTGACCGCGCGTCGCGCAAAGTGCGCATTGTGGATGGCCGTCTGGCCGACCAGTCGGTTCTGCGAACAACACCACAAACCTTAATCGCTCAGGTGCCTACCAATTTGACCAACAGTGTTGAACCCAAACCCGCTCGTGTGTCGCGCTCTGCCATGTCACTGCGCGACCTGATCAACGAGGCCTTGGCAGGCATGTTTGCGCGGCCGGGACGCATGGCGCTCACGGTGCTCGGCGTGGTGATTGGCATGTCGGCTCTGGTGGCGACCATGGGACTGACGCGCACTGCGGGCAACCGCATCATCAGCCAGTTTGACCAACTGGCGGCCACCGAGCTGTTTGTCACGGCGCGCCCCGGCGCGGCCTCGGGCTTGGTCGATCCCAAAGCCTTGCCATGGGATGCGCCCAGCCGTTTGTTACGGCTCAACGGCGTCGTTGCTGCGGGCACCATGAGCGATGTCGACGTTGGTAATGAGTTGGTCAGTTCTTCCCCTGTGAAGGATCCCCTGAATCCGAGCGCCTTCAAGCTGGCGGTGCGAGCGGCGTCGCCCGATTTGTACCGTGCCGTGCGCGCCGAGCTCGAAACCGGGCGCTTCCCGGACGCCGGTCATTCCGCGCGGGGTGAGCGGGTTGCCGTACTCGGGCCAGACGCCGCCCAGCGCCTCGGCATAACGCAGCTTGAGCGGTTGCCGGCCATCTCGATTGGCGATCAACTGTACATGGTGGTGGGAATTCTGCGAGACGTCGGCAGGCGGCCTGAAATACTCGGCTCGGTGATTATCCCCGAGGGCACAGCGCGGCGTTTTTTTGGACTCGCCGGGCCGGGCCTTGTGGTGGTGGAGACGCGGATTGGCGCGGCGTACCTCATCGCCGACCAGTCCAGCGTGGCGCTGCGCCCGGATGACCCGCGCGCGCTTAAGGTGCAGGTGCCACTGGAGCCGAAACGCGTTAAAGACGAAGTGCAGGCCGACTTGAGCGTGATGTTCCTCATGCTCGGTGGCCTGTCTTTGATCGTTGGCGCTCTGGGTATTGCGAATATCACCTTGGTGGGTGTGATGGAACGCACCGGCGAGATCGGCTTGCGCCGCGCGATTGGCGCGACCAAGGGGCATATCGCTGCGCAGTTCCTCGTTGAGAGCGCATCCATGGGGGTGATCGGTGGCATCATCGGCGCGGCGGCGGGAGTACTGATCGTGATTGGCGTTTCTGCGATCCAGGTGTGGACGCCAGTTCTTGACCCGCTGGCACCGATTCTTGCGCCTGTGGTTGGTGGTTTGATTGGCGTGCTGTCAGGCATTTACCCCGCCATGCGCGCCGCGCGCTTGGAGCCTGCAGAAGCTTTTTGGCATTGAAAATTTCAGATGCTCGGTTTGAGCGGGTGTGACATCAAACCAATTTTGACAATGGCGGTAAAAAGACTTCAGGCCATCGTGTGCATTGGAATATCTTGCGCAACAGCCAGTTTGTCCAACTCCTTGCGTGTCTTGGACAGATAAAACGCCGCCACGCCCGCGTGGGTGGCGGGTGCGAACATGGTCAGCATGCCGCTGTGCGCGATGCCCGCTGCGGCGCACAGAGACGCGGCGAAGTGCGGCTCCAGCGCGGCCACGGCGACGCGGCCATCTTTGCACGGATAGACGCGGTAGCCCGCATGGCCGCCGCCGACGCTGCCGCCAATGTCGTTTTTGCCGTTGGCTCCAGGTGGGCGCGTGAGGCCCCAGGTGCGTGGCAGCGCGAGGTAGGCTGCGGCATCTGACAACGCTACCTCCAAGAACACGCCTGTGCCCTTCGCGCTATTTTTCTGAATCATCACTGCCTTCAGCACAGCCTCGGATGCCATCAACGAGCCGCCCATGTCGGCATACAGGGTGGGTGGCAATTCCAGACTGTTGACCAGGCCGTTGTCGGCCAGGTAGGTGAGGTCATGCCCAGGCTCTTCCGCGCGCGCCCCCGGTGCGCCCACGATGGCGACCTGGGACAGCGCGGGGTACAGTTTGTGCAACGCCTTCCACTCGAGCTTGAGCTTGAGCAGAGCAGATGGGCGAAACGAAGTTAGCAACACATCGGTCTTCGCCAACTCGCGGTGCAGGGCTTTTTGCCCCTTCTCGGTTTTAAGATCTGCCGTCATCACGCGCATGCCTTCATGCAACTGCGCGTACGTGGATTTGTTGTAGTAGCCCATCGGGTCACCCGGCGTGCCGGGGGGCAGTGATGCCGGCGCAGGCGGCTCCAATTTGACGCACGTTGCACCCATCTGGCGGCAGCGCCAAAAGGCGGCAGGGCCCGGCAGGTTGAGCGCCAGGCTGAGGATGCGAACGCCCTTGAGGGGTTTGAAAGTTGGATTTGTGGGCGTGGTCATGCCTCAATTCTGCTTCAAATTGTCTCATTTTGGATATTCGCTTTTCGCTACCTCAAATTCGGGCGGTGCGATACTTCTGATCAACATATAAGACCTGGCGCTGGGTCAAGGAGCTTTCATGATGCGACTCGCGATATCGATACTCCTGTTGCTGGGCATGGCGCAGGTGCATTCGCAACCCGTTGTTGCCAGTGATCTCTCACCAATCACGTCCCAGCGATGGACACCCGCACATGCTGCGCACCTGCTGGAGCGCGCGGGCTTTGGCGGCACACCCGAAGAGATTGCGCGGTTAGCCGCGATGTCGCCCGAGACGGCGGTGCATGAGCTGGTCAATTTCAAGAACTCTGATCGCGCACGGCTGAACGCCAAGCTGGCAGCGTTTGACGAGTCTGACATTCACGATGCAGGGCTGGAGCCGTTTCCTACCAGCCGCCCGGCGGTGACGACGCAAGCCAAGCTCACGGGCGAGGCGCTGGGCATCAAGGTCAAACCCACCGGCAACCGCCGCATGCAACCCGTGGTGGACAAATTTTTCTACTGGCTGCGCGCGAGCCGTTTGGAGACTGATCGACTGGCCTACTGGTGGGCCAACCGAATGCTCAATTCAGCCACGCCCTTGCAGGAAAAGATGGCGCTCTTTTGGCACGGCCACTTTGCCACCAATGAAGAAAAAGTGCGCGATTACCGCAAGATGAAGCGGCAGTTGGCGTTGTTTCAAGCCCAAGGAGTCGGCAATTTCCGCCATCTGTTGATCGGCGTCGCGCAAGACCCGGCGATGCTGGCGTTTCTGGACGCAGGCGTGAATGTGAAGGGCGCGCCCAACGAGAACTTCGCCCGCGAGATCATGGAGCTGTTCACCATGGGCGAGGGCCACAACGGTGTGAAAAATTACACCGAGCAGGACATCCGCGAGGCGGCACGCGCCTTTACCGGCTGGAATTACAAAGGGCTGGAGTTCGTCAACATCGCCGCAAAACACGATGACGGTGCCAAGTCCATTCTGGGCCGAACGGGCAAGCTCAATGGCGAGCAGGTGATTGACATCATCCTGGCGCAACCGGCCACGGCCGAGTTCATCGCCGCCAAGATTTATCGCCAATTTGTGCGCGAAGACTTGAACGATGCCACGCGCAAGCAGTTGGGTGACATCCTGCGCAGCAATCGCTACGAGCTGGTGCCGCTGCTCAACGCGATCTTTCTGTCCAACGACTTTTACAGCGCGCCCAGCCGGGCTACCCACATTAAAAGCCCGGTGGAAATGGCCATCTCCAGCTACAAAAAACTGGGCTTGAAGGAAGTGCCCGGTGTGCCCGATTTCAACGATGCGACCGGCGCTTTGGGCCAGCGTTTGTTTCGCCCACCCACGGTGGCGGGTTGGGCACAGGGCAGGAGTTGGATCACCCCCGGCTTGCTGTTGGAGCGCGGTAACTTTGCGCGTGATCTGCTGTTCCCCGACATCAACTTTATCCCGCCAGACCGCTACATCAACGACGAAACGATTCGCATTGTCAGCAACAAAATCGACCGGGGCATGGACATCGCGGCCGCGACGCGGCCTGAAGGCAGAGGGATGGGCGGCGATGGTGGCAGCGGTGGTGCAGCGATGTCTGAAGCCACGGCGATGGCGGATCGCGATGAAGACTTCAACACCCGTTACGCCAGTTTTCGCGGTTGGCAGTTGGCGACGCAGCGCGTCAAACCGATCCCCCGGCATACCGCCCAGCTGAATTTGGCGGCGTTGGCGAAGGCGCAAAAACTGACGACAACCACCCAAATTGTTGATGAGTTGCTGATGCGGTTGTTGAGCGTGAGCGCCCATCCACAAGACCGTTCACGCCTCATCCAATTTTTGAACGCTGAGCTGGGCACCGATCAGCTCAGCATCGCCCACACCTACCTTGAAGAACCCTTGCGTCTGCTGGTGCACCTCATCATGAGCCTGCCAGAGTATCAGTTGGGCTGACCCTATGAAATCGGAATTCATCAATCGCAGAACACTTCTGGGTGCAGGCCTGGGCACGCTGGCGCTGGGACACGCGGCACGGGCGTTGGCGCAGGGTGCGGCGCATGACCGCATCCTGGTGGTGGTGGAGCTGTCTGGCGGCAATGACGGCTTGAACACCCTGGTGCCCTATGGTGACGATGCGTACTACCGCCACCGCCCGACGCTGGGCATCCGACCGCAAAGGCTGCTGAAGCTCGATGAACACTTCGGCTGGAATTCAGGCATGACGGGCTTTGACCGGCTCTACAAAGACGGCAAGTTGGCCGTGATACATGGGTGTGGATACGACCAGCCCTCGTTTTCGCATTTCACGTCGATGGCGTATCTGCACACCGCAGCGCCCAACAGTGGTGAAAAATACGGCTGGGTGGGTCGCCTCGGTGATACATTGCAACCTCAGCCTACGCCGAATTTGATTGTGAACATCGACACGGCGCAGTCTTTGGCGGTTAACAGTCAGATTCATGTGCCCGTGGTGTTTGACGAGCCTGAGCGCTTTGCGCGCAAGACCAGCTTTCAGACCAAGAGCGCGTTGGATGCGGTAGCCCGCGTTGAGAGCGACCCGAACCCATCGCTCGCCTACCTGCGCGAGGCGGCGCAAAGCGCGGTGCAGGCCTCTGCCCTCGTGCGCGAGGCTTGGGCGCGCTACCGCACCCCGACCGACTACGGCATCGTGCCCATCGGCCTGCCCAAGGTCGCCGCCTTGATTGATGCAGGCCTGCCCACGCGCCTGTACTACACCGGCTTTCGCAACAACGCGTTTGACACGCACGTGCAGCAGCCCGACTTGCATGGCCGCCTGCTCAGCTATGCATCCGATGCGATTGCCGGCTTCATGCGCGATATGGAGCGCATCGGCAAGGCAGACAAGGTCAGCGTGCTGGTATTTTCAGAGTTTGGCCGCCGCGTTCCTGAGAATGCGAACCAAGGCACCGACCACGGCACGGCCAACACCATGTTCATCGTGGGTAAGCAAGTCAAGGGCGGGCAGTATGGAGCCAAGGTGGATTTGAACCGCTTGGACGCGGGCGACAACTTGATGCACACCACAGACTTCCGCCGCGTCTACGCCACGCTCACCAAAGGCTGGATGGGCTATGGCGATACGGCGAAATTGTTCAAAGGCGAGTTTGAGACTTTCCCGGTATTTGGGTGATGTGCTGTATCACGCAAGCAGCGGCAAGCCCACGTAGTTTTCAGCCAGCGTGGTCGAAGCGGCGACTGAGTTCACCAAATAGTCCAGCTCGGCCTCCTGTAGTTTTTGACCAAAGCCTTCGCTGTCGGGAAAGCGATGCATCAGCGACGTGAGCCACCACGAAAACCGCTCGGCCTTCCAGACGCGCTTAAGTGCGCGCTGCGAGTAGATGTCGATACCCACGCTGGATTTTTCAACATAGAAGTCGATCAACGCGCTGGATAAAAACTTCACATCACTGGCCGCCAGGTTCAAGCCCTTGGCCCCGGTGGGCGGCACGATATGGGCCGCGTCGCCAGCCAACAACAGGCGGCCAAAGCGCATCGGCTCGGCGACAAAGCTGCGCAGCGGGGCGATGCTTTTTTCAATGCTGGGGCCGGTGATGATGCGGCTGGCGGTGCCCTCGTCCAAGCGCAGTTTCAGCTCGTTCCAAAAACGCTCATCGCTCCAGTCCTCTACCTTGTCTGTCATGGGGCACTGCACGTAGTAGCGGCTGCGCGTCATGCTGCGCATGCTGCACAGGGAGAAGCCGCGCTCGCTGTTGCCGTAGATGATGGCGTGGGGCGAGACGGGCGGCACGTCGGCCAGCACGCCTATCCAGCCAAACGGGTACTCTTTGTTGTACTCGGTGATGCTGCCTGCGGGCACGCTGGCGCGGCTGATGCCGTGAAAGCCGTCGCAACCGGCGATAAAGTCGCACTGCACCTCGTGCTGCACGCCGTCCTTGCTGTAGCGCACCACGGGTGAGGTGGAGTCAAACTGGTGCAGGCTGACGTCTTTGGCTTCGTAGACGGTGAGGCGGCCTACCGATGCGCGGTGCGCCATCAAATCGCTGGTGACTTCGGTTTGGCCGTAGGCGGTGACGGCTTTGCCGCCGGTGCGGCTAGACAGCTCTATGGCGTGGCGCTGGCCGTTAAATACCAGCTCGATATGGTTGTGCACGTGGCCGTGTGTCTGCACACCCAGGCCTACGCCTGCGTAGTGCAGGGCGTCTACCGTGGTTTGCTCCAGGATGCCCGCGCGGATGCGGCCCAGCACGTAGTCTGCGCTTTGGCGCTCGATGATCAGGTTGTCTATGCCTGCCTTGTGCAGCAGTGCGCCCAGTAGCAGGCCCGCGGGGCCTGCGCCGATGATGCACACTTGGGTGCGGGTAGCTTGGCTCACTCAATGGTCTCCAGAAAAATAGGGGGCGGTGTGCAAAGGCTCTAGCCTCGGTGCGAAATTTCTACCACCAGGCTGCGCGCGGCCAGCTCGTCGATCAGGCGCTGCGCGGCTGCACGGTTGGTGGCATCCAGGTTGGCATCCCACTCGTCTAGCAGGTAGATTTGGGCGCTGGTTTGGCGCACGATTTCGGTGAGGGACTGGATCTGCCGCTCGCCGGATGAAAAGCCGGTGCTTTGCGGCGTGCCAGTGTCGTCGGTGCCATTTTCGTCGTCTGCTGCGTCCTGCGCTTCGTCCGGCTCTCCGTCGCTGGCCTCTTCTTTGGCGGCCACCTCGGCAGCCGAAAATTCAAACGCCAGTTTGGTACTGGTGGGCCAGTAGTAGGCGCTGCTGCCAAAGCGGTGCTTGAGAGCGGCCAGCAGGGTGGATTTGCCTGCACCATTGCTGCCGCGCACTTGCACCACGCCGCGCTGTAACTGGGGCAGCATGGCGCAGGCAGCGTCAAAGGATGCGGCAGACAGCAGCGTAGCCGCCCGGGGCGCGGTGCCCGGCGGTGTATAGGACAGCTGTAAATCTTGCATCTTGATGCGTGACTCAAACTTGGCATCGGCCTGTGCGTGCATGGCGTTGCAGGCGCCGCTCATGCGCGTCCAGATGGCCAGCAGGTCGTTCCAGCCCGCAGCCAGGCCGTGCACGCTGTAGGACAGCTCAATTTGCCGGGGCAGGGTGGCGGCCAGGGCGATGAGCAGGGCGGCGTCTTGCACGTTGCGGCCTGCCACGTAGGCCAAATAGGTAAAGATCACCAGCAGCGAGAAGATGCCGCCGATGGCCGCCACGCCCTCTTTGGCCAAGATGGCGCGTATTTGCGCGCCCAGTGCATCCCGCAGGCGCTGCTTGAAGCCGGCATGCCAGACCCGGTAGTTGTATCGGTTGCCGCTGGTGATGTTGTCCCAGGCGGTGTAGGTGCGGGCGGTCATGCTGTTGGTGGCGCGCTGGTTCTCGGCGTAGGTGGTGGCCACCCATTTGCGCACGGCGTATTGCAGCATGAGCAGTGCTAAAAATACCACGCCGTAGACCACGGGCAGCCCGGCATCGATGGCCACGCCCAGTACGATGGTGTTGAATATCAAACTGAAGAACAACTTGAGGTCAGCTTCCAGTTCGTACACCAGTTCAAAGAAAATATGGAAGGTTTCGTTGGTGAGAAAGGGTTCCACCTTTTCGCGCTGGTGCGTGTCGCCAAACAGCCGGGCATCGCTGCGATTCTCGCGGGCAAAGCGCAGCATGTAGCGGCCAAAGGCACCAAAGCCTGCGCGCTCGGCATACACCCAGCTGATGGCACCCACGACATACGAGGTGGACTGGGCCAGCACGATCCAGCCAAAGTCAGCGATTAAAAAGTCTTCATTGGCCAAGTCTTGCCCGGCTTTGATGACCAACCAGGTGGTGAGGGCAGCCAAAGCGGCCTCCACAATAAGCAAGCCCAACATGCAGTAGAACGGCGTGCAGAGCAAAAACCCGACGAACTGGCGGTGGCTAAATACCTTGGCACCAGCCAGACCGGGAGGCTGAACGGGGGCTGACGATTGGCCTGATGAGGGGGGCAAAAAAGGAGAGTTGGACATACCGAAAGCGCTTAAGTTCCAAAATGTAACCTGTGGGTGTGGTTTTTTTGTGTCGTTTAGGGAGATTGTCAACCAGTTTTTGATTTATCACGTTGAGTATAGGCATCAGAGCGGTCAACTTATTGGTTACACTGGAGCACTTGCTGAAAAGCAGGTTTTTTATCCCCTCTAATCTAAGGACATCATCATGGCAAAAAAAGTAGCAAAAAAGCGCGGCAAAAAGGCCCCTGCTAAAAAGTAATTAGCCTCGGCTTTTACAAAAAAAATGCCCGCGCAAGCGGGCATTTTTTTTGCCTATTTTTCGCCAAAATATGGGTTGCAAAGGGGGCAAAGGCTGGTCGATGGTGGTTTTTACCCTCCAAAACCGTTTTACCAGGCCGTGGGTGCACTACACGCCCAGATGCTTGGCCAGCAGCTCCGGCTGGCTGTGCAGCTCGCTTGCGCTGCCAGCAAACACCACTTCGCCCTTGACCAAAATTACATTGCGGTCGGTTATTTGTGTCACATGCTTGTAGTTTTTGTCCACAATGATGCTGCTGATGCCGGTTTGCTTGATGGTCTCGCAAATGCGCCAGATGTCTTTGGCGATCAGCGGTGCCAGCCCTTCGGTGGCTTCGTCCAGAATCAGCACGTCGGGGTTGGTCATCAGGGCGCGGCCAATGGTCAACATTTGCTGTTCACCGCCGGAGAGTTGTTGGCCACCGTGGTTTAAACGCTCTTGCAGGCGAGGGAAAGTAGCTAGCACGCGCTCATACGTCCAGTCTTTTTTGCCGGTCTTGCCCACGCGCGCCGCCATGACAAGATTTTCTCTCACGCTCAGGTTGCCAAAAATTCCGCGCCCCTCTGGTACGTAGGCTATCCCCAGTTGGGCTATCTCGTAGGCTGACCTGCCGGTCATCTCACGCCCTGCAATATGCACGCTGCCGCCACGCGGTTTGACCAGGCCCATGATGGACTTGAGCAGGGTGGACTTGCCCATGCCGTTGCGGCCCATCAGGCCGATGGTCTCGCCGGGGCCTACATGGAAGTCGATGCCGCGCAGGATGTGGCTGGCACCGTAGTAGCTTTGCAGGCCCTGGACGTGGATCAACGCTTGTGCAGCGCTGGGCGTGCTTGCAGAGGCCTTGGCCGGGCTTTCAGAGGCGTTGGATGGCGTGGAAGCGGTAATCATGCGTGCTCCTCACCCAAGTAGGCGGCTTGCACTGCCGCGTTGCTGCGCACGTCTGCGGGCGATCCGCTGGCGATCACGGTGCCGTTGACCATCACCGTGAGCTGGTCGGCCAGTGCAAACACGGCGTCCATATCGTGCTCCACCAGCAAAATGGCGTGGTCTTTTTTCAGGGCGTGCAGCAGGGTAATCATTTTTTCGGCCTCGGCTGTGCCCATGCCTGCCAAGGGTTCGTCTAGCAGCAGCACCTGCGGCTGGGTGGCCAGGGCCATGGCAATTTCTAGCTGGCGCTGCTCGCCGTGCGACAGGGCGCTGGCCAAGGATTGCGACTTGTTTTGTAAGCCTGTTTGCTCGATAGCCCTCTGAACCATCTCGCGAGCAGCTACGAAACTACTAGCGCTAGACAGCCAGCGCATGGCATGCTGCGCGCGCGACTGGGCGGCCAGGTGCACGTTGTCCCATACGCTCAATGGCAAAAAGATATTGGTTTTTTGGTAGCTGCGGCCCAGGCCCGCACGCGAGACCTTCTCGGGTGCGGCTCCGGTCATGTCTTTGCCGTTGAGGTGCACGCTGCCCGAGGTGGGGGCAATGTCGCCAGAGAGCAAATTAGTTAAAGTTGATTTGCCCGCACCATTGGGGCCGATGACGGCGTGGATGGTGTTGCGGTATAGGCTGATGGAGATATCGTTCACCGCAGCCAAACCGCCGAAGCGCTTGGTGAGGTTTTTGGCAACCAGCAGGGCCTCAGTCATGGTGGCCTCCCTTGGCTTTTTCAGCGGTTTTTTGGCTGCTGAATTTTTCGACCAAACCCAGCAAACCGCGCGGTGCAAAAATCACCACCAGCACGATAAAGCTGCCCATCCACAACTGCCAGTGCTTGCCCAGTGCCACGCTGCCCACGGTGGGCAAATCTTTGAACACATGCAGCAGCATGTCAAACGCAAACGCGCCGAGAATGGCCCCGGCAAAGTTGCCCATGCCGCCCAAAATCAGCATCATGATGGCGTGGGCGCTTTGGTGAAAGCCCATCAGCTCAGGGTTGATATAGCCGCTTTGCACGCCCCACAAATAGCCCGCCACCCCCGCCAGCGCGCCTGCCAGCGTGAAGGCGGCCAGCTTGTAGGCAAAGGTGTTGTAGCCCATGGCGCGCATGCGGTGCTCGTTGATGCGGATGCCGCCCAGCGTGCGGCCAAAGGGGCTGAACAGCACACGGCGCAAGAAGAAATACACCGCCAGCGTGAGGCCAAACACCAGAAAGTACAGGCTGCGTTTGGTGTCCAGATTCAGCAGTTCAAAGCTACCCAAATTCACCGACGGTTTGAGGTTGATGTACAGGCCATCCGAGCCGCCCAGCACCTTGTTGTCAAAGAACAGGAAGAACACCATTTGCGCAAACGCCATGGTGACCATGATGAAGTAAATGCCATGCGTGCGCACCACAAAAAAACCAATCACCAGCGCCGCCAGCGCCGCAGCGCCCACGGCCAGGGGCAGCGTCCACCAGATGCTGGGCGCGCTGTCCGCTGGCGACAAAAATGCCAACGCATAGCCCGCCAGGCCAAAGTAGGCGGCGTGGCCCAGCGACACCAAGCCGGTCACGCCTTGCAGTACGTCCAGGCTCATGGCAAATATCGCCATGATCAGCATGCGGGTGACCATGCCGATGTAAAAGTCAGTGCCGACAAACGGAAACACTGCCAGCGCCACGGCAGCCAGAAGCAGGGCAAACTGCAGGCTGCGCGGCAGGCGCTCCAGATTGGCACTGGCAACGCTCATGAGCAAGCCTCGCAGGCACGGGGGAGAAGTAGCATGGAAAATGACGTAAAAAATGAACTGAAAAATGACGTAAGCAAGGCGTTCATTGTTTAAACAAGCCTTCAGGTTTGAACAAAAGCACTAGGGCCATCAGCACATACACCAGCATGCTGGCCACTTGCGGGAACAGCACCTTGCCAAAGGTGTCCACAAGGCCTACCAATAAAGCCGCAATCAGCGCGCCGCGTACTGAGCCAATGCCGCCAATCACCACCACCACAAAGCACATGATCAGCACGCTCGACCCCATATTCGGGTACACCGAGGCGATGGGCGAGGCGATCATGCCGGCTATGGCGGCGAGGGCTACGCCCAATGCAAAGACGATCATCTGGATCAGCTTGACGTTCACACCCAAAGACTCGGCCATATCGCGGTTAAACGCCCCCGCGCGGATCTTCATGCCCAGCTTGGTTTTGGAGATCAGCAAGTAGAGGCCCAGCGCCAGCGCAATGCACAGGCCGCTCATGAACAGGCGGTACACGGGGTAGGACAGGTTGTCGGTCAGGGGAATCGACGCAGACAGTGCATCGGGAATCGTCACACCATGCACATCGTCGCCCCACAGGATGGAGCGGGTTTCTTCAAAGATGTAGATCAGGCCAAAGGTAAGCAGCACTTGGTCGAGGTGGCTGCGCTGGTAGAAGTGGCGAAATAGCAGCCGCTCCAAGGTCAGGCCAAACAGCACCGAAAGCGCCACGCCCAGAACAATGGCCACGGTCAAACTGCCCGTGAGGGTAGACAGCCACCACGCCAGGTAAGCGCCCAGCATGTAAAAACTGCCATGCGCCAAGTTCACCACGCCCATGATGCCGAAGATCAAGGTGAGGCCCGCAGCCAGCATGAAGAGCAGCAAGCCGTACTGCACACTGTTGAGCAGCTGAATGAGAAAACTGGCCAGGCTCATGCGGGCTTACTCGGGCAAATAGGGTTTCGCATGTTCAGGTGATTGGTTTGAAGTTTTAGGTCAGAAATTTCTTGAGGCTTTTGCTTAAGCCTTGCGCTCGCTCTCGCGCAGCCGGAAGCGTTGAATTTTACCTGTGGCCGTTTTGGGCAGCTCGTCAATAAACTCTATGAAGCGCGGGTACTTGTAGGGGGCCAATCGGTCTTTGACAAAAGCTTTCAAAGCCGCTTCGTCCACTTGCTCGCCGCTTTTCAATACGACGTAGGCCTTGGTCTTCGTCAGGCCGTCCACGTCTTCTTTGCCTATCACCGCGCACTCCAGCACTGCCGGGTGTTGAATCAAGGTGGCCTCGACTTCAAAGGGGGACACATAGATGCCGCTGACCTTGAGCATGTCGTCGCCACGGCCTGAATAGGTATAGGTGCCGTCGGCATTGCGCGCGTACTTGTCGCCGCTTTTGGTCCACGCGCCCTGGAAGGTATCGCGCGATTTTTCGCGGTTGCCCCAGTACATCATTGCGGCGCTGGGGCCTTGCACATACAGGTCACCTGGCTCGCCGTCAGCTACGGCCAGGCCATCGTCGCCGCGCAGCTCGATCTGGTAGCCGGGTACCGGCCACCCCGTGGTGCCGTAGCGTACTTTGCCTGGCACGTTGGACAAGTACACATGCAGCATCTCGGTGGAGCCAATGCCGTCAATAATCTCGATGCCAAAGTGGGCGGTAAAGCGCTCGCCCAGCTCTTTGGGCAGTGCCTCGCCAGCGGATGAGGCCATACGCAGGCCAACAGCGTTTTTGGCTGGCAAATTGGGTGCGGCCAGCATGCCCGCAAAGCCTGTAGGTGCACCAAAGAAAATAGTAGGTTTTGTACCGCCTACTTGGCCAACCCAGCGCTTGAAAACTGCATCTGGCGTAGGCCGCTCAGCCATGAGAATGGTGGTTGCGCCCACGCTGAGAGGGAAGGTCAATGCGTTGCCCAGGCCATAGGCAAAAAACAGCTTGGCCGCAGAAAAGCACACATCCTGCTCGCGCATGCCCAGCACTTCCTTGCCATAGAGTTGCGCTGTCCAGTAAGGGTTGCCATGGCTGTGCAGCGTGCCTTTGGGTTTGCCAGTGGAGCCGGAGGAGTAGAGCCAAAAGCCCGGGTCATCAGGGCTGGTGGGCGCGGCGTTAGCCAATGGCGTGTGCTGGGATAGCAAAGCGTCCATGGCGACCATGCCCGCAGGCAAAGCTGCGGCGGGGCGCGAGACGATGACGCTTTTCACCTCATGCCCGCCCAGGGCCATAGCCGCTTGCAAAGCAGGGAGCAGGGCATCAGACACCAATGCCGCCTGCGCCCGGCTGTGCTGCAGCATGTAGGCGTAGTCTTGTGCGGTCAGCAAGGTGTTGACCGCCACCGGCACGATGCCAGCGTACAGCGCGCCCAAGAAAGCCACCGGCCAGTCATTGCTGTCGTGCATCAGCAGGAGCACGCGCTCTTCGCGGCGAATGCCGTGGGCCAGCAAAGCAGCGGCCATAGTGCGAATGCGCTGGGCTAAATCGCCATAGCTCAGGCTGCCTTGGTCGTCGATGTAGGCCGCTTTGTTGGGGCGCTGCTGGTTCAGCGCTAGCAGGTGCTCGGCAAAATTGAACACGGCACCAGGGGGCGCAATGGCTGTGTGGGGGCTTGTCAAAGGTGTCTCCTTGATAGGGGTGCAACGCGCCCGGCGCAGTGGGCTGGTAACGTTGCCAAACTACAGGGCAATGGGGCAGATGTCACTGGACTTCGATTTGCATTTTCGCGTAATATGAAGTATTGTGCATCCATCAACGATAGTTTAATTCAAAAATGAAGTCAAGCACTATATTGCATAAATCTGCGGCAACCAAGAGCAAGAGTCCAGCCAAAGCAGCACTAATAGACACCCAAGAACGCGCGCAAGAAGGCTCGCAAGCAGGCGCCCCAAGCAAGCTGGACGACGAAGAGCGTCACCCCTATTTGGTCGCCTTGGGCCAGCGCATGGGCGCTTTGCGTGCCCGCAGGGGTATGACGCGCAAGGCGGTGGCGCTGGCGGCAGGCGTATCGGAGCGGCATTTGGCCAACATGGAATACGGCGTGGGCAATGCCTCGCTGTTGGTGCTGCTGCAAGTCTCGGGCGCGCTGCAATGCGCCGTCAGCGAGCTGATTGGCGACATCACCACCTCGTCGCCCGAGTGGCTGATGATCCGCGAGCTGCTGAGCAGCCAAGACGACGCCACCTTGCAGCGAGTGCGCATAGCGCTGGGCGCCCTGCTGGGCAATACCCAAGCAGGCGATGGCTCCCCCAGCAAGCGCATCGCCTTGGTGGGCCTGCGCGGTGCGGGTAAATCTACCTTGGGTGTGATGTTGGCCAAAGACTTGGGCTACCCCTTCATCGAGCTAAGCCGTGAGATAGAAAAACTCGCCGGTGGCAGCGTGGCCGAAATACAGGCGCTGTACGGGGCGAATGCCTACCGCAGGTACGAGCGGCGCGCGCTGGAAGAACTGGTCAAAAGCTATTCTGAAGTCGTCATTGCCACCCCGGGCGGTTTGGTGTCTGAGGCGGCCACCTTCACCCAACTGATCTCGCAATGCACCACGGTGTGGCTGCAAGCCGACCCTGTCGATCACCTCAAGCGCGTCACCGCGCAAGGCGACATGCGCCCCATGGCCGCCAGCAAAGAGGCCATGGAAGACTTGAAGGGCATCTTGGCCGGGCGGGCGGCGTTTTACTCCAAGGCGCAGCTGCGAGTGGACACCAGTGCGCAAGGTTTGGAGCCTACATTTGCAGCGCTGCGGCAAGTGGTGCGGCACAAGTTGCAGTTGCCGGAGTAGGGCATGTTCTCAAAGAGGTGACAGGCGCGTGCTTCGCGGGCGACTGGGTGGACACACATCGACCGATTTCCGAGCGGGGGGCAAGACAATGCCGTCAATTCAGCCCCTTTGGCCTCGATAGAATTGTTAAACAACTAACTTAATAGGAATTTTGCATCACCAGTGAATCATAATTCTATTATTTTCGTTAAATAATTCACGAAATAATTGGAGTTTATGCCTAACCAGCACTTCGGTGCATAAATTCGCATAATTTAATGGCTTTGAAAACGGCGTCAGCTGCTCATGCAGCTAGAAAAAGCGCAAAAAATGCCCGTTTTTAGCTGTTTTTAATATACTAATCAGCCCGTAGACCAATAGAATGATGCGGGAGCAGCTACTGTATGTGTAGCGCCCTCAAGCTTGCCGCGCGCGCCGTGATGGCGTCTGACGGCCCCCTTGCCCTCCAATGGGGGCAAAGGGAGCTCCCACCCAGCTTACTGCGCTTGCAAGTTGATGGATTTAGCCATCGCTGCACCCGTGATGGCTTCCTTTTTGTAAAAGGCATCGAGTTGCTGCACGGTCATCGGCGCGGCGATCACGGTGCCCGAGGTTTCGATGATCTTGCGCACATCGGCGTTGGCCAGCGCGGCGTAGGCGGCTTTGTGAATGGCGTTCAAAGGTGCATCAGGCATTTTGGCGCTGGTTTGCACGCCGATCCAAATGCTGAACTGGTAGTCTTCAAAGCCTTTGGTGGCGCGGGCCAGCGGCAGCTTGGGCAAGCGGGCGAGAGACTCGTTCGATGCGACAGCTAGCGCCTTGATCTGGCCGCCGTCAATCGCGCCGAGTACGGGGCCTACCAAGGGCACCACGGCAAAGTCGATCACACCGCCCATCAGGTCTTTCAGGTAGGGGGCCAGGCCGTTGTAGGGCGCGTGCAGGCCTTTGGCACCTGCGTTGCTCAGGGCTTTTTCTGCCATCAGGTGGTAGAGCGAGCCAATGCCAGTGGAGCCAAAGCTCAGCGGTTTGTCGGCCTTTTTAGCATATTCCACAAACTCTTCCAGCGTGTTGACGGGCAGGTCTTTGCGCACGGCAATCGCTATGTTGGTGTGGCCCACCAGCGCGGCCATGCGCATGTCTTCTGGCTTGTTTTTGGCTGCGGCAATGCCCAGCGGGGTGTAGATCAGTTCCAGCGGCGAGCCGGCCATGATGGTGTAGCCGTCTGGCGTGGCGTTGGCAGCCTTGATCACACCTAGCGAGCCGCCTACGCCCACCACGTTTTCCACGATGACGGGTTGGCCCAGCGTGTCTTGCATGCCTTTGGCCATCGCGCGGCCCAGCACATCAGAGCCACCGCCGGGTGGGAAGGCGACGATCATCGTCACGGGTTT
>JANMTF010000265.1:0-1712 GCA_031390175.1 Polaromonas sp.
TAAAGAATACGCCTACACCGGCCGGCGCTTGCCAGCGGCCAAGGCGCTGGCCTACGGCTTGGTGAACGAGGTGTTTGACACAGCCGAGCTGATGCTGTCCGCCGCCCTGCAAACCGCCAGCGAGATCGCCAGCAAGCCGCCGGTGGCCATCTGGGGCACCAAGCAAGCCATCCACTACACGCGCGACCACAGCACCGAAGACGCGCTCAAGCAAATGGGCTGGTTGCAAGCGGGCATATGGAGCAACGCGCATGTGCGCGAGGCCGTGACCGCGATGAAAGAAAAGCGCGCCGGGCAATTTGCGCCATTGAGTAAACTGATGGCTTTCAAAGACGCTGCTTAAGGCCTCCTGTAAGACACTCTCCCAGATATCCCCTAATGCACATGTATTTTTTGCTCTCCCCCGCCAAGTCATTGGACTACGACACCCCTGTCGCCAAGGATGTACCGCACACCCTACCCCAATTTGTCCCGCAGTCCAGCGAGTTGATCGGTCTGCTTAAAACCCAATCGCCCCAGCAAATTGCCCAGCTGATGGATTTGAGTGATGCTTTGTCGGCCCTGAACGTGGCGCGCTACCAGGCCTGGAGCCCCAAGTTCACCGCTAAAAACTCCAGGCAAGCCTTGCTGGCATTTAACGGCGATGTGTACGAGGGTCTGAACGCCGCCAGCCTGAATGCGAACGAGCTGGACTGGGCGCAGCAGCATGTGGGCATGCTCAGCGGCCTGTACGGCCTGCTGCGCCCGCTAGACTACATGCAGCCTTACCGGCTGGAAATGGGCACCACGCTGCCTAACGCCAAAGGCAACAATCTCTACAAGTTTTGGGGCACACAGATAGCCGACCATATCAATAAGCATTTGGCGGCAGACACAGAGCCCGTGGTGGTGAACCTGGCCAGCCAGGAATACTTCAAATCAGTAGACCGAAAAGCGCTCAAGGCGCGGGTGGTGGAATGTGTGTTTGAAGAGTACAAACCGGCCGGCTACAAAGTGGTGAGTTTTTTTGCCAAGCGCGCGCGCGGGCTGATGGCGCGCTTTGCGATTGAAAAACGCATCACCACCGTGAAAAAACTCACCGCGTTCAACGCAGAGGGCTACGCGTTTGCAACGGATGCATCAGAGCCAGACCGTCTGGTATTTCGGAGAAAGTTATGACACAAGCTATCACGCCCGAGCTGCGCCAGTGGATTGTTGCCCAAGCGCAGCAAGGTTTTGCCGCCGATGCGGTGCTCAAGTCCATGATGGACTCGGGCTGGAAAGAAGAAGTGGCCATCGAGGCGCTGGAGACCACGCTGCGCGACCACTTGGCCACCGTGCAGGCGGGCGCGCAAAAATCTGCCGCCCAACAACCCGTGACCCTGCCCGACGCAGTGCCCGTGCCGCGCCCCGCCATTGACGATTCGCCGCTGTACATCGATGCAGGCGACCGCCGCGTCAGCGTGCTCAGCAGCGTCAGCAACCCGCATATCGTGGTGTTTGGCAATGTGCTGTCAGACGACGAATGCGACGCGCTGATAGCCGCTGCCAAGCCGCGCATGAACCGCTCGCTCACGGTAGCCACCAAGACTGGCGGCGAAGAGCTCAACGCCGACCGTACCAGCAGCGGCATGTTCTTTCGCCGCGATGAAGATGATGTGGTCAAAACCCTGGAAGCACGCCTGGCCGCCCTGGTGAACTGGCCGATTGAAAACGGCGAAGGCCTGCAAATA
>JANMTF010000318.1:0-7329 GCA_031390175.1 Polaromonas sp.
CCACTCGACGCGTAGTTGATTTTGCCGGGCTGGGCTTTGGCGCGCTTGACCAGGTCGGCCAGCTTGCTCTCGGGCACGGAGGGGTTGGCTACCAGCACGAGGTCAGAATAGTTGATGGGCGCTACGGCAATAAAGTCGCGCATCAGGGCGAAGGGCTTGTTTTGCAACAGCGTTTCGTTGGCGGTGTGGGTGTTGGACATCAGCAGCAGGGTGTAGCCGTCAGCCGGGGCCTTGGCTGCCAAGTCGGTGCCAATCACCGAGCCGCCACCGGGCTTGTTATCTACCACGAAGGTCTGTCCGAGCGACTCTTGCAAGCGCAGTGCCATAAAGCGCGCGTAGTTGTCAGCCGGGCCGCCTGCGGCGAAGGGGACGACAATTTTGACGGGCTTGGTGGGGTAACCTTGGGCGAATGCTGAGGCGCTACATGCTACTAATATAATAGCTGCTTGCGCTATGATTGATTGGGCTACGGCCTTAAACGGCATGGAAATTGAGGCTTTGAATGACATGTTGCTCTCTCCTGATAAAGGGGTTACTGTGTGGCTGAGGACGAAAGCGGATTATTTTGAACGCAGAGGGCGCAAAGGTTTCGCAGAGTGCGCAGAAGGGGGAGAAAGAAAACCAAAGAAAGATAAAGAAGAAAAATACATAAAATTTTATTTAAAACTAAAAATTGCATTCCTATTTTTTGGTTTTATTTTTTGTATTTCTTTTTTGCGCCCTTTGCGAAACCTTTGCGCCCTCTGCGTTCAAAAAAAATCCCCGTATTTCCCCCACCGAAGAAAAATACAAAAGTTAATCCAAGCGACCAATGCGCTTAACCACATCCACCATGCGCTTGGAATCGGCCTGTACGTACTTTTCAAACTCGGTCGCATCCAAATACTGAACCGGGCTTCCCGCATTGCCGATAATCTCTTTCACCTTGGCATCCGCAGCAGCCACTTTGGCCGCTGCGCGCAGGCGCTGGGCGATGGGTTCGGGAACACCTGAGGGGATGAACAGGCCAGACCATTGGGCGTACTCGGCTTGCAGACCGGAGTCTTTCAGGCTCGGCACCTCGGGCATGGAGGCCAAGGGCGTAGTGCCCCAGTGGCCCAGGGCGCGCAGCTTGCCGGCCTTGATGTGTTGCAGCACGGTGGCGGGGCCGGACGACACGGCGTCGATCTGGCTGCCCAAGAGCGCCACCACAGCAGGGGCTGCTCCGGTGAAGGGGATGTGGGCCATCTTCACGCCAGCGATTTGCGCCAAGATTTCCATGGGCACATGCATGGTGCCGTAGTTGCCCGACGAGCCGTAGTTAATGACACCGGGGCGCTTTTTAGCGTCGGCTACAAAGTCTTGCACGTTCTTCCACGGCGCGTCGGCGCGCACTACCAGCACCGTAGGGTCGGCGGTAAAGCGGGCGATGGGGCGCAGGTCGGGCAGGTTAAACATGGGGGCACGGCCCAGTAGGGTATCGGCCTCGGGGATGACGGTAAGGGACGATAAGGCTAGCAGGATGGTGTAGCCATCGGCCTTGGCCTTGGCGGCGTAGGCCATGCCGATGCCGCCACCGGCACCGGCTTTGTTCTCTATTACGACAGGTTGCCCCAGCTCGCGTGACAGGGCCTCGGCCACGGGGCGGGCCACGATGTCGGCCAGGCCGCCGGGTGGGAAGGGCACTACCATGGTGATAGCACGCGTGGGCCAATTGGCTTGGGCTGTGGCCAGTAAGGGGGCGCATAGCGCGAGGGCTGCCAAAACGGCAGTCAATGCAAAGCGGCGTTGCAGCATGGTGCACGGTCTTTCTAAAAAATACTAATTCATGTCATGTTACCCATACAAATCACACTGTCGCTACGTATTTCCCCGTGACTTAGCCAAGGCAAGCATGGCCATACTTACCCTTATCCTTTTGTACAGCGGTGTAGCCCTGTACAGCGTCATGTTTCTACCTTCACTTCACCATGAAAATTGCAGCTTTTCTCCTGGATGGCGTTCCCACAGTCGGCCTCGTTAGCAGTGACTCCTCGTCCGTTCAACCCTTCGCCTTGAGCGCCGAATCCGCCACTTTAGGTGCGTTGCCCATTATCGAAGCACTGGCTCGCTGCGAGGCCCTGCCCGCCTTACTCGCTGCTGTGCCTCTGGCCAACGTGCAACTCACCGCACCCCTGCCGCGCCCACGCCGCAATATTTTTTGCGTGGGAAAAAACTACATTGCGCACGCTAAAGAGTTTGCCGGCAGCGGCTTCGATAGCAGCGCCAAACCCGGTGCTGATGTGCCTACCGTGCCCATCATCTTCACCAAGGTGCCTGAGTCGGTTGTTGGCCCGACAGACTTTATCGACATGCCCGTGGGCGTGTCTGACGCGATTGACTACGAAGCCGAGTTGACAGTAGTGATCGGCAAAGGCGGCAAAGGCATCAAGGCAGCCGATGCCATGCAGCACGTATGGGGCTACACCATCATCAACGACGTGACAGCACGCGATTGGCAACAACGCCACTCGCAGTGGCACATGGGCAAGTCCTTCGATACCTTCTGCCCCATGGGCCCCTGGTTGGTGAGTGCGGATGAATGCGATGCTACCAACACGGCGATGCGCTGCTACGTCAACGGCGAACTGCGCCAAGATGCCAAGACCACCGATTTAATTTTTAACATCCCCACACTTATCGAAACTCTGTCCGCTGGTATCACCCTGTACCCCGGTGATTTGATCGCTACAGGCACGCCCGTAGGGGTAGGCATTGGTTTCAAGCCACCTAAATACCTGAAAGCGGGTGATACAGTGCGGATAGAGATCGACGGTATTGGGCATATTGACAACCCTGTGCGCTGAGCGTCTGTGAATTTGCTATACATGTAATAGCTGCTCCCGCAATACTCTATTGGGCTGCAGCCAAAATAGGCTTAAATATTGCGCCATGACTGACGATGACCTGCCACCACTGATAGAAACCCCGCCAGGCAAATACCGCCACTACAAAGGCGGCCTGTACGACGTGGTGGGCACCGTGCGCCACAGCGAGACGCTGGAACCCCTTACCTTGTACCGCGCGCTCTACGGCCAAATGGGCCTATGGGTGCGGCCAGCGGCCATGTTCAATGAAGACCTGACCATTGAAGGTGTGAAGCAAGCGCGCTTCACCAAAATTGAAAGCTAGGCCCGTGCTGCGCACCCTGGCTTGGGTGGTCGCAGTATTTTCATGCAGCTTGCAGGTTGTACAAGCCCGTGAAGGGCTGCCTGGCCCTGCGGTGCAGGCGGCGCCTTCTACGCCTGAATTTGGTGCTGATGTAATTTCGCAAGAACTGCACGTAGCCCAAGCCGGTGGCGCTGCGCCAGACAACACCCCAACACCAACCGCCAATACGCCCAAGCTGTCCGCCACAGTTACATCCACCCCTTCCAGCCCGCTGCCCACGCTGGCCGCGCTAGAAGCCGCTGGCGCCGTGATAGGCCATATCCGCATCAACACGCAAAACATATTTGACCCTGAAGACCCGCGCGAGCGCGGCCTTTTGTACCGGTGGGCCAACGCGCTGCACATCAAAACCCGGCCCAGCATCATCGAACACGCCTTGCTGTTTCAAAAGGGTGACAAGCTGTCGGTCAAGCGCATTGAAGAAACCGAGCGTCTGCTTCGCACCAATGCCTTCATTTATGACGTGAGCATCCAGCCTGTGGCCTACAGCAATGGCGTGGTCGATATCGAAGTCAAAACCTTCGACACCTGGTCGCTCACCGCCAGCGTCAACGTCAGCCGCGCGGGCGGCTCCAACACCACTGGGCTGAAGTTTCAGGAGCGCAATTTTTTAGGCACCGGCCTGTCTATGGGCTTATCCAGCTCCAGCAACGCCGACCGTAAGGGCACCGAGTTTGAGGTCACGCATCGACATCTGTTGGCGGACTGGACCGAGATAGGCTACAAAAAGGGCAACTATGACGATGGCAGCAGCCAAGCCTTCTCGTTTGCGCGGCCTTTTTATGCGCTGGACGCGCGCTGGGCCGCCAGCATCAGCACCTCCAGTGAAGACAGCCGCATTTCGTCCTACAACGCTGGTGTGTTGGCAGACCAGTACCAACGCAAGCAGCAAAAAACCGAGGTATTTGGCGGCTGGTCACGCGGCTTGGTCGATGGCTGGACACAACGCTACTATCTTGGCGTAAAGCTGCAAGACGACAGCTTTGGCCTGGCACCCGCATTCACCTCCCCTGCCCTGCCCCCAAACCAGCGCCTGGTCACGCCCTATGTGCGGCTGGATGTAGTGCAGGATGATTTTGAAAAACTGAGCAACCTGAACCAAGTGGGGCGTGCCGAATACTTACCCAACGGCTTTGCCTTGCAAACGCATTTGGGCCGCTCGTTCACCTCGCTGGGCTCTACCCGCAATCTGTGGGACTACCAGGCCCAAGTGAGCGATGGATTCATATTCTTGGGCAACCAATTGCTGGCATCGGCCTCGATCAAAGGCCAGTATGGCGAAGGCCGCAACGAACACCAGGTGCTCAGCATGGCGGCTAAATACTACGTGACGCACAATGCGCACCGCCGCTTGTACATCGGCGCATCGGGCAGCGTAACCAGCAGCGCGGACGCTGTCGACCAGTTGCAGTTGGGTGGCGACAATGGTCTGCGAGGCTACCCTTTGCGCTACCAAAACGGCCAGCGCCGTAGCCTACTGACGGTAGAAGAACGGTTTTATTCAGATGCGTTTATATGGCGCTTGTTCCGTCTCGGCGGTGCCGTGTTCTATGACGTGGGCCGCGCCTGGGGTGGGCCCAATCAGAGCAAAGCCAACGCGGGATGGCTCAGCGATGTGGGCTTTGGGCTGCGCTTTTTCAGTGTGCGTTCAGCCAAATCGGTGGTGTTGCATTTGGATTTTGCGTTTCCCTTGCAGCGTGATCCAACGATTAAACCGTTTCAGATTTTGTTTCAGACCAAGACCAGTTTTTGAGTATCCGTTTGCATCAGTTCATCAACCGATCCAAGCCAGAAGACTTGAACAAGCCCGCCCCCGCTGCCTGCACCTTGCGTGCCGCCGCTCTGCGCACACCGCCTGCGCCGCGCGTGTTGAGCTCTGGCTCGCCGCCATAAGCTACTTCGCCTGGGGCAACGTCTACGACAGCACCGTCGGGGGCGGTCAGCACCGCAGCACCGGTGTTCACTTTGAGGTAAGTGCCGGGGTTGTTGTCTTGCACCGCCTCTTCTGACACCACAATCTCAATGTCGGTACCGCGAATGCCAATGGTGGCGGTGCTGGTGGTGAAGGTGACTTTTTGCCGCACGGTGGCTATGCCCGAGATATAGCGCAAGCTGCCTTTGATCACGTTGATGATTTTCTGCCGCGTGGCGGTGGGGCCTTTGAGCTGCAACTGCTGAATCTCAAACGATGAGCCATTGCGCAGCGCCAAGCGCGCACCGTCGTCAAAACGTACCAGCGCTTCGCCACCGGGGGCCGTACCCGCTCCTGCGTCTGGGCTGGCGGAGTCACTTTGCAGAACATCGCCTGCTTTCAAACGCATGCTTCTCGTTGCGGGAAGCACATTGCCATCGCGTACCACTTGCACATTGCCGTTGACAGTGCGCAAGGTGGCTGCTTGGGCTGTGGCCGCAAGCATGCATGCCGTAGCCGCTGCGCACAGCACCGCCAGCAGCGCTTTGCACGGCAGCTTGTGAGGTGTATAGATATATATCATTTGAGTCTCTAGACCTTTAGAATATTGCGGGAGCAGCTATAAGTTAAGTAGTGAACTAAATAGTGGTCAGTTGTAAATAGAACGATTAACTCGACAGCAGTTTAGCAATGGCGCGCGGATACATCTTGTGCTCCTGTGTGAGTATTCTCTCGGCCAATATAGCTGCCGTATCGCCCTGTAGCACCGGCACCACAGCTTGGGCCAAGATTGGGCCAAGGTCAAACTCTGCTGTGACGTAATGCACAGTGGCACCGGCAAATTTGCAGCCCGCGTCGATTGCACGCTGGTGCGTATGCAGACCGGGGAATGCTGGCAGCAAGGACGGGTGAATGTTGACCAAGCGAGTCTCGTAGCGCTGCACAAACGCGGGTGTGAGAATGCGCATAAAACCCGCCAGCACCACCAGCGCGGGAGCGTAGCCGTCGATGGCGTCGGCCAGCGCTGTATCGAATGCTTCGCGGCTGGCATACAGCTTATGCTCTAGCACCTGTGTGGGCAGGCCTTGGGCTTGCGCCAGCAGCAGACCGCCAGCGTCGGCTTTGTTGCTAACCACGGCGGCCACCCGCGCACCATAGCGCTCGCTCCAGCCCTCGGTGTGCGCCGCCCGCAGGATGGCCGCCATGTTGGAGCCACCGCCTGAAATTAGAATCACTATGTTTTTCATTTAGTTTGCATTATCCCAACTTGCCATGACCTTTAGACAACTCACCCCCATCGAAGCCCGTGTTTTGGCCACTTTGATGGAAAAAGCCCGTACCGTGCCTGATAGCTACCCCTTGTCGCTCAATGCGTTGGTACTGGGCTGCAACCAAAAAACCAGCCGCGACCCGGTGATGGAGATCAGCGACGATGACGCACGCTCTGCGCTAGAGGCACTGAAAGCCCGCAGCCTGGTGTTTGAGGGGAGTTCCAGCCGTGTGCCGCGCTATGAGCACAACTTTATGCGGGTGGCGGAGGTGAGCGAGCAACAAGCCGTGCTGCTGGGCCTGCTGATGCTACGCGGCCCGCAAACCCCCGCTGAGCTGCGCACTGGCGGCGAGCGTTGGTACAAGTTTACCGACGCGGCCGCTGTAGACGCCGTGCTGCAAGAGCTGCAAACCCGCGGAGACGACAACGGTGCACCGATGGTGCTCAAGCTACCGCGCGCACCGGGCGCACGCGAACAGCGTTGGGTGCACCTGCTGTGCGGTGAGGTGGATGTGCAGGCGCTGGTCAGCAACGCACCCAGCGCGGCCGAGGCAGAGGGTTTGTTGGCGCGCGTCACAGCACTGGAAAACGCCTTGGCCTTGGTCAAAGCCGACAATACGCAACTGCGTGCGCACATAAAGACCATCAGCGAGCAACTGGGAATCAGCCTGCACGATGCGCCCGTAGCCGCTTGAGTCACAATCCTGCAAGCAGGTTTTGTCTTGCTACCGACTGACAAAAAAGCACGGTCGTGCTATAAAGTGGATTTTTTAGAGATCGATGGACGGAGAACCGTATGGATTTAGCTTTTACACCGGAAGAAGAGAAGTTTCGCCACGATGTGCGCACCTGGGTCAAGGGCAACTTGCCCGGCCACATTGCGCAGAAAGTGCACAACGCCCTGCGCCTCTCACGCGACGACATGCAAAGCTGGGCCAAGATTTTGGGCAAAAAAGGC
>JANMTF010000350.1:0-4648 GCA_031390175.1 Polaromonas sp.
GATTTGACGCTGTGGCCAGCCAAGGCCACCACGCTGGACGCGGCCTCTGACAGGACTGGCGCACTTGGCGCTGCGCTGACCATTGGCGCTGGTGCATAGGTGTTGTGCGGTACCATCACGGCCTGGGCCATGCCTGCGCCACCTTTGACGATACGTACTTTGCCCTCAGCCTCGGTAATCTCCAGCTCTTGCACATTGGAGTCAGATACCAAGTCGATCAGGGTCTTGAGTTTGCGTAAGTCCATGGGACATCTCCTACGATATTTATATTAATTGTACGCATTTGCTGTTTAAAAGCGCGTAAATTTCTAGTGTTGCTCATCTTACACCAAATGCAACGCGCTTAAAAAATGTGATTTATGTCGCGCATTTTTCATTGAATAGATGTAAATCCATCGACCTGCTGGGCGCTTAGTTTACCCATATGGCGCAAGGCCACTTGACCTGCCGAATTAAACACTACGGTAAAAGGCAGGCCACCACTTACATTCCCCAAAGAGCGTGACAGCTCGGTACCCCCCAAACCCGCCAGGGGCACCGGGAAGGTGAGCGGCATTTGACTTAAAAATTTGTTAACCGCTTTGGCATTGTCAACCGCTATGCCTACAACTTGCCAGCCTTTAGCAGCATTTAGCTTATAAAAACGCTCCAATAAAGGCAGTTCTTCCACGCAAGGCGGACACCAGGTGGCCCAAAAATTAAGCACTGTGGGTTTACCCCGCAAATTTTTCAGCTGCAAGGTGCCGCCTTGAGGCAGCTCCAGTTCCAGTAACCATAGGGCTGCCAGAGCATCATCTACCGGGTCAACCAACCGGTATTGCCACCAGGCCAGGCCCGCACCTGCAAAACCTGCAGCCGCCGCTATGCCCAGCATGGTCGATCGTTTAGATAGTGGGTTCATCACTTAAAATTAGTTTAATTATCAACAACAGCAGCCAATTTACGCCTAAGAGCTGCCATATCGCCACGCGGGCTACGCCCTTTCGCATCCGGTTTGAGGGCCCCACGCACGTCATCATGGTCATAAATTGTCAGATGCACGCCTACCATCTCTCCCAACCCTGGGCATTGGCTGTGCACGCTGAGGGAGTCCACTGTATCACCATGCAAGCCAGTGACCGAGCCTACAGCGTACTGCACGCCGTGGTCGATCAAGGCAATTTCGGCTGACTTGGAGTCATTGCAAAACAACTGTAGGTAAATATCGGACAAGCGCGTGGCGGTGCCGTGCCATACCGCACCACCGACATGTGGGCGAAATGCTTGCAACCTGTCCATCCATACCAAGGCCAGCTCACGCAGGGCGCGCAGCTCTGTGGGCTGGGTGTCGGCACAAAACAGGGCGATGTAGTCACGCACCTCATCTTCTACCAATGCGTTGTCTGGCAAAGCGCTGCGGCTGGGCAAACCCAGCTGCTTGACGGCGCGGCGTTTGGCGGGGCCGTACTCCAGGCCTTCTTCGACCACCAAGCGAGCGGCTGTGGCGGCGATCTCTAATTGTGCATCTTGCATGAGTGCATTGTAGGAAACTGTGGCTCTGGCTCCTTACAATCGCGGGCATGCACATACATATTTTAGGCATTTGCGGTACTTTCATGGGCGGTCTGGCGGTCTTGGCTCGCGAGGCGGGGCACAAGGTGACCGGCTGCGACAGCGGGGTGTACCCACCGATGAGCGACCAACTGCGCGCCTTGGGCATTGACCTGGTGGAGGGCTTTGGCGCTGAGCAGATGGCCCTGCAGCCCGATATGTATGTGGTGGGCAATGTAGTCAGCCGCGCCAGGCTGGCCGATGGCACGCCGAAATTTCCGTTACTGGAAGCGGTGCTGGACGCGGGCGCGCCCTACACCAGTGGCCCGCAGTGGCTGAGCGAGCATATCTTGCAGGGCCGCCATGTGCTGGCCGTGGCGGGCACGCACGGCAAAACCACCACTACCTCAATGCTGGCCTGGATTTTGGAACACGCAGGATTGAAGCCGGGATTTTTGGTGGGCGGTGTGCCGCTGAACTTTGGTGTGTCGGCGCGCCTGGGCGAAAAATATTTTGTGATCGAAGCGGATGACTACGACACCGCCTTCTTTGACAAGCGCAGCAAGTTTGTGCACTACCGCCCGCGCACGGCGGTACTGAACAACCTGGAGTTTGACCACGCCGATATTTTTGACAATCTGGCAGCCATTGAGCGGCAGTTTCACCACTTGGTGCGCACCGTGCCTGCCAGCGGCCGCGTGGTTTTTAACGGTGTAGAAGAGAGCTTGCAGCGCGTGCTGCACATGGGTTGCTGGAGTGGCCAAGCCAGCTTTGGCACGGCGGTGTCCGATATCAGCGCCATCGGCGAGCCTAGCGACTTTGATGTGCTCTTAAAAGGGGAGCTGGTTGCGCATATCCGCTGGCCTCTGTCGGGTGTGCATAACCAAATGAACGCGTTGGCGGCCATTGCAGCGGCCCAGCATGTGGGTGTGGCTCCCCAAGCAGCGGCCAAGGCGCTGGAGGCTTTTCACAACGTCAAGCGGCGCATGGAGGTGCGCGGCGTGGTGGGCGGCGTGACGGTGTACGACGATTTTGCGCACCATCCTACCGCCATTCGCCTCACTTTGGATGGGCTGCGCAGGCAGCTCGATGCCAGCCCTGCTACCCGGGGTACCCGCATACTGGCCGCGTTTGAGCCACGCAGCAACACCATGAAGCTGGGCACGATGAAGCAGCAACTGCCCTGGAGCCTGGAGGCTGCCCACCTGGCTTTTTGCCATACCGGCGGCCTGGACTGGGACGCTGCACAGGCGCTGGCACCCATGGGGGAGCGAGCAGTGGTAGCCAGCAGCGTAGATACGCTGGTGGCGCAGGTGCGCAGCGCAGCGCGGGCTGGCGACCATGTGGTGTGCATGAGCAATGGCGGTTTTGGCGGCGTGCATGCCAAGCTGCTGGACGCACTGAAAGCGTAAGACGGGCTACTAACGCCTGCCTTGCAGCATGAATGGTGCGGGTGCCGTGTGGTCTTGCTCCGCATCCGACGGGCGCCGGGAACAGCCGCCCATGGCGGGCGGTAACGGTGCGGTATGCGAAAAGTTACTGGCAAACATGTCGCTGTGGGGTGACAGGCTGCTTTGCTCGCCTATGGGTGAACGGGCTCTTTCAAAATGGCCAGCAGCAGCTTTCTTGGTAGTGATGGCGCCTGTGTAATACAAGGCCGCCAACGTACGGGCCAAGGCTTTCTCGGACAGCTCTGTAGCGGCTTGGATGTCGGCAAACGTACCAGGAGCGGTGCTTAAGGCGCGCAAAGCCACTAAATGTTCATCACGTACCCAGCCTGTAGGCAATTGGGGTAAACGGCGTAAATAAATGGTGTGATCTCTGTAGCGTGAGGGCAGCGCATCTTCTGTGGTGCGTACGGCATAGGTCCACATCAACTGGGCAATCGTCATGTTCAAGAAGCCATGGGGTACGTCTGCAGCGCCGGGCGGACGGTGCATCCAGGTAGCGTCTTCAAAATCTACCGGCCGGGCAATGGGCAATAGGCCCGCTGTCCAGTTGATAAAGTTCACTACAGCGAGCAGCTTGCCGTGCTGGTCCAGTACATGGAAAACGCCTTTGGACAATTCCGCTTCGCGTTTAACCAGCTCGCTGCCCAAAGCAAACTGGGCACGCAGCGGGCGCAGCCAAGCCTCAAACCTTTGCAGGGCAATGCGCATCAGCTCAGGCGTGCGGAAGTTGACAATCTCCGCAGTTTCGATGCCCTCTGGCATAGGCTCGGTGAAGGCAATAGGACGTGATATTTCTGCCGGGTTGAGCGAAATGCTCGGCTGGTGCGCCAGCAAGGTGTTAACCCGCACTGCATTGCCGTGCAGCCGCTCTACACTGCGGCCGTTGATGCACCAAGCATCCGCGTACTCAAACTCCACCAGTTCCCAGCGCGGCCATCCCTGGCCCGGATTGGCAATAGTTTCAAGCACTTTGTGCTTGTCTGATTCGGTAAAACCTAACAGACCTAACTTGAGTAACGGCTGTTCCATGGGCACTCCCTCGCTTGCGTAATAATTAAAACTTAATTATCACTAAACGCATTAAAGTGTGACTTTATTCTCTTTTTTTATGATGTCAATAATCCATTTGTGTAGGTTTGCAGGATTTACCGGTCTATGTGATTTGTAGTGGGCAGGTTCGGCGTGTAAGCAAATGGGGTCAGATCAAAATTCAGAAAAACCCTCTGCCCGGAGCGCGCAACGCCAAAACGAAAATTTGCTCTGACCACTTTTGCGTAGCCTCAGGCGCGTGAGACTTTCCCCTCACGTAGCCTCCGGGGCGCGTTGCCTTCCCGCTCCCGGCAAAGAGCCACCCGCACAGACCTCGCGGCTCGCGCCAGAGTGTGTGCCATAGGCATACGTGCCAGTTGGGCGGGCGATTCTGACCGCCTGTAGGTGCCGGCAAACGGCCAGATGCCCCCGCAGGCACCTGCACACCCATTTCAACGTGCTACACATACAGGAGCTGCTCCCGCAATATTCTATTGGGCTGCAGATCGATTAGTATCCTAAAAAGACTTCAAGATCGTGGTTTTCAGCCATTTTTCGCTGCGCAAAGGCCGTTGGCGAACCTGCGAAGCACACTAAATGATGCGAATTTGTGTACCTTGCCAGAGCGTGAGCAATTC
>JANMTF010000418.1:0-12635 GCA_031390175.1 Polaromonas sp.
GCCAAATTTGAGTAGCAGATAAGCGAGGTTCATGGCAGTGGTCGGATGGAATGATCAGTGCGTGTGCTGGTGCGCATGGCCAGCGCTCTTGTCGTAGCCGCGCAGGCTTTGGTAACGCGCGATTTGTTGCGGTTGCAGCAGCGCGGTTTGCTGCAAATGGGTTTGCAGATGCTCGGCGCGCAGAGTGGCCTGTAGGTGACCAATGCGCTGGGTCAGCTCGCTGATGCGTGGCGCGTCTATCTGCTTGCTGGCAAACGCCGTGTCCAGCGCACGCTCTGCGTCCACCAGTTGGCCGCCCAGGGTACGTGCCGTGGCCTTGTGTTGCGCCATCAGTTGCTCGCTGGCCTGGCGCTGCTGGTCGCTCAGTTGCAGTGGCCTGGCCAGCTCCAGCACATGCATGGGGCCGGGGTAGCCGTTCAGTTCTGCGGCCTTGGCGTAGCCCATCCCCGCGCCTTGGTGCAGGGCTTTGATCTCGCTGGCTGAGAGGGATTTGATCTCACGCGACTGCTCGCCTGCATACGGCGAAGCAGCCGCCGTCGTGGGCGCAGGTGCCGTAGGTGGGGGCTGCGTTGATTGGCTCAATGAGGGGATAGCCAGCGCAAATAAAGTGCAAGCAGCTATACATTTATGAGTGATTGAGGTGGTCATCTTGGATTTTCTATCTTGAGAATAATCAATGTTTCATGCCCGCCATGGGCTTGCGTGCTTTGAGTTCCACCGGGCTGCTGAACTCTTTACCCGTGTCGGGATTGTTCAGGCCCACTACCAGGCCGTTGTTGGACGCGATCTCGGATTTAAAGCGTGCAGGCTCGGGCAGCGCGCCAGTCCACTCAAAGGCTTGCGTGCCTTCGGGCTGCTTGTACCAGCCGGGGTCTTTGTAGTTGCCCGGGGCTTGGTCTTTGCGCACCTTCACACTGGTGAACATGCCGCCCATCTCGACCGGGCCGTAGGGGCCGGTGCCGGTCATCATGGGGGCGGTGTTCTCGGGCAGCTCCATCTCCATCTCGCCCATGTCGGCCATGCCGCGCTCGCCCATCACCATGTAGTCGGGGATCAGTTTTTGGATTTTTTTCACCAGGCCTTTGTGGTCTACACCGATCATGGTGGGCACGTTGTGGCCCATGGCGTTCATGGTGTGGTGGCTCTTGTGGCAGTGGAAGGCCCAGTCGCCTTCCTCATCGGCTTTAAATTCGATTTGGCGCATCTGCCCTACCGCTACATCGGTGGTCACCTCGTACCAGCGGGTACTCACTGGCGTGGGGCCACCGTCGGTGCCCGTCACCAAAAACTCGTGCCCGTGCAGATGGATGGGGTGGTTGGTCATCGTGAGGTTGCCCATGCGGATGCGCACCTTGTCGTTCAGCCGCACGTTCAGCGATTCAATGCCCGGGAACACGCGGCTGTTCCAGCTCCAGATGTTGAAGTCCAGCATGGTGTTGACCTTGGGAGTCATGCTGCCGGGGTCTACGTCGTAGCCGTTGAGCAGGAAGCAAAAATCGCGCTGCACCTCGTCAATCAACGGATGTTTTCCCTTGGGATGCGTCACCCAAAAGCCCATCATGCCCATGGCCATCTGCGTCATCTCGTCGGCATGTGGGTGGTACATGAAGGTGCCGGGGCGGCGGGCAATAAATTCATAGACAAAAGTCTTGCCCACAGGAATCTGCTTTTGGTTCATGCCGCCCACGCCGTCCATGCCGTTGGGCAAGCGTTGGCCATGCCAGTGGATGGTGGTGTGCTCGGGCAGCTTGTTGGTAACGAAGAGGCGCACGCGGTCGCCTTCCACCACCTCGATGGTGGGGCCGGGCGACTGGCCGTTGTAGCCCCACATGTTGACTTTGAAGCCGGGCGACATTTCGCGCACTACGGGCTCAGCCACCAAATGGAATTCTTTCACGCCGTTGTTCATGCGCCAAGGTAGGGTCCAGCCGTTCAGGGTGACTACGGGGTTGTAGGGCTGGCCGGTTTGCGGCACCAGCGGCGGGGCGGTGTCGGGTTTGGTCATGATGACCGGCTCGGGCAGGGCGGCCATGGCCACCTTGCTCACGCTGGCGGCGGCTACGGCGCTGATGGCGGCGCTATTGAAAAAGTTGCGGCGGTTCATGGATGTCTTTGTGTTGTCTGGAGTGTGTGGGGTGTCATGCGTGGTCATGGTTCAGTGCCCCGCCTTCGCTTCGCCGCCACCGCTGGCAGCAGCCTTCATGCTGCCCAGCGCGCCGGGAGATGTACCCGTGAGCGTGGTTTGCAAATCTGCCTCGGCCAGCCAAAAATCGCGCTGTGCTTCGATAGCGCCGTTGACCGCCATAATCTGCGTGCGCATATCGCCCAGCAGGTCAAACACACTGAGCAGCATGCCGTTGTAGCGCAGCAGCACCTCGTTGTGGATGAACTTGCGTAGCGGCACCACCTCGTCGCGGTAATGCACAGCCACGTCATACGCCGTGCGGTAGCCGTGGTAGGCCTCGCGCGCCTCGCTGCGGGCGTTGACGGCGGTTTGGCGCACGCGGGCGACCGATTGCATATACGTGCCCTGCGCGCGCGCGTTGCTGGCACCGCCCCAGTCGAATAGGGGAATGGGCAGTTCCAGTTCCCAGCCTTTTTTGGTTTCTTTATCACCAGAGTGGTTGTCAAATGTGGTGTTGCGGGTGTAGCCTAGCTCCAGCGCGTTGATAAAGCCACTGGCCTTGACCAAACCCAGCGCGTTGGCCACATAACCTGCTTGCGCCATGCTGGAGCGCACATCCAGCCGATCGCGCAGGGCGCGCTCTTCGATGTTGCTCAGCTCGTTCGGCGTTTTGGGCAAATCAGGCAAACGCTCTACCAGCTTGAACTCGGTCTGCGTACCCCACAGGCCCATCAGGCGGATCAGCTTTTCCCGCTCGGCAAAAGCGGCTTGCTGCGCCTTGGCTAGCTGCGTAGTGGCATCGGCCAAAAACACCTGCTCGCGGGCTTGGTCCAGGCGGCTCCAGTTGCCCACCCGCGCCATGCGCCGGGCCAGCTCGCCACCGGCTTCGGCGGCCAGTTTGGCATCCGCCATGTAGGCAGCGGTTTGCTGTGCGGCCACGGCGTTGACCCAGGCCTTGCAGGTGTCAGATGCCAGCTTGACCACCTCTTGCGCCGCTTGCAGCTTGGCCAGCTCATGCTGCTGACTTTGCCATTTCGCGCGCCAGGGCAGGGCGATTAAACCCATGATGTTGAAGCGCAGGGTGCGCTCAATTTCCACCGTGTCGCCTTCGATAAAACGACCAATGGAAAAATGCGGGTTAGGCAGCCTGCCCGCCTGCACCCGATCTGCATCGCTGATGCCCAGGGTGGCCATCGAGGCGTGCAGGCCAGGGTTGTTCAGCAGCGCAATGCGCACGGCAGACTCGGCGGTAAGGGGCGCGGCTAACAGCTTGGTTACCGCTTCGCGGGTGGCAGCGTTGTCGACTGTGGCCACCTGCGCGGTGGTGCCCGCAGTTTTGCCAGAGACCAACTGGTTGATGTCGGACGCATTGCCGTCGGGCGATAGGCTGGCGCAACCCGCCAGAGCCAGTGCCGCGGCTATTAATGTAAGTTTATGAAAGAAAATCATGCTGTAGCCTAGTGTTTATGTGCGGGAGCAGCTATAGGTTTAGTAGTACTGGGTGATGTAGGCTGGTTGCTGGCAGGCGCGGGCATAGCGGCTTTAGGCGTAGCAGGCTGGCCCACTGGTTTGTCTGCAGGTGCCTTCATCGCCTTGGCGGCTTCTTGCTCTTCCCACTTCAAAATATCCACATGGCCGCGTGTAAATTTGCCTACCTCGTCATTGGCCTTGCGCCAGTTGTCGCTGTCTTTTTCCACGCCCAGCGAGGTTTCTTTGAACACGGAGCGGTACTCAATCGCCGGGACTTTGGCGCGTGGATCGGTCACTGCTGCTGCGGCACCTGGAGTGGCGCTGAGTGCTGCGCTGCTGGTTTGCGCGGCGCTGGTTTGCGCGGCGCTGGTTTGCCAAAACAAGGCGCTAACAACGGCCACGCCGCTGAGTCTAGCGATATGACGAGATTTGCATAGAAAGGGTATGTGCATCTGAGTGGTCTCAAAAAAATGGTGGTGCGTTACGCGATGGCGCATGGCTCGCCCAGGCAGCGCGCAGAGTAGGCCGCTATAGCGCTAGCTGCAATAGGTCAAATTGCAGACGCACTACGGGCGTGGGAGCTCAGAGTATGGGGGTTTTGGCGATCCAGCGCGGCTCGGCGCTGTGCCACAGGGCTTGCCGCTGTTCGGGCAAGGCGGTGGCGGTTTGCAGCAGGTCAGAAGGCAACTGCAAAGAGGTGGCTGCGCTGAGATGGCAGGCCTGGCAAGAAGTACACTGGTTTTGCATGCTGTCGTTACTGTCCGCATCTGCCATGGCGATATGGCAAGGACTGGCAGCTGTAGCTTGAACTTTATTTGTGTGGGCAAATGAGGCTGCTGCCCAGCCGAATACCTCGGGAGCGGCTACTAAATTGGTAGCTTTTTGCTGGACAGTTTGGGCCACAGTTAATGCCGCTGGCAGCATGCTGTAAGCCATAGCATCACCTACCAGCCCACGCAGGGGCAGCAGGAAAAGCATGAGTACAACAAGCCATTTGCGCATAATGTAATGATATAACAATTTAAAGAAAGTTCCTAAGTGCTAGGTATTTCAAACCTATTTTTTGGCGGATAGCTCGGTAACTACAAATGCTCCATTGATCTGGTCTGCCTTAAAGCTTACCGCATCGCCCGCCTTAAAGCCTGTGGCCATTCCAACGGTGCTTAATTTAAAGACCATCGTCATACCCGGCATGCCTAGGTTTTCAATTGGGCCGTGTTTTAAGGTTACTTTGCCAGTGTCGAGATCAATTTTCTTGATTTCTCCTTGCGAAGGTTCGACAGAAACCTTTGTTGCATTAGGGGTAGCGACATCGCCAGCTGCATAAACTGGCATGGCAAATGCCGCAGCGCTGATTAGTAAGATATTGAAAATTGGTGCCAGTTTGGTTTTCATGGTCATTGTTCCTGAAGATGGTGGGTATGGTTGATTGATTTGGCTAGGTCAGACAGCACCGTCTGCGCTGTCGAGCCGCTTGCCCTACTAGCCTATCGCCCGCCATAAAGTCCATGCAGTTGGCGTTTTTCTTCTGCGGTCATGGCTGCACTGGGACGAGGTGTGTCGTGCAAAAGGGCATCTGCGTGCGTTAAAGTGCCGTTGACAAATTGGTAGCTGTGAGTGTCAGTGGGCCCATATGAGTTTCCATTTTGGTCAGTGGTGAGGAGACCGGCACGACGCAAGGCATTTTGTTTTTTGTTCCAGTCAGCCAGTTCGGCTTGAACCTGGGTGCGAGTGACGTTGCTAGGGGGCATACTGTGGGTAGCGAAACCGAAATTCGTACTGGCGTAGGATGTTCCACTGGTTGCGAACGCTGGTGCCGTAACGGCTAGGAGAAGGGTCAAAGATAGAGCTAGTTTGCGAGATAACATGATGTTAGTCCTTCAGAGATAATGGATGCACTGGGTTCAGCAGCGGCGGCATAACTACTACACCACAGTTGTTAATGTAGGCATCCAGCGTCATGAATGTTCTGTCATTTGCATTACAAATTTGTAATCAAAAACTGACGCTGCGCGTTTTAAAAAAAGGATATCTGTGTGAGGCTACTGGTAATCGAAGACGAAGTTCGCCTAGCTGACTACTTGAAAAAAGGTTTGTCAGAAAACGGTTTTGTTGTGGATATAGCGCGCGATGGTATTGACGGTAAGCATTTGGCGACCGAGGGTGAATATGACTTGATTTTGCTGGATGTTATGTTGCCTGGTGTCGATGGTTTTAGTGTGCTGTCGGCATTGCGAAAAATTAAAAAAACGCCAGTCATCATGCTGACCGCGCGCGACAAAGTGGAAGATCGTGTTCGCGGACTGCAAGATGGTGCAGACGATTATCTGGTGAAGCCTTTTTCTTTTACTGAGCTGCTGGCACGCATCCAGGCTCTGCTGCGCCGCAGCGCAACTGTTGCGCCGCAAGAGCAGATGGTGCTGGTACTAAGTGACCTAGAGGTTGACCTGGTGCGCCGCAAGGTCACACGGGCTGGCCAGCGGGTAGACTTAACAGCCAAGGAGTTCAGCTTGCTGACTTTACTGCTGCGCAAGCAAAGCCAAGTCCTATCACGCACTGTTCTGGCAGAACAGGTTTGGGACATGAATTTCGACAGTGATACAAACGTGGTGGATGTGGCGATAAGGCGGCTGCGCGCCAAACTGGATGAACCTTTTGACGAAAAATTGTTGCATACGGTTCGTGGCATGGGCTATACCCTTGAGCGCAGGAAAAGCACTTGATTTTCATGACCGCTCATTGGAATCATTCCATTCGCCTACGATTGACGGTTTGGTTCAGCCTGGTTTTTCTGATTGTGTTCATTGCGCTCAGTGGCTTGTTGTACTGGTCTGTGCACCACGAGTTGCAGCGCTTGACTACCGAAGAATTGGTTACCAAGTCTGATATGTTCAGACATCTGTATGTCGAGGCAGCGGCCCGTGGCGAAACCAGTGAAATACGGCACCGCTTTGATGATGCACTGGTGGGCCACCGCGAACTGCGGGTCTGGCTGCTAAACGACAACAGGAGTCGGTTGTACGGCACCAGCGACATACCTGTGTTTGTTCGCAAGGCTACAGCGCCTGTATACGGCACTGTGCTACGCGTAGAGGGCCTCCATATGCTGGGCATGCGCAGTCAACTCGAAAAAACGCACGCCGTCGAGGCGACAGAGATGATTCTTGCGATGGACGTTGGACCTCAGGAGCGTTTATTGACGCGGTTTCGCTTTGCATTGCTGGGGATTTGCATTTTGGGTGTTATCGGCACCGCCTTTCTGGGTAACCTGACTGCTTGGTACAGCCTGCGGCCACTGGGGCGCATATCTTCCCAAGCGCAAGCATTGACGGGCCACACTTTATCGACCAGATTGTCCATGCATGGTGTGGACAAGGAGGTGCGCGCACTCATCATCGCGTTCAACCAGTCGCTCGATCGCATCGAGCAGGCCTACCGACGCATGGAGACTTTCAACGCCGATGTGGCGCATGAGTTGCGTACTCCCCTGGCCACCTTGATTGGCAGCACCCAGATTGCCTTGTCCAACGAGCGACCAGCCAGCGAGTTGGCACAGTGCCTGAGCGAAAATCTGGACGATCTGGAGCGGCTGAAAAACCTCATCAACGATATGCTGTTTCTGGCGCGCGCCGACCAGGGCGACCATGCATCGGAACTGATGATGGTGCAGTTGTCCGAAGAAATACATCAGGTGGTGGAATATTTTGATGCCACGCTGGAAGAGGCGAAAGTGGCGGTGCGAGTCACGGGCCGGGCTCGCGTGCTGTGCAATGCCGCACTGCTCAAGCGTACGCTCATCAATTTGCTGTCCAATGCGGTCAAACATACGGGGCCTGGTCACACTATTGTGATCGCTGTCTCCGCGCAGGCAGATGCTGTCCGCGTAGAAGTCAGAAATCCTGGCTCGCCTGTGGACGCGCTGGCGCTGGAGCGCATGTTTGATCGGTTTTTCAGGGCGGATGCATCCAGAGCCGCAGGCCCTCACGGATATGGGCTGGGTCTTGCCATTGTGAAGGCTATTGTGCTGATGCATGGCGGCACGGTGTTCGCCAGCAGTGGGATGGACACCGTGGTGGGCTTCACACTACCCCTCTCGCCAACCCGCAGGGAATGATGCCTTCATCAGTTTGTGCTTGCGGCTATGCATCGTGCTTTGTTTGTAAATCGTCGGCCACGTTGCGCCTTTGGAATGGCCAGGCCAGTTGACCCCAGTAGGTAGCTGGCACAACGGTGTCGATCAGCCCCACTTGCCCCGCGCGCGGTGTTGTTTGGGCATCGTGGTAGCTGCGAAACAGGTGATCCCAGATGGCCCATACCTCACCAAAATTGACCTGTGCATCCTCAAACTCGCGTTTATGATGCCAGCGGTGATTCTCTGCAACACACAACAGGTGGCGCAGCGGGCCTAGTGAATAATCCAGGTTGGAGTGCTGAAAGCAAAGATGCACGCTCAGTATCGCCAGCCAGGTACCCACTGCCATAGGCGTCGCGCCCAGCAGCATGAGCAGCGTGAGCGCGGGGCCTGCCAAAATCAGCGCAGACAGCGGATGGCGGCGACCCCCATTCATCCAATACAAGCGCTCCGGGCTATGGTGTAGCATGTGCAAGCGCCACAAAAATGGCTGAAGATGACTGAGGCGGTGCATGGCATAAAGACCCAAGTCGATGACCGCGCCTGCCAGTAGCACCTGCATCCACATCGGGGCCGCTGAAGGCCAGAACGTCAATGGCTGCGGTAACAGGCCGCGCAGGGCAAACGCGATGGCTACGGTGGCTTGAACCAGCGCTTGGTTCATGCTGATGTGCAGGACATCGAGCCAAGTGTCGCCAGCGTGGTCCCGGTTCCATTGCTGCTCGTAGGGCAGGACGCGCTCCAGGGCTGCGATGCAAAAGATCGCGGCCAGGGTGACGAGTGGGAAGACGGGCCAGTAGGTAACACCTGAACTGGCCATGGCTATGAGCAGGGTCGATGCGCCGCCCCCGATCAGTGGGAAGGCCAAATATCGGATGGGTGCTCGCATAAATCGCATAAATAGACTCCTTAAAGTGCAGCATACAGTTTGCCCTTGGCTAGCAAGAAAGTCTTGAACGATTGAGCTATTCTTTGTTGTCTGTACGCAGTTGCAAATGCATGAGGTTCTTGGGGGCAAAACCAAAATGTCTGCGAAAAGTGCGTGAAAAATGGGCTGCGTCGGCAAAGCCTGCGTCCAAAGCAGCCTGTGTCAGGGGTGCGCCATGCGCAATAGCCATCAGCGCATTGACCAAGCGCCGCCAGCGCAGATAGGGGCGTACCGGCATGCCCGTGTATTGCACGAATCGGTGCTGAAACCGGCTTAGCGATAAATGCGCCCTTTGTGCCAATTGGAGTGCTGTGATACCCGCAGGCAGAGAGTGGGCCAAATCATCCACCAGTTGTTGCATCAAGAGATCGCTACGCTGGCTGGGGTTGAGCATGTCAATGGGACACAGTGCATCGGCCAGCATCTGGGTTGGGTTGAATGCAGTGGTATCTTCAAGCAACTGCCAAAGGCGCTCGGTTTCTGCGGCACCCAGTGCCCGCCAAGCCTGCGGCATATGGTCGGCAATGCGGCGGGTGCGTACATCTTCGGGTTCCAGATAAACCACCTTCATGGCCTGGCCGGTATCGTGCAGTTGGTGGGCAACGCCATGCTGAATCAGCATACCGTGGCATTTCTGCAAGCCGACGGTGTCGATCCATACCTTTAGTGTGCTGCGCCCCAGCACCATCTGCATTGCGTGGTGCGCATGCGGTGCAATATCGCCAATCCTGCCATTGAAGTAGCCCCAGCCCAAGCCCACCGCAGCGACCCCTGTCCAGGCCTGTGTCGAGGCATTCGAGCGCTGCGCCATGGGCAGGTGGGGTGTGGGGTTTATCGCAGCAGCATCACAGCACGCGTTCAAGCTTGCTGTAACCGCCCTTGGTCTTGAGCGTGATGGTCGCGGCTACGCCCGACCTATTGCGCCAATACCAGCCGTGCACGCCGTCAAATGCGGCGACCAGGTCGCCTTGCATACCTGTCTTGTTGCTGCCTTTGCCGTAGCCGTGGTAGAAGTCTTTGGGTGCGCCATCAGGGTCGCCGTGGGTGTCGTAGTTGACGGGCACGCCACCTGTGGACCAGTCAAACTGCACCACAGCGTTTTTGCGCATGCTGAGTTTGATTTCTGCGGCCTGGCCGTTGGCCAGGGTGATGGTGGTGACATGCTCCTGCGTCGCGCCTGCGGTTGAGGGGGTGGCTGACGCGCCCGCGGTGCTGGGGAGTGTTGGTGCGGGTGCTGGCGAAGCGGGTGTAGTGAGCGTAGCTGCAATCGGCAGGGCGGACGTGCTCGCGTTAGTTGGAGACACGCTTTGCTGCGAGGGCGCTGTGGCACTGGCTGGTGCAGCTTGTGTTGTCTGCGCTTTTTTTACATCACCCATTTGCGTAAGACCTAGCGCGCGCCCCACACCCGTGGGGTCGATGCCGTATTCCGCAGGCAAGACGATGGTGACCAGCAGCGCAGCCGCAACGGCAGCAGCAATGCAGGTAGAGCGCACTAGTTGCGCGGCGCTGGGCAAGTCTGCGCGTTGGGGGATGTCAGTGTTGTACATGGAGATATTCTTTGACAAAAATTAAGCCACAAAAAAACCAGTGAGCTGATAGCCGATCAGCACAAAGCCGCAGCAGGCTATCGCCACGTTGGCGGTGTAAGCGTGCTTTAAAAAACTGCCTGTGCGCCGCCAGCAGCCCATGCCGATCAAGATGGCCGCGAGGGCCAATAGCTGGCCGATTTCTACGCCCACGTTAAAGGCCAGCAGATTGGGCAGCAAGCCCTCGCGGGACAGCTCCAACTCTTGCACTTTGGAGGCCAGGCCAAAGCCGTGGACTAGGCCAAACAACAAAGTAGCTACCTTGGTGTTGGGCTGCACGCCAAACCAGCGCTGGTAGGCACCCAGATTGTCCAGCGCCTTGTACACCACCGACAGGCCAATGACGGCATCGATCAAAAAGCTGTTGACGTTGACCCCAAAATACACGCCGTACAGCATGGTGACTGAGTGGCCGATGGCAAACAGGCTCACGTACAGCGCAATGTCTTTGAGCTTGTATAAAAAGAAAACCACCCCGGCTAAAAACAGCAAGTGGTCATACCCGGTCACCATGTGTTTGGCACCCAGATAGGTGAAGGGCAGTAAATGCACACCCGTTATCGACTGGATGTAAGACTTGTCGCCAGTGGCAACGCCGTGGGCGTGGACTGTGGCGCTAAGGAGTAGCAGCGCTAAACCTAGCAACAGGGTGGGTGCGAGTGGTGGGGAACGAAAAAACTTGGAGATCATGGTTTCGCCTCTTACATACGTGCCAACATCGCAGCCGCCATCAACACCATACCCACGTCTTCCACAATGGTGACGGTGCTCATGGGCAACTGGAACACGGTGCCCAGGCAGGCGCATTGGATTCGGGTTTTACCCAGCACCGCGCGTATAACTCCGATGGCAGAAAAACCCATGACGATGATGGTGACCCAGCTAGTAAGTACAGGGTTGTAATTGGCCAAGTAGGCCATGCCCAGCGCCAGCTCGACAAACGGGTACACCAGGCCCCAGGTGGGCCAGCGCGCGGCCAGCAGGTCGTAGCCCGCGTAGGCGTTGGCAAAGGCGCGGATGTCCAGCAGCTTGAAAAACGCAAACACCAAAAAGAAGCCTGCCATAAAGTAGCGCATGGTCTCGCCCGCGCTCAGCGTCATCAGGCCCATACCAAAGTGCATACCCAGGCCCATGGGTTCACCCATCGCGCCCGCATGCAAACCTATTTGGATGAGTACGCTGGCACCCAAGATGAAAGCCAGGATCAAGAGCAAGGGGTAGTAGGTGCCTAACCAGCTCTTGGCCGGGTCGCTCAGTGCCGCGCTACTGGCTGCATTTTTCATAGCGTCATGGGTTTTCAATGCGGGTGCTGCTGGTACTGTTTTTTCAATACCATAGTTGCCTGCTGCACTGACCGCCTGTTGCAGCGCTGCCAGATGCGCTGTGCTGCTTACACTGACTGGTTCCCCCGTGAGCACCGCTTGCATCGGGTCGAGTGTGACCTTGATGTCGCGTGCAAAGGGCTGCAAAGCTTCGGTCACTTTGCGCACGCAGCTGGCGCAATGCAGGCCCGTCAAAGCGTAGGTGCTGGTGGGTGTAGTGGTGTTCATGGGTGGATAACCAATGTTCGGTTTGCTCAATTTGGTTTGCTCAAACAGGATGGGTTTAAACAGCCTGGGGTTTTTTGGCAGCGCGTTCTTGCAAAATTTTCTCTGCCAAGGGCAGCAGGCGTGCTTTCAGAGTGGTGCCCACCACGCTGAATGCCACGACGGAGCCGACCAGCAGAGTTAAGCCTGCGTAGGCAGCCCAGCGCGGGTCGAGCGCCGCACCCAGTTGGCCAAAAGCCCAGCCTATGCCCACCATCGTGCCCACCCACAGCAATGCGCCCACGCTGTCCATCGCGGCAAACCGTGGCCAAGCCAGTAACGATGCGCCAGCGCCCAAGCCTACCAAAGCAAACGTGCCCTTGACAAAGCGATACGCCAGCAGCACGCGCAGGCTGTAGCGCTCTACACCTGCGCTGGCCAGTGCGACCCACGGCGCAATACTGGGCATGCTGCGGTAGACCCAGGGCGAAGCCAGCCAGCCCACTGCAAAGCGTATCTGCCCACCGGCGATGCTGCCCAGCACGGTGACCAAGAGCAGCGAATCCACGCGCAGCGCACCTTGCGCAGCGGCAAACCCGGCCAGCAGGGGAAGTGGGCCAGTTTGACCCATACAGTAGGCCAACAAAATGGCGTACACCCACTGGTCGTGACGCTGGATGAGGCTGAGCAGTTCGGGTAATGTCATAGGATCGCTTTATGAACCGTAAGTAATTTTGGTTTGTGCTGCCACTAACTGTTGGGTGTACAGCGAGTATGTAGCAGATGGTAAATGTAAGAAAAAAGGGATTTTTTCAGACCCCCTAGGCAACCTGGGCCTGCATCTCGCCACGCGCCTGGCGCAGCACGC
>JANMTF010000427.1:0-1868 GCA_031390175.1 Polaromonas sp.
CAGCGCCACTGCTGCGGCATCCGCCTGCGGCTGGCAGCGCGCGTAAATGGGCGATCCGTAGGCGGTGGGCATATCAAAGGTGTCAAACAAATCCTTCACACCAAAAGGCAGCCCATGCAACAGGCCGCGCACCGCGCCTGCATCCAAATGGCGCCCGTGGGCCAGGGCCGAATCGGCGTTCAGATGGACGAAAGCCTGCACCTGCGGGTCGCGCTCGGCGATGCGATCTAAGCAAGCGCGCACTAGGTCAACGGCTTTGAGTTCGCGGCGGGCTAGCAGGGTGGCGGCTTGCCAGGCGGGGAGTTGGTGCAGAGGAGTAGATGGTGTCATAGTGACCCTAGTATCTGTGCTTTTTATCCATAGGCGGGCATAGCGTGTCGCCGATCTGGCATGCTTAGTGCAAGGCCATCGAAGTGGTGCCAATTTGACACCATCGCATGAATTGCACTAAAATTCCGACACTATCAGTGAAATCGAGGTGCCAACATGTCTTCATTAGCCTTACCCGAGCGCGGGCGCATTTCTGCGCGGGTGTCGGCATCCGTGCAAAACCGGATGCAAGAAGCGGCGGACATTATGGGTGCCACCCTAAACCAGTTTTTGATCCAGGCCACGTTGGAGAAAGCCGAGCAGGTGATAGAGAGAGAGCGGGTGTTGACCTTGTCGCAACGTGATACTGCGGCCCTCCAGCGTATGCTGGACAACCCACCTAAGCCCACTAAAGCCTTAGCCAAAGCGCAGCAGCGTTACCAAACCCAGCTTGCCCATGGCGATCTCCATACAAACGCTTAATGCGGCGCATCGGCTGGAGGGCTTTGACTGCGGCAGGCCAGAGCTGAACCACTGGCTGCAAGCCATCGCCCGCCAGCACCAAAAAAAACGACTTTCATCTACTTTTGTGCTGACCGATGCCGTGCAGCCGCAGGTGGTGCTGGGCTACTACGCGCTCACCGTCTGTACGGTGGTGGGGGCTACGCTGCCGCCCAAGCAGGCTAAAAAACTCCCTCAAGTGGTGCCCGGTGTGAAACTGGGTCGCCTGGCCACCCAGCGCAGCTACCAAGGCAACAAGCTGCTGCGCGTAGGCGAGACGCTGCTGATGGATGCCATGGCGCGGGCTAAACATATTTCAGACCATGCGGGCGGCTACGCGCTGTTTGTCGATGCCAACGACGAACAAGAGGCGCAGTTCTATGAGCGCTATGGCTTCGCGCGCCCACCTGACCAACACTTGACTTTGTTTTTAACGGTAGGATAGAAGCATAATTTTTAGGAGACACAGCCATGCAGTCCACCATGATGAACACGCCCCTGTCGCTTAACCATTTACTGGAGCGCGCGGGCTCGCTCTTCCCGCAGAGCGAGATCGTCTCGCGCCTGCCGGACAAGTCTTTGAAGCGGCACAGTTATGCGCAGTTCTACCAGCGCACCCGCGCCTTCGCCGCCGCCCTCCAAGGCCTGGGTCTGCAAAAAGGCGAGCGCGTGGCTACGTTGTGCTGGAACCACCATGCCCACCTGGAATGCTACTTTGGCATCCCCGCCGCGCAGGGGGTGATGCACACGCTGAACCTGCGGCTCTCGCCCGACGAGCTGGGCTGGATTGCGGGCAACGCGAAAGACCGCTTCTTGGTGGTGGACGATGTGTTGCTGCCGCTGTACAAACAGTTTGCACACTTGCACAAGTTTGAAAAAATCATCGTCGTGCCTTTCTCGGGTGCCCCGGTGCCAGCCGAGTTTACCGACTACGAAGCTTTACTCGCGAAAGCTGACGCTGCGAGTTTTACCTACGCCGCGCATGACGAAAACGACCCCATCGCCATGTGCTACACCTCGGGCACCACGGGTCGCCCCAAGGGTGTGGCCTACTCGCA
>JANMTF010000433.1:0-6963 GCA_031390175.1 Polaromonas sp.
GGCAGCACGGCGTGGTGCATGTGCAGCGCGCCCGTCAAGTTGATGGCGATGAGCTTGCTCCACTCTTCGGGCACGGTTTTGACGAAAGGCTTGAACACATCCCAGCCCGCGTTGTTAACCAGCACGGCAATGGGGCCCAGCGCGCTTTCAGCCGCAGCCACAGCGGCATCTACCTCGGCGCGGTTGGTGATGTCACATTTAAAGGCCTGAGCCGCACCGCCTGCGGCTTGTATGGCATCGGCCACTTTCTGGGCCGCGTCCAGATTCATATCGAACACGGCAACTTTGGCACCCTCACCGGCAAAGCGCTTGCAGGTTGCGCCGCCAATGCCGCCACCGCCTCCGGTCACAATCACGACCTTGTTTTCCAGTTTCTTCATGCTTTATTCCTTGGTCTGTTGGGCTTGCTATGCTGGCCGGGTTAATCGTCTGATTTGCAACAAGCTATTGACATATATTTATAGCAATGTATTGTCTAAGTTTAGTATTTCCACATTTTCATGTCAAACACCATTTCATCGAAAAACACTATGGTTTACCCTGTTAAAAATACGAAAATAGCCCGTATGGAGCTAGCCAACCGCTTGTTCTTTCGTTTATACCAATGTGCCAATATGTTGCACAAAACTGGCTCACGCGCGGTCGAAGCAGAAGGCTTGACCACGCAGCAGTGGGCAGTGCTGGGTGCCTTGTCAAGGCCTGAAGCGCAAGGCGGCATGAGCATCGGTGATCTGGCGCGCTACCTGATGGTTAGCCGCCAAAACCTGGCAGGCCTGATCAGCCGGATGGAGCGCGACGGGCACATTGGCACCGCGCCTGACGGACGCGACCGCCGCTCGCGCCTGGTAACAATCACCAAGTCAGGCAATCAAGTGTGGAACGTGAAGGCGCTGCCGAAAATCCATGCCTATTACGGGCAAGCGCTGGACGGCTTTTCCACCAACGACCTTGCCCATACACTGCACTACTTGCTCAAGTTGTTGGACAACATGAAGCAATTGGATGGCGATGGCGCATCAGAGCAGGACGAGTCGCAGGATTCTGCTTGATCAGGCACCACACCTGACCTCGCTCAAGCGTTCAACATAAAGCCGCCAAAGAAAGCGGCGAGTGCATCGGTGGCATGAAGCGGCAAGATGTGTGCGATGTATTGGTCAGGGCGCACGATCACCAGGCAACCCTGTTGGCGGTCAATACCGCGCAGGGCATAGATGTTTTGGCTGGCATCCGCCAAGGTGCAAAAAGCTTTTTCATAGTCACGCAAGCCGTACTTGCCTTTGGGCGGAAACAACAACTCGGGCATGGCGGTAACGGCCAGCGTGTGGTGGCTTTGCTGGAACACGGCGCGCACGTCAAAGACGGCATCTACGTCAGCGCCCGCTGGGGTATGGCGCTTGAGTGGGGATTGCGCTGACTGACTGAGGTAGCTGCACAGCTTGCCGATGGGCGACGTAGGCCCGGCACCATCGCCCTGCCCTGCAAAGGCTATCAAGCGCCAGCGGCCATCGGCCGCCAAAGCCTCACCCAGTTGCATCAGCTTGCCGTCACCCACACGCGTGACAGGCGCGGAATGAAAGCGTGTGCCGATGAGCAAGCCCGGTGCCAAGTGCTGGTGCGTCGACGGCCCGGTGAGCAGCGCGGGCGTGTAGCGTGTGGCGGTGCCTGCGGTGTAGCGGCCATGCTGCACAAAATAGCGCTGCACTTCCGAGGCATCAATGGCCGCGTGGTCACCCGTGCCGGCTGGGTCGCCGGGTTTTTTGTGTGGCGCGCTAAGCATTTGGGCCCACTCACGGTCAAAGTCGATCAGCTCCTTGGCTACCGCATGCCGCTCGGTCGAGTAGGTGTGCAGCAGGCTGGCTGGGCTGCGCCCGCGCAGCACGGCGGCCAGCTTCCAGCCCAGGTTAAAGGCATCTTGCATCGACACGTTCATGCCTTGGCCTGCTTTGGGGCTGTGGGTGTGACAGGCATCACCCGCAATAAAGATGCGCGGCAGGCGCGTCGCCATCTCTTCGGGTTTTAAATCATCAAACCTGTCGCACATGCGCTGGCCAATGTCGTACACCGACCACCAGGCCACCTCCTTCACGTCCAGCGTGTAGGGGTGCAAGATGCGCTGTGCAGCGGCAATCAACTGCTCCTGGCTGATGTTGCGGCTGGAGACGCGCTCGTTCGGGTTGAGCTTGTCCAGCTCTACATACAGGCGCACCAAGTAGCCGCCCTCGCGCGGAATGATCAAGATGCTGCCTTCGCTGGCCGACTGGATCAGCGATTTGAAGCGGATGTCGGGGAAGTCGCTCACCACCAGCACATCCATCACGCCCCAAGCGTGGTTGGCCGAGTCGCCCTTGAGCGACAGGCCTATGCCGCTTCGCACACCGCTGCGCGCACCGTCACAGCCCACCACATACCGGGCGCGGATGGTTTCTACTTGACCTGTGTGCGCAGCATCTTGCCGCTCAAAGTGGGCGGTAACCGGGTAGTCTTGCGCGTCATCCGCTGCACGCTCCAGGCCCATGAGGCGGCGGCCGTAGTGCGGCACCAGGTGCGTGGCCGAGCGCTGCATAGTCTCCAGGTAAAAGTCGTGCACGCGGGCTTGGTTCAAAATCACATGCGGCATGTGGGACAGGCCGTCTTCTACGTCTTGCACGCGGCCACTGCGTACGATGCGGCTGCGGACAGCGCCGCCGCCGCCGTCATCGTCATCACCAGGCTTCCAAAACGTGGTTTCGTTGACCCAATAAGATTCTTTCAGCACCCGCTCGGCAAAGCCAAAGGCCTCAAACATTTCCATGGTGCGGCAGGCCACACCATCGGCCTGGCCCAGCTGCAAAGGGCCCGGCTTTTGGTCCACGATCACCGTGCGAATCTCTGGGAAAGCGGCCAACTGCGTGGCCAACGTCAGGCCCGCAGGGCCACAGCCGACGATCAACACATCGGCCTCTGTAGGCAAGGTCTTACCTACTGCGCCTTGCGTGCTGGGCACTGCTGCATCTAACAAACCAGGGTCGCCAGTGCGAAAACCGTTGTGGTGAAATTGCATTTTTTCGTCTCTCTCGGGTGATGGATTCACACTGTCGCAGACTGAGACTATGTCGTCAAAGCCAGTTATCACATATTGCGTATATGTTTTTAATATAGTGCGCTACACTGCCACCCATGGCAAAGCTGGACTTAGATTGGCTCGGCGTTTTCGTTGAAGTCTATAAAACCCAAAGCGTCTCGCGCGCCGCGCAGTCGCTGGGCATGGAGCAGGCCAGCGCCAGCATCGTGCTCACCAAGCTGCGCCGCCATTTTGACGACCCGCTTTTTTGCCGCACCTCGGGCGGCATGGTGCCCACGCCCCGCGCACAAAGCATCTACCCCGATGTGCTGGAGGCCCTAGCGCGGCTGGACAAGGCACGCGGAGCAACAGGGGCATTTTTGCCCCAACAAGCCCAGCGCGAGTTTCGCATCTGCATGACCGACATCAGCGAAATTGTGCTATTGCCACGCCTGATTAACCACTTGCAAACCACCGCGCCGGGCTTGGTGATAGAGACCGAAAAAATTTCCCCCGGCAGCCGCCAGCGCCTGGAGTCTGGCGAGGTCGATCTGGCCGTGGGCTTTACCCCCGCTCTGGAAGCCGGGTTTTACCAGCAAGCCCTGTTTGCGCAAGACTTTGTCTGCCTCGCATCCAGCGCCCACCCACGCATAGGTGCCAAGCTCACGCGCAAAGCCTTCAGCAACGAAGGCCACATCATGGTCATGTCGTCCGGCACCGGCCATTCCATTGTGGACAAAGTGCTGGCCAAAAGCAAGGTTGAGCGTCGCGTAGTGCTGCGCGTGCCCAGCTTTCTGGGCGTAGCCCGCATCGTCGCCCAAACCGAATTCTTGGTCATCGTGCCCCGCCAGCTAGGCCACGCACTGGCCGAGCAAGAACGCGTGAAGGTGCTGGAGCCCCCCGTACCGCTGCCCACCTACAAAGTCAAACAGCATTGGCACGAGCGCTACAACCTGGACGCTGGCAATATCTGGCTACGCAACACCATGGCGAGGCTTTTTTCTGGCAAGCGGCTGGATGCGTGAACGCTTGGGCTTCACCCAAGAGCAGCGTGCCGCCCACTTTGGCTTCTCGGTAGCCACCCTGCACACCTGGATGCCGAGCTGAGAGCGCTACATATACAGTAGCTTCTCCCGCATCATTCTAAAGGGCTGCAGCGCAATCAGTATCTTAAAAAGGCATCCAAACAGTGCACTTTGGAGCTTTTTCTGCCTGCGCATGCCGTTTTCATTGGCTTGGAAACCCTTAAATTATGCGAATTTATGTACCTAAGTAAATTTACAGGTAAATTCGTGTGATATATAACGAAAAGCTAGGTGTGTTTTGCATATTTTGTTAAAAATTATGCGTATTTAGCAAGTTGGCATGATTGAGCGGGAAATGGCATTGACAGCGGTGCGCACCTTTTCAGGCTCCACGCTTGCCTTGCTTTTTCAATGACTGGCAAAGATGCCGCGTCCAGCTGAGGGGATAATGCTTGGTAGGTAGTTCCTATCGCCCTGAGCCGCTGACAGAACTACACTAAGCCCTCAATCCGCCGTGATCCGCCGCTGCGCAATGATGGCCTTCCACTTGTCGTAGTCGGCCTTGGCAATCTGCGTAAAACGGGCCGCGCTGCCGCCCGTAGGCTCAGCACCCAAACGGGCAAAACGCTCTTTCACCTCAGGGTCGGCCAAGGCGGCATTCAGGGCGGTGTTCACGCGCTGCACCACGTCAGCGCTCATGCCCTTGGGGCCGTACAAACCGAACCAGGTAGTGGACTCGAAACCGGGCAATACCTCGGCTACCGCAGGTAAATCGGGTGCGAGCTGGGTGCGCGCGGCGCTGGTGACCCCCAAGGCTCTGAGCTTGCCGTCTTTCACATGCGGCAGGCCGGTGACCAAAGAGTCAAACAACACGTCCACCTTGCCACTGATCAAATCAGGTATCGCCAAGGCCGTGCCTCGGTAGGGAATGTGCACCATGAAGGTACCCGACATGGCCTTGAACAGCTCGGTGGTGAGGTGCACGATGGTGCCGTTGCCGCTGGAGGCGTAGTTGAGCTTGCCGGGGTTTTTCTTGGCGTAGTCAATCAACTCGCGGATGGTTTTGGCGGGCGAGCTGTGGGGCACCAGCACCAGATTGGGCGAAGTGGCCACATAGCCCAAGGGCGTAAAGTCCGTAAACGCATCGTAGGGAATTTTGGGGTTGATCGCCGGGCCAATGCTGTGGGTGCTGGAGGTCGCCAGCAGCAGCGTGTAGCCGTCGGGGGTGGCGTTGGCCGCAGCGGCAGAGCCAATGGTGCCGCCGGCACCGGGGCGGTTGTCTACCACCACCGTCTGCCCCAGCTTGTCGCCCAGCTTATTGGACAAGGCCCGCGCCAAGATGTCGGTAGCCCCGCCTGCGGGGAAGGGCACGATGAGCTTGATGGGTTTGCTGGGGTAGCTTTGCGCGTGCGCCCACAAAGGCAAGGCGGCAATAGGTAAAGCGACTAAAGTTTGGGTGAAGTTTCTGCGTTGCATGCCTTGCATTAGACCAAAAAAAAACGGCAACCGAAGCTGCCGTTTTTACCTAGTGCATGCCGGGCATGCGGGTGCAAAGAATTACTCTTCGACAAAAGCCTCTTTACGCTTGTTCTTGATCGACGGCAGCAGCACGATGATCAACAGCAAGGCGGCTGCAGCCAACAAACTGGCAGACAGGCCGCGCGTGACAAACACGCTCCAGTCGCCGCGCGAGAGTAGCAGGGCGCGGCGCAGGTTTTCTTCCATCATCGGACCCAAGATAAAGCCCAGCAGCAAAGGCGCTGGCTCGCAGCCCAGTTTGGCAAACAGGTAGCCCACAAAGCCGAAGATCGCCACCATCCAGATGTCGAAGGTGTTGTTGTTGGTGGAGTACACGCCCACCGCACAGAACAGCACAATGGCGGGGAACAGGAAGCGGTAGGGCACCGACAGCAGTTTGATCCACATGCCAATCAGGGGAAGGTTCAAGATGATCAGCATCAGGTTGCCGATCCACATGGAGGCAATCAAGCCCCAGAAGAGCTGGGGGTTGCTGGTCATCACCTGGGGGCCAGGCTGGATGTTGTGGATGGTCATGGCACCCACCATCAGCGCCATCACGGCGTTGGGTGGGATGCCCAAGGTGAGCAAGGGAATGAAGGAGGTTTGCGCGCCCGCATTGTTGGCTGCCTCAGGGGCAGCCACACCGCGAATATTGCCCTTGCCAAACGGTACTTCACCGGGTTGCAGCTTGGTTTTCTTCTCGATGGTGTAGGCCGCAAAAGCCGCCAGCAGCGCGCCGCCACCGGGCAAGATGCCCAGCATGGAGCCCAGGGCTGTGCCACGCAAAATTGCGGGCACCATGCGCTTGAAGTCTTCCTTGTTTGGGAACAGGCCTTTGACTTCGGCGGTAAAGACTTCGCGGTCATCTTCGTGGCGCGACAGGTTGGTGATGATCTCACCGTAGCCAAACACGCCCATGGCAATCACCACAAAGCCAATGCCGTCGGTCAGCTCGGGAATGTCAAAGCTATAGCGTGCCACACCCGAGTTCACATCGGTGCCCACCAAGCCGAGCAACAGGCCCAACAAAATCATCGCAATGGCTTTGAGCAGAGAGCCCGAGGCCAACACCACCGCGCCAATCAAGCCCAAGATCATGAGCGAGAAATATTCCGCCGGACCAAACTTGAAGGCCACCTCGGTCAGTGGTGCAGCAAAGGCTGCCAAGATCAAGGTGCCGACCGAGCCTGCAAAAAACGAACCGATACCCGCAGCCGCCAGCGCCGGGCCCGCTCGCCCCTGCCTGGCCATTTGGTAGCCGTCAATACAGGTCACCACCGAGGATGATTCACCGGGCAGGTTGACCAAAATAGCCGTGGTAGAGCCGCCGTACTGCGCGCCGTAGTAGATACCGGCCAACATGATCAGCGCAGCAAT
>JANMTF010000064.1:0-9305 GCA_031390175.1 Polaromonas sp.
CGTAAGTTACCAGCCGACCACGGCACCATCGGTACGAGGCTCGGTGCCGCCGCACAGCACGCCGGCGGCATCGCGCCAGATGATCTGGCCGCGTCCAAAAGCCAAGCGATTATTCTGCCAGTTGACCTCATGCCCCCGCGCTGCCAAGCCTCTGAAAATATGCTCACCCGTGCTGCGCTCGATATGCACGTTGGTACCGCTCTCCCATTCCCAACGCGGTGCATCCAGAGAGGCTTGTGGATTGAGGTGAAAGTCCACCGTGTTCATCACCATTTGTACATGGCCCTGGGGCTGCATAAAGCCGCCCATCACACCAAACGGCCCCACCGCCTTGTCGCCCTGCGTCAAAAAGCCCGGAATGATGGTGTGGTAGGGGCGCTTGCCCGGTGCGATGCAGTTGGGGTGCGCCGGGTCAAGCGAGAAATTATGCCCCCGGTTATGCAGCGCAATGCCCGTGCCGGGCACCACCATGCCGCTGCCAAAACCCATGTAATTGCTCTGGATCATCGAGACCATATTGCCCTGGGCATCCGCCGTGCTGAGGTACACCGTGCCGCCTGCCGGTGGGGTGCCCGGCAAGGGCAGGCTGGCCGTATCCTGGATCAGTTTGCGCCGCTCATCGGCATAGGCGTTTGACAGCAGATCGGCGACCGATACCCGCATATGGGCAGGATCGGCAATGTAGGCCAAGCCATCGGCAAAGGCCAGCTTGATGGCCTCGATTTGGCGGTGGTAGGTCAGCACCGTATCCCGCTCGGCAAAGTCAAACCCCTTGAGCAGATTCAGCGCGATCAGCGAGACCAGGCCGTGGCCGTTGGGTGGAATTTCCCAGACATCAAAACCACGGTAATTGACGCTGATCGGGTCTACCCAGTCTACCTTGTACGCCGCCAGATCTGCCACGCTCAGGTGCCCGCCCGAGCCCTGGATAAAGGCTGCCGTCTGCTCGGCCAGCGCGCCGCGATAAAAGCTGGCACCCCCGTCCTCTGCAATCGACTGTAATGTGCGGGCATGTGCGTCAGAGCGCCAGATTTCACCCGCAAAAGGAGCCCGCTTCAGTGCAAAGGTGTTAAACCAGGACTGGAAATGCGCCTGCCGCAGCTCGGTGCGAAAAAGTTGCGTGGCCTGCTGCCACGCGTAGGCCACCGAGGGCGAGACGGCAAAGCCATCGCGTGCATAGGTGATGGCGCTCTCCATAGACTGCGTTAACGGCAATTGACCAAAGCGCTGGGCCAGCGCAGCCCAAGCCGCGGGCGTGCCGGGCACCGTGACGCTCAAAGGCCCGTATTTGGGCATCTTGCTATGCCCCAGCGCCGTCAGGCTGTCCAGCGTGCTGCCCGCCGCAGCGGGGCCGCTGGCGTTCAGGCCATGCAGCTTGCCGCCATGCCAAACCAAGGCAAAGGCATCGCCGCCTATGCCATTGGCACAGGGCTCCAGCACCGACAAGGCCGCTGCCGTAGCAATGGCAGCATCAATCGCATTGCCCCCGGCTTGCAGAATGCGCAAACCCGCTTGGGCAGCCAGGGGTTGCGAGGTGGCCACCATGCCATTGCGCGCATACACCACGTTGCGGCGGGAGGGATAGGGAAAGTGTTGGGCATCAAATGAGAGCATGGTATTTATTTATGGCGGGGGTCCAGCGCATCGCGCAAGCCATCCCCTAGCAGGTTGAAAGAAAGGACAAGCAGAAAAATCGACAGGCCTGGCCAGATCGCCATCCACGGGGCGTTATCGACATAATTTTTAGCGGTGTTGAGCATGCTGCCCCAACTCGGTGCTGGAGGTTGCTGGCCCAAGCCCAGAAACGACAAGCTCGCCTCGGCGATGATGGCCGCAGCAATGGCCAGCGTGGCCTGCACGATCAAGGGGGCCAGAATATTGGGCAAGATATGGCGCAGCGCGATGCGCCAATGCGGGTTGCCCACGGCGCGCGCGGCTTCCACAAAATCTTCCACCTTCACACTCAGCACCTGGCCGCGCGTCAGCCGGATGAAGATCGGGGTGGATGACACACCAATGGCGATCATGGCATTGGTCAAGCTGGGGCCGAGGAAGGCCGCCAGTGCAATCGCCAAAATCAAAAACGGCACCGCCAGCATGGCATCGGTCATGCGCGAAATCAGCGCATCCACCCAGCCCCCGGCGTAGCCGGCCAGCAGGCCAATCGGCACGCCCAGCGCCATGGCAATGCAGACCGACACCAGGCCCGCTTGCAAGGATGCACGGGCACCCCAGATCACGCGCGACAGCACGTCCCGGCCAATTTCGTCGGTGCCAAACAGATACTGCGCACTGGGTGCCTTGCGCACCGCACTCCAGCTGGTCTCCAGTGGATCGAAGGGCGCTATCCAAGGCGCGAAAAACGCCAGCACGACAAACAGAAAAACAATCAGCAGGCCCAGCATGGCACCCCGGCGGCGCAGCAGGCGCAAGAAAGCCCGCCGGGCAGGGGTGGGTTCGCGGGGCGTGGCCTGCGCCAGGGCTAGGGTAGAGGCAGTGTGCATGGCTAGCCTCGCAGACGCGGGTTGACTAAAAAGTAGGCCATGTCGGCCAGCAGGTTCAGCACGATGTACACCGTAGAGGTAAACAGCACCACGCCCTGCACCACCGCGTAATCGCGGTTGAACACCGCGTCCACAATCAGTTTGCCAAATCCGGGGATAGAAAACACCTGCTCGGTGAGCACCGCCCCCGACAGCAGGGTGCCAAACTCCAGCGCGCCCAGGGTGATGATGGGAGTCATCGCATTGCGCAGCGCATGCTTGAGCACCACCTTGCGCTCGCTCAGGCCCTTGGCCCGGGCGGTGCGCACGTAGTCGACACTCAACACCTGGAGCATGGCGCTGCGTGTATGGCGCATCAGCACGGCGGCGATGGCATTACCCAAGACAAAGGCGGGCATGATCATGGCGGCCAGATTGGCCTTCCAGTCTTCCCATGGGCTGACATAGCCCGAGGCGGGCAGCCAACCGAGTGACACAGAGAACAGCAAAATCAACAAAATACCCAACCAGAAGTTGGGCGTAGACAAGCCCCACAATGCCACCACATTGGCCACGTAGTCCCACAGCGTGTCTTTGGCCACCGCAGAAATAATGCCCGCCGGAATCCCGATCAACAGGGCAATCAACATGGCCAGGCCCGCCAGCTCCAGTGTGACCGGGAGCTTTTCCTTAATCAGTTCCAGCACCGGTTTTTGGATGCGCAGCGATTCACCCAAGTCCCCTTGCAGCACGCCGCCCATCCAATAGGCATAGCGCACGGGCAAGGGTTTATCCAGGTGCATCTTTTTTTGCAGATAGGCAATCACCGTCGGGTCTTGGTCCTCGCCTGCCAGCATGATGGCGGGGTCTCCCGGCAGCAGCTGCTGCAAGCCAAAAATAATGATCGTGACAAAGAACACCGTGGGCACCAGGGTCAGCAAGCGCTTGAGAAAGTAATTGAGCATGGTGATACCCGCAGCGTTCTGGTGTGGATGGTTTTATTTGAACTGCAAGCCCTGCACGCGCATCAGCCCGTCAGGGATGGCGCGCACACCGGACAACTTCTTGTTATAGGCCCAAAGCCAGTTGCGGTGAAACAGGTAGACGATCGGACGGTCTTTGGCGGCTTGGGCGGCAAGCTGCTCAAACACTTTGCTGCGCTCGGCTGGGTCACGCGTGCTGCGCGAGCGGCTGAGCAGCTCTTCCACCTCGGGCTTGCAATAGCCTGAGTAGTTCAGCGGCTGCTTGCAACCGTAAAAGCTGAATAAATTGCCATCCGGGTCGGCGCGGCCGCTCCAGGCCAGCATATAGGCATCAAACTGCCCTTTGTCTGCCATATTGAGCGAGGTGGCAAATTCAGTCGACTGGATTTTCACATCAAAGCCGGCCTCTTTGGCCATGGCCTGCACCACCTGGGCCATACGCTGGGCATCCGAGGTGGTGGGTGTCATCAGTGTGAAGGTGGGATTGGTAACGCCAGCTTCTTTCAGCAGGGCTTTGGCCCGGGCAAGATTGCGTTTGGGGATCGGCGCATTTTTGGCATAAAACGAATTGCTGGGGGGCAGCCACTGGTTGCCCGCAGTAGCCTCGCCGTCCATGGCTACCTGCACAATGCCAGCGCGGTCCAGCGACAGCTCAAAGGCCTCGCGCACCCGGGGGTCGCGGCCTAAGGGGTTTTGCTGCGCCTGGTCGCTTTTGGCGGTGTTGATGGTGATGCCCTGGTAGCCCAGCTCGGTGATGCGCGCAACCTGCAGGCGGTTGTCGGCTTTGATCTGGGGCATGTCAGACGGCGCAACGCGTTCAATGATATCGAGCTGCCCCGAGCGCAGGTTGGCCAGGCGCACCGTGGCATCCACGATGGGCTGGTAAACGACTTTGTCGAAATGGACGTTGGCCTTGTTCCAGTAGTTGGCATAGCGCTCCAGCACGATCCGGTCTTGTGCCACGCGCTCGGTAAAGCGGAACGGCCCCGAGCACACGGGCTTGCTGCCAAAGCCCGTCGGGTTCTCCTGCGCGGCCTTGGGCGAGACCATCATGCCCGCGCGGTCGGCCAACACGGCCAGCAAGGGCGCAAAGGGTGCCGACATATTCAGCCGCACCGTCAAGTCGTCCAGCACATCCACGCTGGTGACGGGTGCGAGTTCGCCACGGCGGTTGGAACCGGCCATGTTTTTATGCCGCTCGATGTTGAATTTGACCGCTGCGGCATCGAATTTTTCGCCATCGTGGAAGGTCACGCCCGGGCGCAGCTTCATGATCAAAATTTTGTTGTCGGGTGACCAGACATGCGAGACGGCCAGTTGCGGCACGATGTTGAGTTTGTCGTCAATGTCCAGCAGCTTGTCACACAGGGACGCAAACACGATGCGGCCCACAAAGCTGCGCGCCATGGTGGGGTCGAGCACATCGGGGTCTTCGGCCAGGCCGATGCGCAGGGTTTGGGCCTGCACGCCTGCCAGCATGACGCTGGACGCGATGCCCAAGGCTGCGCCCAGGCGTAGCGTAAAGCGTTTGAGGTCTGAGATTGGCGTGGTGATGGCAGTCATAGCGTGGTGTCTCCGGGTTGGTTAAGGTGAATGGAAAAATGGTGGCAAGGTTCGGTTAAAGACTAAGGATGCGGGGCAATCTTCTATGCTACGCACTCATGCAATGTGTGCCTCCGCTTGGGGCCGAAAAGCAGCTTCCAGTTTTTGCCGCCGCAGGTTTGTGCGCGGCACATAGGCATTGCTCTGGGCGGGCGCAGCTGCCGCAATGTCTTGCCAAAAATGGCAGGCCACGCTGTGCTGGTGGTCTGCTGTCAAGACGGGCACCTCCTGCGCGCAGCGCTCGCGCGCATGGGGGCAGCGGGTATGAAAACGGCAGCCGGGTGGCGGGTTAATTGGGTTGGGCACATCGCCCTGCAACACCACGCGGTTGCGCTGCAGGCCCGGCTCGGGCAAGGGAATGGCCGACAGTAGCGCTTGCGTGTAGGGGTGGCGTGGCTGGGCAAACATGCTTTTCTTGTCGGCGTATTCCACGATCTGGCCCAGGTACATGACAGCCACATGCGAGGCAATATGCTTGACCACCGCCAGGTCGTGGGCAATAAAAATATACGACAAACCCAAGCGCCCTTGCAAATCTTGCAGCAGATTGATGACCTGCGCCTGGATGGACACATCCAGCGCCGAGACCGGCTCATCACACACGATCAACTTCGGCTCCACTGCCAGCGCGCGGGCGATGCCAATGCGTTGGCGCTGCCCGCCCGAGAACTCATGCGGGTAGCGCTGCAGATACTGCGGTGCCAGCCCCACCAGGTCCAGCAGCTCGGCGGCGCGCTCTTGGTGGCGCTGCGCTGCCAGGCCATGCAGGCCCAGGGGCTCGGTCAGGGTCTGCGCAATCGTCATGCGCGGATTGAGCGAAGAATACGGGTCCTGGAAAATCATCTGCATGTCACGCCGCCGCGCACGCAGCGCGGGCTGGCTTAAACCCGTCAGGTCTTCACCGTCAAACCACACCTTGCCCGATGTCGCCTCCAGCAGACGCAGCACCAGGCGCCCGACGGTCGATTTGCCGCAACCCGACTCCCCCACCAGGGCCATGGTGTCGCCTGCGGCCAGCGTGAAGCTGACTCCATCGACCGCATGCACCACGGCGGTATCGCGGCCAAACAGACTGGTCTGCACCGGGAAATGCTTGACCAAGTTGTCCACCCGCAATAAAGGGGTGGCAGTAGCGTGGCTCATACCGTGACCTCCGCATCGATATGCAAAGGCGCTTTCCAGCAGGCCGCCTCGTGGCCATCGCCCAGATCGATCAACTCGGGCTGGCTGCTGTGGCACTGCGCTACGGCAAAGGGGCAACGCGGTGCGAAGCGGCAGCCCTGCAAATGACTGCCGGGCGTGGGCACCTGCCCTTCAATGGCGGCCAGGCGGTCTTGCACTAAATGCAGCTTGGGGATGGAGCCGAGCAGCCCAATGGTGTAGGGGTGCTGGGGCTGGGCAAACAATTGCTCGACGCTGGCACGCTCGACGATGCGGCCCGCGTACATCACCACCACCTCATCGGCCAGCTCGGCGATCACGCCCAGGTCGTGCGTGATGAGCATGATGGCGGTGCCGGTCTCTTCACGCAGCGTGCGCATCAGCTCCAGCACCTGGGCCTGGATGGTCACGTCCAGCGCAGTGGTCGGCTCGTCGGCGATCAGCAGGGCCGGTTCGCCCGACAGCGCCATGGCAATCATCACGCGCTGGCGCATGCCGCCCGAGAGCTTGTGCGGATAGTCGTCAATGCGTTTCTCGGGCAAAGGGATGCGCACGCGGTGCAGCATCTCAATGGCCCGCTGGCGGGCCTGGACGTAGGACATATCGCTGTGGCAGCGGATGCCTTCAATCAACTGGTCGCCAATGGTAAAGGCCGGGTTGAGCGAAGTCATCGGCTCCTGGAAAATCATCGCCAGCCGTTTGCCACGCAGGGCGCGCATGTCGGCACTGGACACTTGCGCCAGATCCACGCCATCAAAATGGATAGAGCCTGCGGCAATGCGCCCCTGCCCCTTGGGCAGCAAACCCATGATGGACAGGGAGGTGACGCTTTTGCCGCAGCCCGATTCACCCACAATGCCCAGTGTGCGCCCCGCCTGTAATGAAAAACTCACGCCATCGACGGCGGTAAATTCACCGCCCTCCACCTTGAAGCGCGTGCTCAGGCCACGCACCTCCAGCAATGCACTCATACCTGTGCACCACGTAGGTGCAGACGGTCCGCATGAAAACGCGCGATATGCGCCTCAATCACGCTGCGGTCAACAATGCCCGAGGGCTGCGCCCGGCTGGGCAAACAGGCCGCAAAGGGCTGGAAGCGCTCCAAGCTGACATCGTGCAAACGGTGCAGCTCGGTGATGGGCTCGGCATGGTCGTCTACCCGCATATCCAGCGCGGGATAGTCTTGCCCGCTATAGACCAAGAGTGCGGCAGACTGCTTGCCGCGCTTGTCGCCACCTGCGGCCTCACCCGCTGCCAGGGCAGTTATCAAACGCAACGCAAAGGGCAGGTCGGCGCGGCTGGCATAGGTGTCGGCGGTAGCTTCGATCACCTGCGCACCCGCCAGCATATTGCCCGCCACGGAGAAGCCCTCACGCGGCGTATGCCCACACCAGCCAACGCAGTCGCTACCCGTGTGCGCAGCACTGCGCCCCGCTGCGTCAATCATATGGAACTGCCGATGCGCACGGCCCTCGTCTGCGGCCAGCAAGGCGCTTAGTAATTGCGACGGTTCTTGCTGCTCTGCCATGCCCTGCAAGGCGGGCGCAGCCAACAAGGGGTTGACCAAGGCCTGCGTAGCCAGCGCGCCGACACCGCTTTGCACATGCGGGCACAGGGCACCGACGGCAAAAAATTTGCTGGCGATAGCAACACCCAAATCACCCTGGGCACTGCGTGCAACGATAGACCAAGTCATCAATGTTCCTCTATGGGGCAACAGCCATTGCACCAAATGAGTGATAGCTAGCTGCAATTAGTCTAAGGCAAAATTTGCGCCAAGAGCGATGAAAGTGATTCGGATTAACCAGTAGGGTAACCTGCGCGACCCATAGTCGCCGTGGGCGCGGGTCGCCTCAGCGTGCGTCGTCACGGACCAGATAGTTTCAGCCAAATCACCCAGCAGTTCTTTGAAACAAACGCTGCACCAGCGAGCGCATCCACAGGTGGGCGGGGTCTTTGTCGGTGCTGCTGTGCCATACCATCCGCACTTCATACGTGGGGGCATCGGGAATGCCCCAGACCCTGAAGTCGTAGCGCTGGCGCAGATTTTTGGCGTACATGGCGGGCACGATGGACAGCAAATCTGAGCCCATGGCCAGCTCTGGCAGGCCGCCAAAATGCCGGGCCCGCAGCACAATGCGGTCTTGCAGTTGCCTGCGGGTCAGCATTTGCTCCACGCTGCCGTGGAAGGTGGCGGTGGGCGATGCGACCACAAACACGGCCTGGGCCAGTTGCCTGGCTGTCAAGGTGCGGCCACTGCGTCCGCTCGCTGGCCGCCAGGCGGGCGCGGAAACCGCAACATATTGCTCGCGGAACAACAGCTCGGTGCGTATGTCCCGGTGCTTGGGCTGCAAGATGCCAACGGCCAGGTCAATTTCGCGCGCCTCCAGCGCAGCGGCTACCTGGGTGGCAGCCACTGAGATATTGGCCAGGCGCGCATCGGGTGCCTGCTTGCGCAGCTCGCCCGCCAGCGCAGGTAAAAACAGCATTTCACCCAAGTCAGACAGCGACAGTTGCCAGTGCATTTTGCTTAAGCCTGGGTCAAACTCTTCGTGCCCGGTAACCAGGCTTTCCATGCTGGACAGCTGCGCCATCACAGCGGGGGCAAGCTGCTCGCACAGCCGCGTGGGCTTGAGGCCCGCCTGTGCGCGCACAAACAGCTCGTCTTCAAAAAAATCCCGCAGGCGCGCCAGCGCGTTGCTGGTGGCGGGCTGCGACAGCGCCAGCGCTTTGCCTGCCAGCGTGACCGAGCCGGTGCGGTGGATGGCCACCAACACCCGCAGCAGATTTAAATCCAGTTGGCGAAAATTCATGGTCTGTATCTCGAAAAGGTATTAGGGTTGCTGCTAATTATTCACCAAACCGATATGGCGCATCCAATCAATCCATTAGACGTATGCGGCAAGTTTGGATAAATTACGCACATGGCTGAAAGATCATTTACCAAAGAAGTCCAAACCCTGCGCCTGGGCGATGGCGACGAGTTTCGCGGTGAGGGCATTTTGGCCGTCACCAAGGCGCTGCTGCAATCAGGCGTGTCGTATGTGGCGGGCTACCAGGGCGCGCCGATTTCGCA
>JANMTF010000093.1:0-3712 GCA_031390175.1 Polaromonas sp.
GGCTCAATTGCCTATGGCGACCCAGCGGCCGAGTGGCCGGCCTGCCTGCTGGCGCTGAACGGCGTGGTGGTGGTGCGCAATGTGAAGGCTGAGCGGCGCATTGCAGCGGACGATTTTTTTACCGGCCTGTACACCACCGCGCTGGCGCCAGACGAGATCATTGTGGCGTGTGAGTTTGCGCTGGCCAGAGCCGAGCAGGTGTTTCACTTCACCGAGCTGGCGCGCCGCCATGGAGACTACGCCGTGGTCGGCTTGGCCGCTACGGCGTTGGTTCGCCAAGGGCAGATCACCTCGGTGCGCCTGGCCTGGCTGGGTGTGGGCAGCACGCCGGTGCGCTCCGTGGCGGCAGAGCAAGCTTTGACAGGCCAATCGCTCGGTGAAGATAGCCTGGCCAAAGCCGTGGCCGCACTGCGCAGCGAGCTGCAGCCCCTGCCTGACTTGACCCACAGCGAAGCAGCCAAACGCCAACTGGCCAGCGTGCTGCTCAAACGCACATTGCAAGCGTGGATGCAAGCTGCCACCCACAGTGCAGCCGCCTAAGCGCTCTACCTAAGGATGCCTATGAACTCCCCCGAACTTGACGCGACCCAAACGCACACCATCCACTTCAAGCTCAATGGCCAGCAGGTGCAGCACGAGGTGTTGCCGCGCACCCACCTGGTTGATTTTTTGCGCCAGGGTGCGGGCCTGACAGGCTCGCACCTGGGCTGCGAGCACGGCGTGTGCGGTGCCTGCACGGTGCAAATGGACGGCCAGATTGTGCGCGGCTGCCTGGTGCTGGCGGTGCAAGCCGATGGGCGCAGTGTCAACACCATTGAAGGCCTGAGCGAGAGCGGCGTGCTGCGTGAGTTGCAGCAGGCTTTTGTTCGCCATAACGCGCTGCAATGCGGCTTTTGCACCTCGGGCATGCTGCTGGCCGCGCATGAGCTGGTAGAGCACCAGCCGCATGCCAGCCGCGAGCAAGTGCGCGAATGGATCTCGGGCAACTACTGCCGCTGCACCGGCTACCAGGCCATTGTGGAGGCGATTTGTGAGGTGCTGGCCACCCGTTTGCAAGAGGTGGCAGCATGAACGCCCCAGAGAGCCGTTTGACGCAGCAGATACTTGCGCTGGCTGACGTGCAGGCCGAAGCACCGCACACACCCATAGCTGTACCTCTGGCCGCACCACTGCATCACGCCAGCCACATCGGCCAGTCCATCCCCCGCCCCAATCTGGAGCGCTTGGCCGAGGGCCGTGGCCAGTACATTGACGACCTGGAGCTGCCGCGCATGGCGCATGTGGTGTACTGGCGCTCGCCCGTGGCGCACTGCCGCATTACCCATATTGAGCGTGACTATGCCCGCATGATGCCCGGTGTGCTGGCGGTGTATGACGGCAAAGACCTGGCCGCTATTTGCAAACCTTGGGTGGCCACGCTCACCCATTTGGCCGGTATCAAGTCTGCACCGCAATACCCCATGGCGCTGGACCGCGCCTGCTGGCAAGGCGAGCCTGTGGTGGCCGTCGTGGCCAAAACCCGCGCTGAAGCCGAAGACGCTTTGCAGTACGTGCAAGTGACCTGGGAGGACCTGCCCGCCGCCGTGGACATGAAAACCGCGCTGCACCCCAGCACCCCCGTGATCCACCCCGAGCTGGGCGACAACCTGTGCTTTACCCGTAGCCTGGACACCGGCGGTGTAGACGAAGCCTTTGAACGCGCCGACGTGGTGGCCGAGGCCACCTTTGACTTTGGCCGCCACACGGGCGTCACGCTGGAGCCGCGCTGCCAGATCGCCGACTACAACAGTGCCAGCGGCCAGCTGACTGTGTACCACTCGCAGCAGGCCCCGCATATGATGCAAGACCTGTACGCCCGCCAGTTCGATTTGCCCGAGGCCTCGGTACGCGTGATCTGCAAAGACGTGGGCGGCTCGTTCGGCATCAAGGTGCATGCCTACCCGGACGACTTTGCCACCGTTGCCATCGCGGTCTTACTCAAGCGCCCGGTCAAATTTGTGGCCGACCGACTGGAGTCTTTTGTCAGCGACATCCATGCCCGCGAGCACCATATCAAGGGCCGTATCGCGGCCACCGCGCAGGGCGAAATTTTGGCCTTTGAGATTGACGACCTCACCGGCATTGGCCCCTACTCCATGTTCCCGCGTACCAGCGGCATTGAGGGCAACCAGGTGGTTAACCTGACTGGCGGCCCCTACAAACACAAAGCCTACCGCGCCAAACTCAACGTGGTGTTTTTGAACAAAACGCCCACCTGCCAATACCGTGGCGTAGGCCATCCGGTAGCCTGCGCGGTGACCGAAGGCTTGGTCGATTTGGCCGCAGCCAAGCTGGGTATCGACCCGCTGGAGATGCGCAAACTCAATGTGATGCCCGACGACAGCTACCCCGCCACGGGCGCATCGGGTATCAAGCTGGAGGTGCTGTCGCACCAAGCCTGCTTGCGCAAAATAGAAGTGCTGATGGACTACCCCGCACTGCTGGCCGAGCAAGCCGCCTTGCGCGCCAAAGGCATTTACCGAGGCATTGGCTTTGCCACCTTGATCGAGCTGACCAACCCTGGCGCGGCCTTCTACGGCGTGGGTGGTGCGCGCATCTCGGCGCAAGACGGCGCTACCGCGCGGCTAGAACCCAGCGGGGCGGTGACGGTGTCGGTCAGTGTGGGCGAACAAGGGCAGGGCGCGGAGGCTATTTTTGCGCAGATCACGGCAGACGCAGTGGGCGTGCCGATGAACCAGGTGCGCATTGTCACGGGCGACACGCAAACCACGCCGTACGGCGGCGGTACCTGGGCCTCACGCGGGGCAGGTATTGGCGGCGAGGCGGTCTTGCAAGCGGGCTTGGCATTGCGCACCAATATTTTAAAAGTGGCCCAGGCCATTTTGCAGCGCGATGCCAGCACCTTGTCCTTAGACCAAGGTGTGGTGACCGATGCCGCCACAGGCCAGGCCCTGCTGCCCTTTGCCGAGCTGGGCCGCGTAGCCTACTTCCGGCCCGACACTTTGCCTGCGGGCTTTACCCCCGAGCTGATGGTCACGCGCCACTACGCGCAGCGCGACTACCCGTTCATTTTTACCAACGGCGTGCAAGCCTCGTATGTCGAGGTAGACACCGAGACCGGCTTTGTCAAACTGCTCAAACACTGGGCGGTAGAAGACTGCGGCCGCGTCATCAACCCCATGCTGGTAGACGAGCAAATGCGCGGTGCCATTGTGCAAGGCATAGGCGGCGCGATGTTTGAAGAGTGCCTGTACGACGGCGCGGGCTTGTTGCAAAACGGCAGCATGGCGGATTATTTGGTGCCCATGGCCACCGAGATGCCCGACATCGTGGTAGCCCACGTCGAGACCCCCACCCGCAGCTCCATGCTGGGTGCCAAAGGCGCAGGCGAGGCGGGCACCGCAGGGGCACCAGGCGCGGTGGTCAACGCCATCAACGACGCGCTGCGCCCGCTGGATGCGCAGGTGTGGTCGCAGCCTGTCACGCCAGAGAAAATTTTGCGAGCCTTGCGCTTGGTGTAGCTATGGATACGACCCACTTTTACGAGCCCCGCCACGGCCACGGCCTGCCCCATGACCCGTTCAACGCCATCGTGGGGCCGCGCCCTATTGGCTGGATATCCACCCGCAGCAGCGCGGGCGGGCTGAACCTTGCGCCCTACAGCTTCTTCAACGCCTTTAATTACACCCCGCCCATCGTGGGTTTTTCCAGC
>JANMTF010000107.1:0-1966 GCA_031390175.1 Polaromonas sp.
ACCGCCACTGCGTTGGTAATAGCAGGGCTGGCGGCAAGTTGCGCAAAATGGCGGCTGGTCAGGTCCGCCCAAAACCGGGATGGGAGTTGCATCCCTGCATCTTATAGCGAACGGGCGCTTGAGGAATGTTCCTGCATGCAAATGACTGTGTGTGTACAGACAGCTACAGTGCGCGCAGCGCTGCCGCGACGATGCTGGCCGCGTCCACTTTGAAATACGCCCGCAGGGCAGAGCGGGTGTCGCTGCGGCCAAAACCATCCGTGCCTAGCGTGGTGTAACTGCGTCTCTCGGGAATGTAGGCGCGCACGCACTCGGGCACGGCGCGCACGTAGTCGGTGGCGGCGATGATGGGGCCTTGGGTTTGGTTTAGCACTTGTTGAATCCACGGCGTTTGCGCGTCCTCACACACCGCCCCATCGCGCGCCAGCTCGCTCCAGCTGGTGACGCTGACGACATCTGCTGTGATGCCCTGGGCGTTCAATTGTTCGGCGGCTTTGATGACCTCAGTGAGTATGGCTCCCGAGCCCAGCAAGGTCACTTTAGATGGTGATTTAGGCTGTTGGCCCAATGAAATATAGCGTAAGCAGCTATTAAATAAATAGCAACCACGGAGCACACCCGCATGTGCATCGGCAGGCAAATTGGGTTGCGCGTAGTTCTCGTTCATCAGCGTGATGTAGTAGAAAACGTCTTTTTGCTCCACCATCATCTCGCGCATGCCCGCGTCCAAAATCACGGCCAGCTCGCCAGCAAAGGCGGGGTCGTAGGACTTGCAGTTGGGGATGGTGGCCGATACCAAATGGCTGCTGCCGTCTTGGTGCTGCAGGCCTTCGCCGCCCAGGGTGGTGCGGCCCGAGGTGGCGCCCAGCAGGAAGCCGCGTGCGCGCTGGTCGGCAGCGGCCCAGATGGCATCGCCCACGCGCTGAAAGCCAAACATGCTGTAGTAAATGTAGAAGGGCAGCATGGCCAGGCCGTGCACGCTGTAGCTGGTGGCTGCCGCCGTCCAGCTGGCTATCGCGCCCGCTTCGCTGATGCCTTCCTCTAGTATCTGGCCGTCCAAAGCCTCGCGGTAGCTCAGCACCGAGCCAATATCTTCGGGCGCGTAGCGCTGGCCCACGCTGCTGTAGATGCCGACCTGCTTGAACAGATTGGCCATGCCAAAGGTGCGCGCCTCATCCGCCACGATGGGCACGATGCGCGGCCCGAGTTGCGGGTCTTTCAACAAGCCGCCCAGCATGCGCACAAAGGCCATGGTGGTGGACATTTCTTTGCCGTCGGCTTGCAGGGCAAACTGTGCGTAGCTATTGCCTTGATTGGAAGGCAGCGCAAGTGCAGGTACGGGTACCACCTGCGCCGCCGTGTGCCTTGTGGGCAGGTGGCCGCCTAATGCTGCGCGCCGGGCATGCAGGTACTGCATCTCGGCGCTGGTCTCTTCGGGTTTGTAATAGCTGAGTGTTTTGGCTTGCTCGTCGGTGAGTGGCAAATTAAAGCGGTTGCGGTAAGCAATCAACTCGTCCTCGTCCAGCTTCTTATGGCTGTGCGTGGTCATCTTGCCTTGGCCAGCGTTGCCCATGCCGAAGCCTTTTTTGGTGTGCGCCAAAATCACCGTGGGCTGGCCCCGGTGCGCAGCGGCAGCGGCGTAGGCGGCGTGGATTTTGACGATGTCGTGGCCGCCGCGTTTGAGGCGGTCAATCTGCTCGTCCGTCATGCCCTGCGCCAACGCGGCCAACTCGGGTGTTTGGCCAAAGAAGGTGTCTCGGTTGTAGCGCCCATCTTTGGCGGCAAAGGTTTGCATCTGGCCGTCTACCGTGTTGGCAAAAGTTTTCGCCAGCGCGCCCGTCACATCGCGAGCAAACAGACCGTCCCAGTCGCTGCCCCAAATGAGTTTCACCACGTTCCAGCCCGCACCGCTAAACAGCCGCTCCAACTCGTCGATGATGCGGCCATTGCCGCGCACCGGGCCGTC
>JANMTF010000113.1:0-24067 GCA_031390175.1 Polaromonas sp.
GGTCAACTTGCCCAGCTCGGCCAGGGTGTCAGGCACGCGCTGCTCGGGCTTTAAGCACTCTGGTGCTTGGTGTGCACAGCGCAGCGGCATCAAGGAGGAGGCCGCAGGCCGGGGGACAGCCGCGCAGCTGTGCACACCAAGCGCCAGAGCGAGCACAGAACTGGCGTCAGCGCTCAAAGTTCAAACCAGCAAGCATCCACGATAATGTGACGCTATAGACAGAGCACCGAGCCGCACGGCGCATTTTTTGGATGGAACCACTACCTTGGCTGAAACTTTGAGTCACACGCCCATGATGACCCAGTACCTGGGCTTGAAGGCGGACTACCCCGACACGCTGCTGCTGTACCGCATGGGCGATTTTTATGAGCTGTTTTATGCCGATGCCGAAAAAGCCGCGCGCCTGCTGAACATCACGCTGACCCAGCGCGGGCAGTCTGCCGGTAGCCCGGTGATGATGGCCGGGGTGCCCTTTCACTCGGTAGAAACCTATTTGGCACGCTTGATCAAGCTGGGTGAGTCGGTGGCCATTTGCGAGCAGGTGGGCGAGGTGGGTGCCAGCAAAGGCCCGGTAGAGCGCAAAGTGGTGCGCGTGGTCACTCCAGGTACGCTGACCGATACCGAGCTGCTCAATGACAAGACCGAGTCCGTGCTGCTGGCGGTGCACCAAGCACCGCGTAACCAACTGGGCCTGGCTTGGCTGGCCGTCACGCAAGCGCAGATTCAGTTGGCGCAGTGCTCGCATGACGAACTGGCTGCCTGGGTGGCGCGCATTGCGCCCAGCGAGCTGATCTATAGCGGCGACGTAACACCCGCTTTTGAACAGCAGATCAAGGCGCTGCGCTTCGCCTCCAGCCTGTCGCTCACCATTCGCCCGGCGTTTCAGTTTGACAGTGGCCTGGGCAACACCAAGCTGTGCGCGCAACTACAAGTGGCCAGCCTGCAAGCCTTTAGCGCAGATGATGCCGTGCACGCGCACGCAGCGGCATCAGCCCTGCTGGCCTACGCTGAGCATACGCAGGGCAAAGCCTTGCCCCATGTGCGCTCACTCAAAGTGCAGCGCGATGACGAACTGATCGACCTGCCCCTGACCACGCGGCGCAACCTGGAGCTGACGCTCACCCTGCGCGGCGAAGATTCGCCCACCCTCTTCTCGCTGCTGGACACTTGCCAAACCGGCATGGGCAGCCGCGCGCTGAAAAGCTGGCTACAGTCGCCCCTGCGCGCGCGCGCGGTGGCGCAGCAGCGGCTGCAAGCCATTGCCACGCTGCGAGGCGGTGATGGTGGGGGCGACAGCGGCGGCCACGCCGCCAGACTGCGTGCACAGCTCAAAGGGGTGAGCGATGTGGAGCGCATTACCGCCCGCATTGCGCTGCGCCAAGTGCGCCCACGCGAGCTGGTAGCCCTGCAGCAAACGCTACAACAATGTGAGCTGCTTGCGCAATATTCTAGAGGACTAGAGGCTGATTTGGCATTGATATCTGGCCCATTGACACCTCCCGCGGGCTGTGGGCCGCTGCTAGCCTGTGCCCTGTTGCCTGAACCCTCGAACCTGATTCGCGACGGCGGCGTGATCGCCAACGGCTTTGATGCCGACCTGGACGAGCTGCGCAATATTGGCGATACCTGCGATGCGTTTTTGCTAGATTTAGAAGTACGCGAAAAGGCAAGAACCGGCATCGCCAACCTGCGCGTGCAGTTCAACCGCGTGCATGGTTTTTACATAGAAGTCACCCAAGGCCAGCTAGACAAAGTACCCGACGACTACCGCCGCCGCCAAACGCTGAAAAACGCCGAGCGCTTTATCACCCCCGAGCTGAAAACCTTTGAAGACAAAGCGCTGAGTGCGCAAGACCGGGCGCTGGCGCGCGAGAAGTATTTGTACGAGCAATTGCTAGACCAGCTACAAGCCTTTGTACCCGCGCTCTCCCAGTGCGCCAATGCTTTGGCATCGCTGGACGCACTGTGCGCGCTGGCCGAACGCTCGCTCACGCTGGGCTGGTGCGCACCGCAGTTTGTCAAAGAGCCGTGCATTGACATTGCCGCAGGCCGCCACCCGGTGGTCGAGGCGCGCTTGGCAGAGTTATCCAGCGGCTCCTTCATCGCCAACGACACCGCCTTCAACGCCAAAACCCGCATGCAGGTCATTACCGGCCCCAACATGGGCGGCAAGTCTACTTATATGCGCCAGGTGGCCATCATTACCCTCCTAGCCTCCGTCGGCTCTTACGTGCCCGCAGCCGCCTGCCGCTTGGGGCCTATCGACGCGATCCACACCCGCATCGGTGCGGCAGATGATTTGGCCAACGCGCAGTCCACCTTTATGCTGGAGATGACGGAGGCCGCGCAAATTTTGCATGCTGCCACGCCTCACTCGCTGGTGCTGATGGACGAGATCGGGCGCGGCACCTCTACCTTTGACGGCTTGGCCTTGGCATCCGGCATTGCCACGCATTTGCACAAGTCGCAAGCCTTCACGCTGTTTGCGACGCATTACTTTGAGCTCACCGAATTTCCCGCCCAGCACCACGGCGCGGTGAACGTGCATGTGAGCGCGGCGGAGAGCGGGCACGACATCGTGTTTCTGCACGAGATCCAACCCGGCCCCGCCAGCCGCAGCTACGGTATCCAGGTGGCCAAGCTGGCGGGGGTGCCCGCAGCGGTGGTCAACCACGCGCGCCACGCCTTGGCTGCGCTAGAGACGCAGCAAAGCAGCGCGCAGGCGCAGGTAGATTTGTTTGCAGCGCCGCCAGAAAGCGCTACACAAGACAGCCATAGTGGTGCCCTAGAATCAGCGTTAAAAGATATTCACCCCGACACCCTGAGCCCGCGCGAGGCGCTGGACGTGTTGTACCAACTCAAAAAACTCTCAGATAAAAAGTAACGGAGCACCCATGACATATTGCGTAGGCATCAAACTCAAAGCAGGCTTGGTCTTTCTGTCCGACTCGCGCACCAACTCGGGTCTGGACCAGATCAGCACCTTCCGCAAAATGATCGTCTATGAAAAACCCGGCGACCGGTTTATGACCTTGCTGTCTGCGGGCAACCTGAGCATCAGCCAGTCGGTGCGCGAGATACTGCAGGTAGAGCAACTCAAAGACGAAGCCGGCGAGCCGCTGACCATTTGGAACGCCAAAAGCATGTTCGACGCCTGCCGCGTGCTGGGCTCCGCCGTGCGCCATGTGTACACACGCGATGCTGAGTCATTGAAAAAAGCTGGCGTCGAATTTAACGTGGCGTTAATTTTTGGTGGCCAAATTGGCAAGGAGCCGATGCGGCTTTTCCAAGTGTATTCCGCTGGCAACTTTATCGAGGCGACACCTGAGACGCCGTACTTCCAGATTGGCGAATCCAAATACGGCAAGCCCGTGCTGGACCGCGTCATCACCCTGGAAACGCCCTTGGACGAAGCCGCCAAATGCGCCCTGGTCTCCATGGACTCCACGCTCAAATCCAACCTCTCAGTAGGCTTGCCACTAGACCTGGTGGTGTATGAGGCGGGCACGCTGCAAACCGACAAAATCGTCTGCATCGAAGAGAGCAACCCCTACCTGAAGATGCTGCGCGGCGCATGGGGCAACAAACTGCGCGAAGTGTTTGACAGCCTGGAAGACCCGGTATGGAACGGCGACCAAACCGAGACGCCACTCAAAGCGCCTAATGTGCGCAGCAGCACGCTGCGCAAGATCAGCACGCCGCAAGAAAAATTAATTTAATGCTGCTTATTTTCTCCCACGGCAACAGCTTTCCTGCCAGCACCTATGGCGTGATGACAGCGTCGCTAAAAAAACGCGGCTTCACCGTCAAAGCCATAGAAAAATTTGGCCACGACCCGCAGTATCCCGTCACTGACAACTGGAAGCATTTAGTCCAGCAGTTAACAGACTTTACCCAACGCGAAGTGGACAAACACGGTGAACCGGCCTATCTAGTGGGCCATTCATTAGGCGGTTTTTTAAGCCTGATGTGCGCCGCACGACACCCCGCGCTGGCCAAGGGCTTGGTACTGTTGGACGCGCCTCTGCTAGGCGGCTGGCGCGCCACCACGCTGGGTGCCATCAAGTCCACGCCCCTCATTGGCCGCGTATCCCCCGGGGCAGTCAGCCAAGGCCGCAAACACCAATGGGACAACGAAGAGGCTGCCTACACCCACTTCAAAAGCAAACGCGTCTTTGCGATGTGGGACGAGCAAACCCTGCGCAACTACATCGCCCACGGCACCCACAGCGAGGGCGGCAAACGCGTGCTCAGTTTTAACCGCGAAGTAGAAACCAAAATCTACAACACCCTGCCCGACAACCTGGACGCGCTACTCAAACGCCACCCCCTTAAATGCCCCGCCGCCTTCATCGGCGGTCGGCAGTCCGTAGAGATGAAACGCGTAGGCACCGCACTCACCGAAAAGGTCACCGGGGCCAAGGGCGATACGCCCGGGCGGATGATGTATGTGGACGGTACGCATCTTTTTCCGATGGAAAAGCCGGTTGCTACGGCGGCAGCGATTGAAGCGGTTATTGCTGGGTTTATTACCTAACGCACGTTTGCTGCACCCAAAAAAATAGCACTCGAAGGTGCTATTTTTTTTGAGCAACTAAAGCGTCTGCATCACACGACTTTTACCGAGATGTCGGGCAGCCCGTCAATATGCCCCAGCATCACGTCGCCGCGCACCACAGGGCCTACGTTTTCGGGGGTGCCTGAGTAAATGATGTCTCCGGCCTTGAGCTCGAAGGCTTGGCTTAAGCGCATAATCTGCTCGGATACGCTCCAGATCATGTGCGTTAAGTTGGATGTTTGTTTGACAGTGCCGTTGACGGCCAACGTGATGCCGGCCTTGCCAATATGGCCGATCTGGCTGACGCGGTGGATCGGGCCGATGGGGGCGCTCATGTCGAAGCTTTTACCAATTTCCCAAGGTTTTTTCTCGTCGCCCAGGGCGCGTTGCAGGTCGCGGCGGGTCATGTCAAGGCCTACGGCGTAGCCGTACACATGGCTCAAGGCATTCTCCATGGTGATGTTTTTGCCACCGGATTTGAGTGCGGCTACCAGTTCAATCTCGTAGTGGTAGTTTTTGGTCAGCGTGGGGTACGGGTGGTCTACGGTTTTGCCAGGGGCGATGAACTGGATGGCATCGGTCGGCTTTTGGAAGAAGAACGGCGGCTCGCGGGTGGGGTCACTGCCCATCTCGCGGGCATGGGCTGCGTAGTTGCGGCCAATGCAGTAGATGCGGCGCACGGGGAACACCTCGCTGGTGCCCGCCACGGGGATGGTAACCCCCGCTACGGTAAACGGCGTGGGTGCCGAAGGGTTGGCGGTCACGCTGGCGCAGCCAGCAGCCATAACACCACCTAAAGCGGCGGTACTGGTGGCGATTAAGTCTCTGCGGTTCATGGTTGCCTCCTGATTAGGTGCGCAAATACTAAGCCTGCTGGACTCATCTGTGGTCAGCATAAATACTGATGCTGTGAGCCTTGGGCGACTGTAGCTGCAAGCCTACATTGCAGCCAATACCTTGGTCTACCCCGCCACACGCAAGCTGGCCGCTGCGTGCTGCAAATACTGCGCCCGTGTGGCCACGATGGGGTTCACGCGCTCGGATAAAAAGCCTAACTCATCGTCGTCAAGTTGCGTGCGTAACAGCTTAGTCAAAGGCGTAGCAGCAGCTTGTACTTTTTGCACCATATCAGACACTTCGCCAGACAAATAAGTAGCCGTTACGCCCGCCAGCCGCGCCAGCTCTAGCCAATGCGCACGCTCAAACCAGCCGGGGCGGTACTCACCCAGCAGGCCCATGGACAAGGTTTGCTCGGGCAGGTAGGGCACGACGCACAGCAGGTCATACAGGGGCGCTGCCTGCCAGCCGCCTTGGTACAAAAACGAATAGTTTTTGGCGTGTGCGTCTTGGTTGCCAATGATAAAGTTAAACAGCCACGCCCGCAGGTGCGCGCGGCGCGCCAGGGCGGGCACGGCCAGGTGGTCGCAGGCCTTGAAAAAATCTTCCGTGTCAATGCCTGCGTTGTGGCTGCCGTATTTGCGCTCACGCGGCAAGTTAAGCAGCTGGCACATGTCTATTTGGTGGATGCGGCGCACCTGCTGGCCACGGCGTTGGCGGTCAAAGCGCTCTGACACCAGGCTGCGCACACCGCCGATGGTCATCACTGTGGTATGGGCTACTGACAGCCCCACTGCGCGAGCCAGTTGCGCGCAGGCGTATTCGTTGGCTGGCAGCATGGGGTAGCGTGCGTCGGTGCTGTCGGGCTTAAAGATGTGGGTGGATGCTGCGCGGCCATTGGGAATTTTGAAGCGCTCTGCTGCGTCTTTGGCGCGCGGGTCAAACCACAGGGCAAACTTGTCTTGCGCACCCGCCAGGGACAGGCGGGGCAAGGCGTTAGCATCATCCAACGTGAAAGCCATCGCATCAGCCCGTAGGCGCGAGCTTTGCATGCCTTCAACCAGCTTTTCGTAGGGCAGATCAATGTACTGCGCTGGCGAGAGTGTGGTGGCAAACGGTGTGAGAGCGTAGGCACCCGTCAGCTCCTGGCCCAGCGCTGCAAACCAGTCTTCCATGCTGCGCGGATAGGGCTTGATGCGCGCGGCTACATGCTGTGCGTAGGGCTCTTCGGGCAGGTAGTTAATGAAGAAGTTATTGACTGCTTCGCTCTCCAGCACTACGCCTTTATTGCACTGAAAATGTGGCGACAGCGGCACCGCTGGATTGCGAGAAAACTCCAGTCGCCACTTGGCAAAGTATGGCCGCATGGAGCCCACCAGCCTCTCGTCGCAATACAGGTTCATTTGCGTGCGGCCTCTAGGGTAAATCGTAGTCCTAGTTGGGCAGCTACGTGCAAGGCTTTTTCTAGTTGAATGGTAGGTTTACCGCTTTCCAAGTGGCTTAAAAATGGCACGCTGACTGCGCACAAAGCGGCCGCCTCAGCCTGTGTGAGTACGGCTTTTTTGCGGGCTTGGCGAACGAGTTGACCGAATTGAAGGCTGTTCAAAATAGTAACGATCGAATAAATAATGCTGAATTTTACATGAAACTCATGAAATATAAAAGAGCGTTTATATTTTGATTGAATTAGATTAAATACAGGAGATTTTAAACGATCGAATATATTTCTAATTCCATAAAACGTGACCAACTAGGTCGCTTCCATGACGGACGTATCGTGTGCAGTGAGCGATCTGACTCTGTCACTGTACGCACAGTTGGGTGTTTATCACCCGCCCTCATGCTGGAGTACCAGAAATCGGTCGGCTGATAAACACCCAACTGTGCAGCAACCAAAGTAGCGCGCTACCCGTAGCCTCGGCACACATCTTGCCGGTGACTACGCGTAGTGCGCGACCGTGTGTGCAGGCGATAGAGCGTATGCCGAACGACCGATTTCTGGTACTCCAGTATGAGGGCGTTTGGCATACGCTCTTTCGCCCACGAAGTACAAGAACACGACCAAGAAACGCATGCCACCTACCAACTAAGAAGACAATGACCTAGGAAGTTACACGTCACATGTCAAGCCGCCCACTTCACCCACCCAGTCCAAGCAGTGATCAACACCAGCACACCAAACACAATACGGTAATACGCAAAAGGCACAAAACTGTGTGATGAAATGTAGCGCAGCAGCCAGCGTACACATATCCACGCGCTAATAAACGAGAACAGCAAACCCACGCTGAACATAGGAATATCAGCCATGCTGAGCACCGCACGCTCTTTGTACAGGCTGTAAGCACCCGCCCCGATGAGCGTAGGCATGGCCAGGAAGAAGGAAAAATCCATTGCCGCCTTGCGCGACAGACCCAGCAGCATGCCGCCAATGATGGTGGCCCCACTGCGGCTGGTACCCGGCACTAAGGCTAGGCACTGCACTAGGCCCACCTTCAGCGCGTCCATAGACGTCATCTCGTCCACACTGTTCACGCGCACGGCAGACGCGTTGGTATGTTGCCTTTTTTCAGCCCACAAAATAATAAAGCCACCAATGATGAAAGTAGTAGCCACCACCACCGGTGTGAAAAAATGCGACTTGATGGCTTTGCCAAACAGCAAGCCCAGCACCACAGCGGGTACAAAGGCGATCAGCACATTCAACGCAAACTGCTGTGCTTGCTTGTCGGTAGGCAGCGCCACCAAGGTCGAGCGAATTTTTTGCCAGTACACCAAAATGACAGCGAAGATAGCGCCCGTTTGAATCGCAATATCAAACACCTTGGCTTTCTCATCGTCAAAGCCCAGCAGCGCGCCCGCCAAGATAAGGTGGCCGGTAGACGAAACCGGTAAAAATTCGGTCAAGCCCTCCACGATACCCATGATCGCGGCTTTAATTAGTAGCGTAATGTCCAAGAAGACTCCTCAGTAGTGAATGAGTGTATTGTATAGGGCAGTATGAATTTGATAGCTGCTCCCGCAATATTTTATGGGGCTAGTGCTCTATTTGGCATTGATTGCGTACAATGAATACTCACTTTACGCTGCACTATGAACTCTCCACCACGCACCCTGCTTGAACCCGCACGCCACACTCCGGTGTGGGGTGAATACGATGTGGTGGTTCTGGGCGGCGGCCCCGCTGGCATTGCAGCGGCCACAGCCGCAGCCCGTGCAGGGCAAAGCACCTTGCTGGTAGAGGCCTACGGTTTTTTAGGCGGCATGGGCACTGCAGCGGGGGTGACCAATTTTTGCGGCCTGCATGCCAATGTGCACGGCGAGATCAAACAAGTGGTACACGGCGTGGCCGACGGCCTGCTGGAGCGCATGCGCGCGCTGGGTGGCTTGAACGAGCCGCATGTGATCTTTGGCGGCAAAATTGCGGCGCAGGCCTATGACAATGCGGTGCTCAAAGTAGCTGCTGACGCGCTGGTGCTGTCTAGTGGCGCGCAGTTGCTGTTCCATGCCAAGGCTGTCGGTGTGGTGATGGCGTCCCCCAGCCAGATCAGCGCAGTGTTGATAGAGACCAAATCAGGCCGCTTTGCCGTGCTGGGCCGCACCTTCATCGACTGCTCGGGCGATGGTGACATGGCCGCCATGGCGGGTGCGCCGTTTGAAAAAGGCGGTGCGCCGAATTCCAGCGGCCAGAGCACGGGCATGATGTACCCCAGCACCATGTTCCGCGTCAACGGCGTGGACCCCGTGCGCGCGGGCGATGCCTACAACCACTTTGGTCAATGGATGCAAGAGGCCGAGGCGCGGGGCCACAAGTTCCCCCGCAAAATGCCCATCATTCGCCCGCAAAAAAACCCCACCGAGTGGCGTGCCAACGTTACGCAGTTATCTAACGCCGACGGCAGCCCGGTAGACGGTACCAATGCCGCACAGCTCAGCGCTGCCGAGGTGCAAGGCCGCCAGCAGATCGTAGAGTTTTTCAAATTCCTGCGCGAATCTGCACCCGGTTTCGACAAATCCTACATTTTGGAGATCGCGCCCCAAGTAGGCGTGCGCGAAACCCGCCGCGTGCTGGGCGACTACCAGTTGACAGAAGACGACGTGCTGCAATGCGCCAGCTTTGCCGACACCATTGGCGTGAACGGCTGGATGGTGGAAGAGCACGCTGCTGGCACGGTGAACTTTATTTGGCAAGACATTCCCCACTGCAGAGGCTTTAACCACCTGCCCTACCGCATGCTGCTGCCAAAGGGCATCGACAACCTGCTGGTCGCAGGCCGCTGTGCATCGATGACGCACATGGGCCAGTCCGCAGCCCGCGTGTCGGGTGCCTGCTTTGTAATGGGCCAAGCAGCGGGCACTGCGGCTGCGCTGGCACTGCAAGTGGGTGTGCTACCGCGTGCGCTAGACGTGGGTGTGCTGCAGCGCAGGCTGCAAGCTGATGAAGCCTATTTGGGCACCGAGCCGATGTAGAGGCACTGTAGCCAGCCATCAACAGTCAATTGAATAGCGGCAAGCGCCGCAACGCACTGAAAATGCTGTGCGGCTGGCCCACATTTCCCGTGGTGTTTGTGAAGGAAATGCTGGTAGGCGGCGCTAACGATCTGCGAGAATTGATCGACAACGATAAATTGAAAAAGATACTGGCTGTTTGGGCTGCGTATGCTGCGGAACACTACAAACTTGATAGCTCGCCCCGCGATATTCTATTGGGCTAAAGGCCTAAAAGGTTAAAATATTTGCATGACACTACAGACTTCACCCTCAGCGCCCCTCAAACCCCTCAGCGGCACCCGCGTCATCAGCCTGGCGCTCAATCTGCCCGGCCCCGCAGCCATGATGCGGCTGCACGCTATGGGCGCGGAGTGCGTGAAGGTAGACAGCCCCGCTGGCGACCCGATGCGCCACTACAACCCTGCGGCTTATGCGCAGATGCATGCGGGCATGCGATTGGTCACCCTGGATTTAAAAAATCCTGCGGGTCAAACCGCCTTACACACCGAGCTGGCGCAGGCGCAGGTGCTGCTCACCTCGTTTCGCCCGTCAGCCTTGCGAAAACTAGCGCTGGACTGGGGCAATTTGCACACCCGCCACCCGCAGCTCAGCATGGTGTGCATCGTCGGCAGCCCCGGCGCGCGCGCCGAAGAGCCGGGCCATGACCTGACCTATTTGGCCGAGAACGGCTTGGTCATCGGCACCGATCTACCCGCTACGCTGTACGCCGACATGGCAGGCTCACTTGCCGCCAGCGAGGCGGTGCTGCAAGCCGTGCTGCTGCAAAAAACCCAAGGCCTGGCGACGTACCAGGAAATTGCGTTGTCCGACGCAGCGGCTTACCTGGCCCTGCCGCGCAACTGGGGCCTGACCTTGCCCACCGGTGCAGTAGGCGGCGCGCATGCAGGCTATCGCGTGTACCCCTGCAAAGATGGCCGCGCAACCGTAGCTGCGTTAGAGCCACACTTTGCAGCAGCGCTGTGCAAGGTGGCTGGCGTTGCGCACAGCGACATGGCAGCGATGCTCAGCCCTGCAACGCAAGAGGCTCTGTCAGCCTTCTTTTCCAAGCGCAGTTGCGCTGAGCTTGATGCGCTAGCTGCTGCGCACGACATTCCAATTTTTTGTATTGAAAATAAGCGCTAGGCCAATAGAATATAGCGTGAGCAGCTATAAAATTAGCAGCAATTGGCAGTCACTTAGAAGCCTATCAACCACGCCCCACAAACGGCATGCGAGTCGCCATCACCGTGTGGAACAGCACATTGGCCTCTAGTGGCAGGTTGGCCATGTACAGCACTGACTGGCCAACGATGTTCACGTCCATCAGCGGCTCTATGGCTATCTCGCCATTGGCCTGCGTTACGCCTGTGGCCATGCGGGCGGCCATCTCGGTGGCTGCGTTGCCTATGTCTATTTGCCCTACCGCGATGTTGTATTTACGGCCATCAAGTGAGGCGGTTTTGGTCAAACCCATCACGCCATGCTTGGTTGCGGTGTAGGCAATCGAGTTAGGCCGTGGCGTATGCGCTGAGATAGAACCGTTGTTGATGATGCGGCCGCCTTTTGGGGTTTGTGCCTTCATGGTACGAAAGGCCTGCTGGATGCATAAAAACATACCTGTAAAGTTAATGTCCACCACGTTCTTCCACTGGGCCAAGGTCAAGTCCTCCAGCGGTATGCCAGGGGCATTGACGCCTGCGTTGTTGAACAGCAAGTCCACATGGCCGAATGCTTTGGACGTCCCCTCAAACAGCGCCAGCACCGATGCTGGGTCGGCCACATCGGTGGGCACCGCCAATGCACGGTCAGCCGCGCCTGACTGCGCTATCACCTGCGCCAACGGCTCTGGCCTGCGCCCGGCCAGTGCCACGCACCAGCCGTCGGCCAACAGCGCCAGCGCAGTGGCTTTGCCTACGCCGGTGCCTGCGCCGGTGACAATGGCTACTTTTTTATTGGAGTTCATAGGGTCTTTCTTTCTGCCGTAGCGGCCATGGTGGTTGCATAAGTAAATATAGCGCCATCATATCGAGCGAACCGGGCGCGCAGCTTGAACCCATCAACTTGGGGACACCGCGCCAGTAGCCTCGCACGCAGCAGCGCTATGATACAAACCGCCAAGGCATCGCGCTAGTTTGTACGGCGCGCCCTCTTTTCTATCCCCATCACACAGTCCACCACACCCATGCAAGCCACCAGCCCCACACTTTTCGACCCCGTCACCGCAGGCAACCTGCAGCTCGCTAACCGCATCGTCATGGCCCCGCTCACGCGCAACCGTGCGCCCGGTGCGGTGCCCACACCGCTGATGGCGCAGTACTACACCCAACGTGCCAGCGCTGGCCTGCTGATCACCGAGGCCACCGCCATCAGCCACCAAGGCCAAGGCTACTCTGACGTGCCGGGTCTGTACGGCCCAGACCAGCTAGAGGGCTGGAAGCACATCACCCAATCGGTACATGCCGCAGGCGGCAAAATCGTAGTGCAGCTGTGGCATGTGGGCCGCGTATCGCATGTGGATCTGCAGCCCGGCGGTGGCGCTCCCGTAGCGCCATCGGCCATCACGGCCAAAACCAAGACTGTGCTCATCAGAGACGGGGTGCCCGGCTTTGTAGAGACTTCTGAGCCCCGCGCACTAGGCCTGGACGAGCTGCCCGGTATTGTGCAAAGCTATGTCAGCGCGGCACGCGCTGCGATGGACGTAGCTGGCTTTGACGGTGTGGAGATCCACGGGGCCAACGGCTACTTGCTCGACCAGTTTTTAAAGAGCGGCTCTAACCAACGCCAGGACGCCTACGGCGGCAGCGTAGAAAACCGCGCCCGCTTGCTGCTGGAGGTGGTGCGTGGCATCACCAGCGTCATCGGCCGTGGCCGCACTGCCATCCGCCTGGCCCCCGTCACCCCGTCCAACGACGCGTTTGACGCAGACCCGCAGCCCCTGTTTGACTACGTGGTGCGCCAGCTCGCCCCGCTGGGCTTGGCCTACCTGCACATCATCGAAGGTGCCACCGGCGGAGCACGCGACCTGCCCGACCGCCCGTTTGACTACCCCGCCCTCAAAGCCGCCTACCGCCAAGCTGGCGGCCAAGGCGCATGGATGGTCAACAACGGCCTGGACAAACCTCTGGCCGAGCAGGCCGTAGCAAGCGGAGCCGACCTAGTAGCCTTTGGCCGCCCATTCATCGCCAACCCCGACCTGGTGCAGCGCCTGCGCCTGGATGCCCCATGGAACGATGGGGATCGGCCCACTTTCTACGGTGGTGGAGCCAAAGGCTATACCGACTACCCCACGCTTTCCACCTGAGAAACAAATTAGCGCGCCGATCTAGGGTAAGCCGCACTGAGACTTTTATTCACAATGGGCTACATTAAGGCACAAACTCACACGCTCTGTAGCCATCTTGTTCCCATGAAGTCCGTTTTTTCAACCCGAACCATCGCCCCATGCGGATGGATACTTGCGGCCATATTGGTGGCCGGCTGCGCCAGTGCACCGCACGCACCAGAGCCTACAGTTCTATCCACAGCCCCTCCCCCTGAAGCCCAAAACCAAAAACTGGCTTGGACCACCGGGCAAAGCTGGCACACCTACAGCCTGCCCAGCAAAAAACCAACCACCTTTAGCAAGGTGCAGATGGACGGGCGCGATGCCGTGCTGGCTGTAGCCGACTCATCCGCCAGCCTGCTGCGCCAGCAAGTGCGCATCCCCGCCATTGAGCTGAACCAAGTCAAGTTTTCCTGGAAGGTACCGCAGTTAATCGACGCGGCAGACTTGGCACAGCGGGACGGAGACGACTCCCCCGTGCGCATCGTTTTAACCTTTGAAGGCAACCGCAGCAACTGGTCCACTAAAAACGCCATGCTCTCCGAGCTGAGCCAGCTGATCACCGGCGAAGAACTGCCCTACGCCACCCTCATGTACGTGTGGTGCAATAAGCGCGCTGCAGGCAGCGTGATCCATAACCCGCGCACCGACCGCATCCGCAAAATCGTAGTCGAATCTGGCACTAAAAACCTCAACCAATGGCTAGACTACGAGCGCAACATCGCCGCCGATTATGAAAAAGCCTTCGGCGAAAAACCGGGAGCACTGGTTGGCATGGCCCTGATGACCGACAGCGACAACACCCGCAGTCAAACCCGCGCCTACTATGGGCCCGTGTCGATGCGCTGATCTTTCGCACTAGTCCTTTGCGTTAATAAACTGCCAATCTGCGGCAAAAATCACTGTCCGCATCAGCTATAACTCCAAGTAACCATTTATGATTACCCCAAGGAGACTTTAGCCATGACAGTGAAACACCAAAAAAACAAAGCCCAGATGGACGAGCTGCTGGCGCTGGCCAAGCAAGTGAACATGCCGGTGCGCGACATGCTACTGTCCGACGAGCACTTTGAGGCCTCTAGCGCCATTTTCTACAAGGGCATGCCAAAGCTGGTGCGCATGACGATGAACGCCACCAAGTTCAAAACCTTTTACCAAAACAACCGCGAAAAGATCGTGAACGACATGTTTCCTGCGGCTTGATTGGCCACTTGTCACAGTGTTCATTCAAGGCTTGTATACGCCCTGGCGCGTGGTGTATAAGGCTACGCGGCTGTCCTCCGTGCCGGCCTCGGGCCGACACGGCGGACCGCCGCGCAGTTGAGTGCACCGCCGACCTGCTCCCGTAGAAAACAAAAAACTACGCCTCCCGCACAGCCGCAGCCCGCCCCCGCCCCATGTCCACCCGCTGCAACACCACCAACCCAACCACAAACAACACGGCGGTAGACGCAATGGCAATGCGCTGGTTACCCCCCGTGGCCCAAGTGATAGCCCCGTAAGTAAGCGGCCCGACAATGCTGGCCAAACGGGTGGCAAAAGTCCACAACCCAAAAAACTCGCCCACTTGCTTGGGCGGCGACAACATACCCGCCATGGCCCGGCCCGCCGACTGGCTGCTGCCCATGCACAGGCCGGCCAATGCGGCGGCGTACCAAAAACCTCCTTTGCTGGTCGTAAGAGCCGCAATCACGCAGGTGGCCGCCCAGCCCACTAAGGTCAGGCCCAGCGCCAATTTGTGGCCCACGCGGTCTTGCAGGTAGCCGCAGCCAAAAGCACCCGCGGCGGCGGCCAAATTCAACACAAAAATCAGCACCATGGTTTCTTGCTGGGCAAAGCCAATCACCTGCTCGGCATAAATAGCCGCCAAGGTTATGGCCACGGCCACCCCGCCTTGGTAAAACACCGCGCACAGCAGCAGCCACATAAAGTCTTGGTAGCGCCGGGCCTGCTTGTACGTGGCGTGCAATTGAACCAAAGAGGCCTTAAAGCCGCTTTGTTGCAGCGCTGAGGGGTTGGGTACTGCGCGCTCTTTGAGCAGCGTAAACGTCACCAACGCAGCGGCCCCGTAAATCAACGCCGTAATGACCATCGTGACGGGTACAAAGCTGTCCGCCTTGATGCCCTGCTTGCCAGCCCAAATCACATAGCCCAAGCAAATACCCAGCGCCAGCATGCCGCCAAAATAGCCAAAGCTCCAGCCCCAGCCGCTTACCTTGCCCATGCCCTCGGGTTTGGCCAGCTCCGGCAAAAACGAGGCGGTGAGTGATTCGCCGTAGCTGTAGAACGTGTTGGACACCACAATCAACACAAAAGCCAGCGCGATACTGCCCGGCCCGGCAAAAGCCAGTGCGGCGGTGGACAGCACGCAGCCGGTGGTAAACAGCATCAACAGTTTCTTTTTTGACGCGCGCATGTCGGCGTACGCGCCCAGGCTGGGCATGGTCAGCATCACTATGGCGTAGGAGATGCTCAGGGCTAGCGTCCAGACAAAAGTGGCCCATTCAGCGCCCTTGGCAATACCGCCCACAAAGTAGGCAGCAAACACGGCGGTAATCACCACCGTGGTATAGCCCGAGTTGGCGAAATCGTACATCGCCCAGCCAAATACCTCGCGTTTTTTCACACCGGGGTTGAGAGCGTCTTGACTGAACAATGCCATGGGGAGTCTCCTGAGCTTGTGACCGCATTATGTGCGGTAAGCTTGGCATTCTGAAGACAAATCCATGGCCAAACTCTATTTTCGTTACGCCGCGATGAACGCGGGCAAATCCACCTCGCTATTGCAAGCGGCCTACAACTACGAGGAGCGCGGCATGGCCGTGGTGCTGCTCACGGCCGAGCTGGACAGCCGCGGTGGCGTGGGCCAGATCGCTTCGCGCCTCGGTCTCTCACGTGAGGCGGTTACTTTTAACGCCAGCCACAGCATGGCCGAGCGCATTGCGCATGCGCAGCAGGCCTTGTGGATTGCCAAGCTGTCTTGCGTGTTGATTGACGAGGCGCAGTTTTTAACCACCGCACAGGTGGAGGAGCTGCACCACTGGGCGCATACCTTCGATATCCCCATCATGTGCTACGGCCTGCGCAGCGACTTTCAAGGCAAAGCCTTTGCGGGAGCCGCCACCTTGCTGGTACTGGCCGACGACATTGAGGAGATGAAAACCATTTGCGACTGCGGCAAAAAAGCCAGCATGAACGCCCGGTTCACCGACACCGGCGAGCGCATACGCGAAGGCGAGCAAGTGCTGATTGGCGGCAACGGACGTTACCGGGGGCTGTGTCCTGATTGCTTCTATGGCTCGGGGACTTGAACGGTCTGAGTCCAGCGCGGTAAGCGTGGGTGGATGTTTATCGCGTGGGAAAGTCGGTCTCGTACACTAGGTTGGCCGCCTATCACCGTGAGAGCTGGTTTCGTACGCACGGTTAGGTGTTTATCATCCGCCCTCATACTGGAGTACCAGAAATCGGTCGGCTGATAAACACCCAACCGTGCAGCGACCAAGGTAGCGATCCACCCGTATTTTCCTGTCAAATTTTCCGGTGACTACCGGTGGTACGTCCCCATGCGTGACGGCGATAGAGCGTATGCCGAACGACCGATTTCTGGTACTCCAGCATGAGGGCGTTTGGCATACGCTCTCTCGCCCACGAAGCACAAGAGCATGCGTATTGCGGCAAAACTGCTGAGCCGAAAGCAAGTGAATCCCATCGACCACAAACTCAGTGCAAATGCCGAGGCTTGCGGCCTCCGTGCCCGGCAGCGCCGCCGCCGGGGCCACGCGGTGGGCGGCCTACTTGCAAGGAGCTGACCAGTTTGTCAAAGCGCTGGGTAAACAGCTTGTCCACCTCGGTCACAATGCCTTGCATCTCTGCACGCTCAAAGTGGCGCTCCACCACGGCCATCACATCTTCGACCAGCATGTCGCGCTGCACCTGCATGATGTCGCCCGGTGTGGGGCCGACAAACAGCATCAGAAAATCATCGCGTGACTCGGCTTCTTCGTCTTCCTCGTCGTCTTCATCAAACTCGGCATCGTAAATGCTGATCTCAATGGCCGCACCGGCGCTGGCCAGCTCATTGAGGCCCATGCACATTTCTTCCAGCGCTTGGCGAATATCTTCGTCCGCTGGTACCGTCCAGCACATGTGCAGCACATGCTCTTTAGCGTCCATGCGCAGGCCAGGCTCTTCCTCGTAGGAACTGACGGCCCCTTTGGCCATCGACTTGGCGCCGGCATACGACCACAAAGGCTTGAGCGCCTCTTCAAGCTGCGCAAAAGTTACATCGTCACGCAACGGCACATCACCGTGTACGTGGATTTCAAAGGGCTGGGAATACGTAGTCATAAGTAGAGTGTAGTGCGACTACCAACAAGTGCAAGATGGGTGAGATAAAAATCAGTGGGAAGTGACATGACTGGCAAGAAATTGCCACCCAAACGCGAAGCGAAGGTGGCAATTTCTCGGCTCCGGCGCGACAAGAATCGAACCCTGCGCGCTAGCGCGCATCGTCATTACCGCCCTTGGGCGTACCGGTTCTGAGCGCTACTGCATGCCGCTTTAGCTACAAATGGTGCCTGAGACCGGAATCGGACCCTGCGCGCCAGCGCGCATCGTCATTACCGCCCTTGGGCGTACCGGTTAGGAGCGCTACTCCACAAAAACTTCAGCTACAAATGGTGCCTGAGACCGGAATCGAACCGGTACGCCCGCTATGAACGAAGCGGCGGATTTTAAGTCCGCTGTGTCTACCTATTCCACCACTCAGGCTGTAACAGTGCATAGCGCAATGTTAAACAAAAATGCCTCGCTGCTTGACTGGCGAGGCATTATTTTTGGAGGCGCGACCCAGAGTCGAACTGGGCTAACCGGATTTGCAATCCGGGGCATAACCGCTTTGCTATCGCGCCTCAGAAAATTTACCAAATTGTGACCATGCCAGCATGTGCACAATTTCTTATTCTAAAGAAAAAAAAGGGAAGCATGTGCTTCCCTTTCAGGTTTGGAGCCATCGATGTAGCTCCAAATAAATTTGGAGCGGGAAAAGAGTCTCGAACTCTCGACCTCAACCTTGGCAAGGTTGCGCTCTACCAACTGAGCTATTCCCGCGTCGATGACTGAATTGTAGCAGAACTTTCTAGTGTTTCACTGCGTTTGTTGTTTCAGTCGCGCTGATTTTTACATTCTCCGCCACAACCGCAACTGCAAGCACGGGCTCTTCGTCCGGCAAGGGCACAGGCATGCGCTCTAGCGCCACAGCCAAGACCTGGTCGATCCACTTCACAGGCACGATTTCCAGGCCGTTTTTGACGTTCTCCGGAATGTCTTGCAGGTCTTTGGCGTTCTCTTCTGGGATCAGCACCGTCTTGATACCACCGCGCAGCGCCGCCAGCAGCTTTTCTTTCAAGCCGCCAATACCGGTGACCTCACCGCGCAGGGTGATCTCACCCGTCATGGCGACATCGGCGCGCACCGGAATGCCGGTGAGTGCAGACACAAAAGCCGTCGTCATCGCTGCGCCTGCGCTGGGCCCATCTTTAGGCGTTGCGCCATCGGGCACGTGAATGTGCACGTCTTTCTTTTCAAACGCTTCATCCTTGATGCCCAAGCGGCGCGCGCGCGAGCGCACCACGGTGCGCGCGGCCTCGACCGATTCTTTCATCACATCGCCCAGCGAACCGGTGCGGGTGATGTTGCCTTTACCGGGCATCAAAGCCGCCTCAATGGTCAGCAAATCGCCGCCCACTTCGGTCCAAGCCAGGCCGACCACCTGGCCCACCTGGTTGGCCTTTTCCGCACGGCCGTAGCTGAATTTTTGAACACCTAAAAAGTCATTCAAATTCTCGGCGTTGACTACCACTTTGGCGGTGTATTTCTTAAGCTGCACACCCTTGACCACCTTGCGGCAAATCTTGGACAACTCGCGCTCCAGCGAACGCACACCGGCCTCACGCGTGTAGTAGCGCACGATGTCGCGCACGGCGGCCTCGGTAATCTCCAGCTCGGTCTCTTTCACCCCGTTGTTCTCTAGCTGCTTGGGGGCCAGGTAGCGCAGCGCAATGCTGGTTTTTTCGTCTTCGGTGTAGCCAGAGAGGCGAATCACTTCCATGCGGTCGAGCAACGCAGGTGGAATGTTCATCGAGTTGGAGGTGGCGACAAACATTACGTCGCTCAAGTCAAAATCGACATCTACATAGTGGTCGCTGAAGGTATGGTTTTGCTCAGGGTCTAGCACCTCCAGCAAAGCACTTGACGGGTCGCCACGGTACTCGGTGCCCAGCTTGTCGATCTCGTCCAGCAAGAACAGCGGGTTGCGTGTGCTGACCTTGGTCAGGCTTTGCAGCACTTTACCCGGCAGCGCGCCAATATAGGTGCGGCGATGGCCACGGATCTCGGCCTCATCACGCATGCCGCCCAAGGCCATGCGCACGTACTTGCGCCCGGTGGCTTTGGCAATGGATTGCCCCAGCGAGGTTTTGCCCACGCCAGGCGGGCCTACCAAGCACAGGATAGGCGCTTTAACTTTGTCGACGCGCTGCTGCACTGCTAGATATTCCAAAATGCGGTCTTTGACTTTTTCCAAGCCAAAGTGGTCGGAGTTCAGCACTTCTTCGGCATTGCCCAAATCATGTTTGATCTTGGTCTTTTTGGACCATGGCAGATTGATCAGCACGTCGATGTAGTTGCGCACCACGCTGGCTTCTGCCGACATGGGGGACATGAGCTTGAGTTTTTTCAGCTCGCCCTCGGCGCGCTTGAGCGCATCTTTGGGCATCTTGGCAGCTTTGATTTTTTTCTCAAGCTCCTCGATGTCTGCGCCCTCTTCACCGTCGCCCAGCTCTTTTTGAATCGCCTTGACTTGCTCGTTCAAATAAAAATCGCGTTGATTTTTCTCCATCTGGCGCTTGACGCGGCCACGAATTTTTTTGTCGACGTTGAGAATATCGACTTCGCGTTCGATCTGCTCAAACACATTCTCTAAACGCGCCTTCACGTCCGACAAATCCAGCACGGCTTGCTTGTTCTCCAGCTTGAGCGGTACATGTGCAGCGATGGTGTCGGCCAAGCGGCCTGCATCGTCGATGCTGGAGATGGAGGTCAAAATCTCGGGCGGGATTTTTTTGTTCAGCTTGACATACTGGTCAAACTGGCCAATCACCGCGCGGCGCAGCGCTTCGATATCGTTGGTGCGCGGCTCGGTCAGCACCTCGGACTCAATGGGGGTGACATTGGCGCTGAAATGCACCTCACCGTCAGTGATCTTGTTCACTGTGGCGCGCTGCTGGCCTTCGACCAGCACCTTGACAGTGCCGTCCGGCAGCTTGAGCATCTGCAAGATGGTAGACACGCAGCCCACACCAAACATGTCCTCTACGGCGGGCTCGTCTTTGGCGGCGGCTTTTTGCGCTACCAGCATGATCTGGCGGCCAGCCTCCATGGCAGACTCCAGCGCTTTAATGCTCTTGGCGCGGCCTACAAACAGCGGGATGACCATGTGCGGGAAGACCACCACATCGCGCAGCGGCAGCAGGGGCAGGTCAATCGGCTCGGGGGGTAAGGGGGTGTTGCCTGACATAAGTTCTTTCAGGGTTTTTGGATGGGGCAAACTAAGGCTTGGGGTAAATATCGGGGCAAAGCTGGCAAATTACAAGCCCTACGCTTGATTTACACAGCAATTTACGCTTTTTTAGCGGCTTCGCGGTAGACCAAAAGCGGTGGTTTGTTCTCGTCAATGGTGGATTCGTCCACCACTACTTTTTCTACATTGCTGGTATTGGGCAGGTCAAACATGGTGTCGATCAGCGCATTTTCTAAAATCGAGCGCAAGCCGCGCGCACCCGTTTTGCGCTCCAGTGCCTTGCGGGCAATGGCTTTGAGCGCGCTGGGGCGCACTTCCAGCTCTGCGCCTTCCATGGCCAAGAGCTTGGCGTACTGCTTGACCAGCGCGTTTTTAGGCTCGGTCAAAATCTGCACCATCGCGTCTTCAGAGAGCTCAGACAGCGACGCCACCACTGGCATACGGCCAATCAGCTCAGGAATCAGGCCGTATTTGATCAAGTCTTCTGGCTCAATCTCTTTGAAGCTTTGCGACAAACTACGCTGCTTCTTGCTCTTGACCGTGGCACCAAAGCCAATGCCCGAGGCTTCGGTACGCGCTTCGACCACTTTTTCCAGCCCTGCAAACGCACCGCCGCAGATGAACAAAATGTTGGTGGTGTCGATCTGCAAAAAATCTTGGTTGGGGTGCTTGCGCCCGCCTTGGGGCGGCACACTGGCCATGGTGCCTTCGATGATTTTTAGCAGGGCTTGCTGCACGCCCTCGCCGCTCACGTCACGGGTAATCGAGGGGTTGTCGGACTTGCGCGATATTTTGTCGATCTCGTCGATGTACACAATGCCTTGCTGCGCCCGCTCAACTTCGTAGTTGCAGGTTTGCAGCAGCTTGGAGATGATGTTTTCTACGTCCTCACCCACATAGCCAGCCTCGGTCAGCGTGGTGGCGTCGGCCATGACAAAGGGCACGTTGAGCATGCGGGCCATGGTTTGCGCCAGCAGGGTTTTGCCGGAGCCGGTGGGGCCGATCAGCAAAATATTGCTTTTGGTCAGCTCGACATCGTCTTTTTTGGCTTTGTCTTTGTAGCGCAGGCGCTTGTAGTGGTTGTACACCGCCACCGACAGCGCGCGCTTGGCAGCCTCTTGCCCAATGACGTAGCCATCCAGGTTGTTTTTAATCTCCAGCGGCGTGGGCAGGTCGCCACGCGCGTCGCGCTCGGCATCGGGCAGCACTTCGTCGCGGATGATGTCGTTGCACAAATCGATGCATTCGTCGCAGATAAACACCGACGGGCCTGCGATGAGCTTTTTGACCTCGTGCTGGCTTTTGCCGCAGAAGGAGCAGTACAGTGTTTTTTCGCTCGGAGAGCCTTTACGGTCGGCCATGAGATGGGTGCCAGGTTACGCTAATTTGCCAATGATACCGCTAAGAAGTAACCAAATTCACTGTATAGGCACGCTACGGGTTAGTTTGGCGATATTTAGTGATTTTGGGTCACGTTGCGTCTAGTGGTTGGAGATAGCTGCTTTGGCGTACTCTGGTTTTGTTTAGGTATTGAAGGTTTTTGCACCTCGGTGGCCTATTTGCATCTAGGTCTGACGATTTCTGGTCTTACTTGGTCTCTTTGCAGCGCAAATTCCGGGGCTGCCGCGAGCCGACTTCTTACAAATCACATGCGGCGCCTTTTCTTTGAAGGATTGTTTGACATGTCGCTTAAACGTTCACTATAATTGATCGATTGATAAATATATACTCCTCATTGATCGCCAATACCAAATGAAATCTAGTCCCAGCCAAAGTGACATAGACCCCTTGGATCTGCGCCGCGCGTTTGGCAGGTTTGGCACGGGCGTGACGGTCATCACCACTTGCGCTGCCGATGGCACCCGCATGGGTGTAACGGCCAATTCGTTCAACACGGTTTCACTAGACCCACCCATCGTGCTGTGGAGCCTGGCCGCTACCTCGCCCAGTTTGGCCACATTTCGCTCAACCGGGCACTTTGCCGTCAATGTGCTCACGCTGAAGCAGATCGAGTTGTCGCGCAAATTTTCGCGCTCTTCTTCGGATAAGTTTGCCGGAGTAGTGTTCACCGACGGCCTGCACGGTGCGCCGATTCTTGCGGGTTGCGCGGCGACGATTGAATGCACCGTGGTGAATGAACACATTGTGGGCGACCACGTGCTCTTCCTCGGGCAAGTGGTGCGCTATGCGCATGAAAATGCCGCGCCGCTGCTGTTTTTTAACGGCAAATACATCCAAGGTGTGGACTTGGATACACCCTCCACTACTTCCACCACCTCAGCACCTGCGCTGATGGCGCGGGTCGCCTAATTTTTTGGTTTTTCATATAAGGAAACGCATGAAACTCGGAATGTTCATGATGCCGCTGCATCCCCCTGGCCGCAACATTGGCGAGACACTGGCGGAGGATCGCGAGGCCGTGATTTTGGCTGACAAGCTAGGCTACTGCGAGGCCTTTGTGGGTGAGCATGTGACGGATGCCGCTGAGACGGTGACGTCGTCCATGATGTTTTTGGCCAGCCTCGCGCATGAGACCAAGCAGATCATGCTGGGCACAGGCACCATCAACCTGCCCAACAGCCACCCGGCCAACGTGGCGGCGCAGGCCGCCATGCTGGACCACATGCTCAAGGGCCGCTTCATCATGGGCATCAGCCCCGGTGGTCTGATGTCAGACGCTGAAGCATTTGGCAGCTTTGGACAAAACCGCAATGAGATGTTTGTCGAGTGCATCAACACCGTGCTGAAAATTTGGGAGTCTGAGCCGCCATACAACATTGAGGGCAAATACTGGAACGTGTCGGTCGCCAAAACCATGATCCCCGAGATTGGCCAGGGTTTCATCATGAAGCCTTGGCAAAAGCCGCACCCGCTGATCGTGGGCACCGCTGTAGCACCGCATTCACAAGGCGTGACCGAGATGGCCAAGCGCGGCTGGCAGCCTATCTCTGCCAACTTCCTGATGCCCGAATGGGTGAAAAGCCATTGGCCTAAATACGTGGAAGGCCGCGAGGCCGTGGGTGCTGTGGCATCTCCATCAGAGTGGCGCGTGGCTAAAAGCATCTTTGTGGCGGACGATGAGGCCACTGCCAAGCGCTACGCCCACGATCCGTCAGGCCCGTACTATTTTTACTTCAAACAACTGGTGCGCAAGCTGGTGGGCGCGGGTGGGCGGGGCAACCTGTTCAAGACCGACCCGGAAATGCCCAACGAGATGATCACGCCCGAGTATGTGACCCAGCGCCTGGTGCTGGCGGGCACGGTGGACTCTGTGGTGGCG
>JANMTF010000201.1:0-6541 GCA_031390175.1 Polaromonas sp.
CCAGTGGCCTTGGCTGTGGTGACATCAGCCGGGCCAAACAAAAGGCCGATGTCGGACGGGTTGAGCGGTGTGGCCTGCACCTGGATCAGCACTTCGTCCGCCGCAGGGCTGGGCACGGGGATGCTAAGCAAGGACAGCTCCAGCTCACCGATGGGTTTGACGAGGGAGCGTAGTTGCAATGCGGTGGTGGGGATAGCTGGGGTCATGGTGGTCTCCGAGTGTAGAACCACCATCATAGCGCGAGGGCTGGGCTTGCCACTTACCAGCAGCAAGCAGTCCTGATTTCATAGCTGCTTGCGCATTATTTTATTGGGCTACAAGCCAATATCGTATAAAAAGCAGCCGCGCAAACAGCCTGCACGGAGCTACCAACTGCTGGCCAGAAACCTTCCCCCCGAGAAGTAGTACACCATCGACTCGATCTGCACGCTGCGGTCATTGGCAATATCGAACAAGCCATGGCTTTGCGGGTAGGGGTCGGTGACTGAATAGACGAAGCTGCTTAACGCTGGCTTGCTGACCAAGGTTTTGGCCGTGCTGTCTACTTCAAAACGGTGCAGGCCTTGGTAGGTAGGCTGGTAAAAAGTCTGCGGCGCTATGATGAAGGGCGAAGGCGTCTCGTTTACCCGAACCGGCAGCGCAATGCGGTACACATTGCCTTGCTGGAACACGTTGATGCCGTGTGAGCTGTAGTCCAGGGTGGCGCTGCTGCCGCGTTTGCCGATCACGACAGCGTTAAGCACAGCAGGCTTGGTGGGATCCGTCACATCCATCAGCGCCACTTTCACACCGCCTAAAAACCCTGCGTCGGTGGCATCTTTGCCCACGCCCAGCAGCAGCTTGTCACCCAGCGGGTAGAGGTAGTCTGAAAAGCCGGGCATGGAGAGCTCGCCCAAGGCTTTGGGATCGGCAGGGTTGCTGACGTCCAGCACATACAGCGGGTCGGTCTGCCGGAAGGTGACCACGTAGGCGCGCGGACCCACAAACTGCACGGCATACACCTGCTCTCCCGGGTGGCCTAGAGCAGCAGGGCGCTGGGTATTGGGCAGGCTCCCTACTAGCTGCAAACCTTTGCCAGCCACCTCACGCAGGATGGTGAGTGTGGCGGGCGATGCGGGTGCGGTGCTAATAGGCGTAGGCGTCGCGCTCACGGCAGTGCCGCTGCTGGTGGTCACCGTCACTGTGGGGGTACCACCCACAGCGGTGGTGGTGACGATGCCGGGCATGGGCGCAGCAAATGACCAACCAGTTTGCCCGGTAAAGCTCAGCACCCGCAAGTCGCCTTGGTACTCGCTCATGCGGTAGGCCAGCTTGTCTTTGCTCCAGCCTAAATGCCCGGGCACAGCGCCTGAGCCTTTGTAGCTGATGGCCTGGCCCTGCAGGCCAAATTTGTGGATATCGGTGGTGGTGCCAGAGCGGAACACCGCATTGCTTACATCCGTCGTACGCGGGTCATAGCTGTAGTAGCGCGAGCTGGTGAGGTACACATTGGTAGGCGACATGTACAGCGCCTCAGCACCGCCAACAAAGCAGCGGCTGCTGCGCTGCACGGTGGCCGACGACAAATCGAAAGCGGTGATCGAGGTGATCTGCACTTGCACCGCTGCGTTGCTGGCCTGCACGTAGCAGTCAGAGTCGGCCAGCAAGGGCTCGGCTGGGTTGTTGTCGATCTGCACGGTGGGGAGCACCTCGCTGGTGCTCAGGCTGGCCAACTTGGCATCCTGCTCGCTGGGGGTGGCATTAGCAGGCAATGCGTACTTGAACAAATTGGGCGACCAAGTGCTTGCCACGTACAAGGTGCTGCCAATCATGCGGCTGCCCACCAACTGTCCGTCTATGCGCACCCGCTTGGCCAGGGTCAAGGTGCTGGGCACTTCTAACGAGACAATGTCCAAACCGATCTTGTTGTCCACCGGGTACGGCGCTATGGACGTACTTGCCACGTTAGAGGCTGGCCTTACCGGGTCTGTCGCCACTGGGCCATAGCTGTATTGCTGCCCCAGCAGCGCAATGCGTTTGGCGGCACTGGCCACATAGAAGCCACTGCGAGCATCTTGCCCTAATGACAAGCTGCCTGCCGGGCTCAACTGCCCATCGGCCAAGCGGCGCTGGGCCTGCAACTGGGCTGGCACGGTGGCCGTGCCGCTCCAATACGATTTGGTCAATGCATAGAGCATGGTGCCATCCGTCTTGACCAGATCGTCTTCGTCCACCCCCAGCTCTTGCAAACGGGTGCCCGAGAAGCTCGCAGCACCATCTACTGCGGGTGTTGCTGCAGTAGGAGCCGCAGCTGGCGATGGCACCCCCAGCGCAACGGCGCCGCTACTGGGATTGAAGTTGTTTTCAGTCACAGCACCTTGTTTGATCTTTGCTTTGACATAGCCAAGCAAGTCGCCCGGCGAGGACGCAGTCAAGTCAACCGCTGTAGGTACGATGGGCTCGGTGGGAGTGATGGGCGCAGGCGCTGCACCCCCGCCCCCACAGGCTACCACCAGAGCTGCGCCGGAGCAAGCCATGGCGGCTACGACAAATAGCTGCTTTGGGCTATAGATTAATTCGCCGGTTCGAGAAGGTTTGGCCATGGTGCATCCCTTATGAAGCAAGTGCACAGATGGGTTGATTATTTTTACCCATCCGACCTGATTTTGTGGAATAATATCCCACATATTCTTTGCTGTCAAACAATTTTCATCAAAATAGTTTCCACCTGATCTAGCATGTCCAGCCGTTCCACCATCATCCTGGATGCCGTATTGGGGCTTCTCAAGCCTCTGGTGCGGCTGCTGCTGCGCCATGGCGTGGGGTATCCGGCTTTGGCGGCAGCGCTCAAACCCGTATTCGTTGCGGCAGCGCAAGACGAGCTGAAAAACCAGGGGCATGCCCTCACCGACAGCGCAGTCAGTCTGCTCTCAGGGATACACCGGCGAGATGTGCGAAACCTCACCCGCCTGTCCACGCCGACGGGCCCAGCCAGCACGGCCCCCATGAACATGGCCACCCAAGTGGTGGCGCGCTGGTTGACACAGCCGCCCTACCAAGGTGCCGACGGCCAGGCCTTGCCGCTCACCCGCAGTGCGCCCGCCGGTGGCTTTGACGCGCTGGTCACCAGCATCAGCACCGATGTGCGGCCCCGCGCGGTGCTGGAAGAAATGCTGCGCCTGGGCATAGTGCAAGAGACCGACTCTGGCATTAGCCTGCTGGACGCAGGCTTTGCACCGCGCCAGGGCTTTACGGAGATGGCGCAACTGCTGCAAGCCAACGCGCATGACCATATTGCTGCAGCTGCCGAGAACCTGGACAAGGGCAGCAACTTTTTAGAGCAGTCTATTTTTGTCGACCAGATCACCGCGCAGTCGGCCCAGCGCCTGCACGCGGTATCGGCCAAAGCCTGGCGCACTGCCTTCAAAACCGTGATGCTGGAAGCCGCGCTAAGATTTGAGGACGATAAAGCCCATGCCAAGCCCGAAGAGCGCACCCACCGTGCCCGCTTTGGCAGCTATTTTTATGCACGAGACGAGAAGCACAATGCCCACGATCAACCACCTGCTTAAACGCTGCGCCATCAGCCTGTGCCTCGTAGCTTTAATGTTGCTGAGCGCCTGCGGCCCCGGCACGGGCGGCACAGGCACCGGCCCCAATGTGGCAAGCAGCCCGGTACCCTTTACCAGCAGCTACTTCACCAGTCCGGGCGCAGGTACCGCTACCGCTGCGCCCCTGCCCAACCCAACCGCCACGCCAACAGCCTCCCCTACTAGCACCGCAAGCACACCTGCGCCCACCTGCACAACTGCTTGCGCCAGCGGCCTGAATGCCCAAGCCATTAGCCTGCATTTGCAAGCTGAGAGCATCGTGCTGAGCACGCCCTGCGCCACCTTTACCTATGCAGGCGTGTGGAGCGTGTCAGCGACTGGGGAAACCACCGTACAAGGTGTCTTGGAAAGCAGCACGGTAGTCAATGGCCAAGCCAGCCGCAGCAGCAGCCAGAATGCCAGTTTGACATTGGGTTTCCCGAGTGGCGTGAACAGCAGCAGCACCGTGAGCGTGAGCATCAAAGACAGCGCAGGCAAGCTGCTGCTTGGCCCCGCAACCCTGCAGCGCGCTGCTGCCGCTCCGCCTAGTGTCAATGCAAGTGGTTGTTGATGCATTGAAGGGCTATTCCAGTCAAACTGGGTACTACGTATTTAGGAGCTTCTCCCGCTTTATTCTATTGGTCTGCAGCTCGATTACTATCTTAAAAAGGCCTCGGGAGCGTCGCTTTTGAGGTTTTTTTCATGGCTCGCTTGGTGTCCGTCATCGGTTCAATGCTCATTCACTTGCGTAGGCGTGGGTTGTGTACTGGATCAAGTCGACGGCGCTACTTTTCCGGTATGGCGGGCATTTCACCGCCGGTGCGGCCACCATCTAACCAAAGCAGCGGGGTTTACACCGACGCTTACCCACCATGCTCGCCGCCTTGGCGTTTGGTGTGTACGGCGTAGCGGCATAAAGGCGGAGTTGCTGGCCATAGGCCAGCACGGGGGACAGCCGCGTAGACGTACACACCAAGCGTCAGGGCTATCAAACCCGGCTGTGCCTCCACACGGGTACACCACGCTCCAAGACGCCAAAAAACAGCAATTTTCACCAGTATTTAAAGCATCTATCACGCCACAAGCCAATAGAATATAGCGGGAGCAGCTACTAAATACATAGTAATCGCCAATCGACAAACCGCCGCCCCGGCGGCGCAGAACCTACGTCACATGGCAGTTGCGTATTAGCAAGGCCAGTGCGTCTTGCAGCGCGTAGTCGTAGTCACTTTGCAAAGTGGCCTGGGCATCACCCCAAAAGTCTTTCCACAAAAGGATGCAGTCTTCCTGGTCTTGCGTGGGGGCGTGGGCCCGGATGTACTGCACGGCCAGCTCAGGTTGTACGCCGGTTTTGCGGATCTTGCGGATCAGGCTTAAGGCGGCTTTCTCGGTCAGCATGGATTTTTCAGCTGCGCCGCTGGCAATGCACAGAAACAGGGTCAGCAAGGAGCTGTCATCGTTGTGGCCGCCGGTAGCTTTCGTCCAGGCGGCAGAGGCTGCGCGGTCGTAGTGGTCTACCTCGCTCAAGGGGTCTTCCAGCCAAAAATAGCGGCCAATGAAAGCGGGGGTGTGGCTAAACAGCTTGCGAACGGGCAGCGCTGCATCCAGCAGCTTGGGCAGGTCTGCCAGGATCGACTTGCGTGCGGCCTCCACCACGGCTTGGTAGTCAGGTGGCAGGTTTTTGGGCAGGTTGATTTGTAGGGCGCTGGCCGCACCTTTTGCAACGGCTGCGCCTGCTCCATCCTTCGCTCCCACGTGCTTTTTGCGCAGCGCGGTGATCATTTTCTCAAACGCCACCCAGTCGGGCATCTCCACGCGCTTGCAGGCCTGCGCCAGCAGCGCCGTGCGAACAACGGCGTGGGCATCGGCCCCGGCCTCTTCCAGCTCGTCAGGGTTCAGGCCCAGAGAGTCGGCCATCCATAGCGCAGCATCCACCACTTGCGCCACCTGGCTGCGCGCGGCCAGCTCGACCTGGTAGTCGGCCAGGCTGCGCAGCGACCATTTGGCCAATTGGGGGATGTGCTCGTCTCTAAAGCCGCCGTGCTCGTTCATGCCAAAGTGGCTGTTCTGGGGCATGGCGATCAAGGCCTTGAGCATGTCGGAGCCCGCCTTGGACCGGGACATGAAGGAGTGGTCGCGCAGCGCCTGGGCGGCTTTGTGCAGGTCACCCGCGCAGCTACTCTCCAGGTACAGGCTGACGAGATTGATGATGCGGTCTTTGGCTTTTTCAATTTCGGGGCGTAAAAACTCGCTGCCAAAGTAACGCGCTATCTGCACCATGCCTTTGGGTGCGTCGGTGGCTATCGCATCCAGCTTGGCCTGGTCGATCAGGCCCTGCTCCATGCCATAGACCAAGGCCTTCTCAAAGAAAGGGCGCTTGTCGTACAGCGATACCGAAGACACTGCCATGGCTAGATCGCCGACTCTTCGTCAGACTCGCGCGCAGCGGGCGTGGCCTTGCCGCGATCGGTATCGCCGGTTTCAAACTTGCCGTCGTCTTCGTCCAGTGCATGTTCTTCACCCTGCCCCAGGTCGTGGGCGCGGGCTTTGGCGCGCAGCACCAGCAGCATCTCGATAAACAGGTCGGGGTTTTGGTGGCGCAGTATCCAGGCCAGCTCCATCCAGTCTTGGTCGGCTATTTCATCTTGCTCCACGCGCGGCTTGGCGTAGGCGCTGGCGTACAGCGCAGTCTCCGTCAGCATCTCGCCGTCGTCTTCAATCCCATCAAAAACGCCAGCGCGGGCAAAGGCCTCGATACGGCTCCACTTCTCGGTGAAATAATCGGCCAGGGCTTCCGCCCCGCCCTCCAGGTCGCCTATCGCAGTCAAAAACTCCAGTGGTTCTGCGCCCTCACGAAAAATGATGGAGTTCATCATGCCGCGCAGGTGGGTGCGGGTGAGGTCCTTGTACTGCTTTTCAATCACCACGGCGCGGGCAAACTGACCGGGCGTGACCAGCAGGTTGATGACCGA
>JANMTF010000154.1:0-22185 GCA_031390175.1 Polaromonas sp.
CGCCACAGTAGATTGCAAACACCTGTTTACTCGCTCTGGCGCGAGTTGCGAGGTCTGAGCGCAGAAAGGGCAGGGGAGACCTGACGCGCCTGAGGCTACGCAAAAGGGGTCAGAGCAAAATTTCGTTATCGCGTTGCGCGCTCCGCGCAGAGGGTGTTCCTGAATTTTGATCTGACCCCATTTGCTTCATCTGATGCCATTTCCACCTAGGCCGGTGCTGCCCTCTACAAATCACATCAACCCATGTTTCTTAATATCCGGCATTGTGTCTTCAGCTGCAATTTTTTTGCTCTTTGAGAAAAAACAGGTTTCATTTAACTTTGCTGTTTCGCAGGCGCAGGGCGTTGAAAATTACCGAGGCTGAACTCAAGCTCATGGCTAACGCGGCAATCATGGGTGAAAGAAGCCAACCCGTCACGGGATACAGCACACCTGCAGCTATCGGTATGCCAAGCGCGTTGTAGACAAAAGCAAACATCAGGTTTTGCTTCATATTGGACACAGTGGCTTGTGAGAGTTCCCGGGCAATCGCAATACCCCGCAAATCACCTTTTACCAAGGTGACCTGCGCGCTGTTCATGGCCACATCGGTACCGGTACCCATGGCGATGCCTACGTCAGCCTTGGCCAATGCAGGTGCATCGTTGATACCGTCACCAGCCATGGCCACCACATGGCCTTCGGACTGCAACTGCGCAATCAGCGTGAGTTTGTCAGCGGGCTTCACTTCTCCGTGCACTTCGTCGATGCCTAATTGCTTGCCCACCGAATTTGCGGTAGTCAAGCCATCGCCAGTGGCCATCACGATGCGCAGGCCTGCAGTCTTGAGCGTCGCCAAGGCTTCAGGCGTGCTCGCCTTGATGGGGTCGGACACCGCCAGTAAACCAGCCAGCTGGCCGTCAACCGCAAGATACATCACGCTTGCACCTTCTGCGCGAAACGACTCAGCTTGCGCCAGCATGGAATCGATCCCTATGTGATTTTGCTGCATCAGCGTAGTGTTACCCAAGGCCAGCTGCTTACCGTCAACTTGACCCTTCACGCCGATGCCCGAGCCTGAATCAAAATTGTCAGGCTTATCAAGTGCCAAGTTTCTTTCTCTGGCGGCCCGCACAATTGTTTCAGCCAGCGGGTGTTCGCTCCCTTGGTCCAGACTGGCGGCCAGGCGCAACACCTCGTCGGCGTTGAAACCGTCTGCGGCTATGGCACGGTCAAAAGCGGGGCGGCCTTGCGTTAACGTGCCGGTTTTGTCGATGACCAGGGTGTCGACTTTGCGCAGGTTTTCTATGGCCGCCGCGTCCCGGAACAACACGCCTTGCGTAGCACCCCGACCAGTCGCCACCATGATCGACATGGGCGTAGCCAAACCCAACGCACACGGACAGGCAATAATCAAAACCGATACGGCATTGATCAGTCCAAATACCCAGCTGGGCTGTGGCCCCAATATTCCCCACGTAAAAAACGTCAGTACCGCAGCCGCGACAACGCCATACACAAAATACCCCGCCACCACATCAGCCATGCGTTGCATGGGCGCTTTGGAGCGTTGTGCTTGCGCGACCATTTGGACAATTTGAGACAACATGGTCGCGCTGCCAACGTGTTCAGAACGCATCACCAACGCACCGTTGCTGTTGATAGTGGCCCCAATCAATTTGTCGCCCACCCGTTTGCGAACGGGCAAAGGTTCACCTGTCAACATGGACTCATCCAGTGAGCTGGAGCCCTCAGTGACTACACCGTCCACGGGCACTTTTTCACCTGGCCGCACACGTAGCAGATCGCCAACGTGTACGTTGCTTAAGGGGATGTCTTCCTCCTTGCCGTCAGCGCCGATACGTCTTGCGGTTTTGGGTGACAGGCCGAGTAAAGACTTGATGGCTGCTGATGTTTGCGAGCGCGCTTTTAACTCCAACAATTGGCCGAGCAAGGTTAACGAAATGATCACGACTGCGGCTTCGAAATAAACTGCAACCCTCCCCATCGAAATGAAGGAGTCCGGAAACACCTGTGGAAACAGCAAAGCCACCACGCTGTAGGCAAACGCAGCGCCCGTGCCCAGACTGATGAGCGTCCACATATTCGGGCTGCGGTTCACGACTGACTGCCAGCCGCGCTTGAAAAACGGCCATCCTGCCCACAATACAACCGGCAGGGACAGCACGAACTCAAGCCAGCTTTGCGTCGCCATCTCAAACAAGTTGAGCTTGTGCCCCACCATAGACAGCCCCGCCACGACCACAGTAAGCGGTAGCGTCCACCAGAAGCGATGCTGAAAGTCGATCAACTCTTTGTTTTCAACCTCGTCCAACTCGGGTATCAATGCTTCCAGCGTCATGCCGCACAAAGGGCAGTCGCCTGGTTTGTCCTGCCGTATTTCTGGGTGCATTGGGCAGGTGTACACCGTGCTGGCGTAGTCATTCCGCGCTGCCACGCCCGTCGATGGTGGCATGCTTTTTACTTCGTCCAGCTTGGCTTCGACATATTGCCTGGGGTCAAGGCTAAACTTTGTCTTACACCCAGCGCTACAGAAATAATAGTGTTTGCCGCGGTATAGCTGTTCATGCGCCGAGTTTTCCGTAACGGTCATTGCGCATACCGGGTCTTTCAAAGGCGGCGCTTTGATGTCTGGGGTAACCGGGGCCGGCTTATCCACGACAAGCACCACAGCGCATGCCTTGGACTTCGAGATACATGGTGTTCATGACAAACTCCTAAATAAGGACCATGGAATGGATACGACTGCCGTGGCCTGATGGTCTCGGTCTAAAACCAATAGATTGCACGAATACTCTTTGGCTGAACATAGAAATTTTCTCTTCACTTTTCACCGAAATATCAAAGGTTATGAACCACAACCGTATCGTAGGCCTAACTCCCCCCAATGTGTTGATTTTTGTCAAAGTACTGTCACATTGAATGACCTGGAATATTTCCCACTGTAAATCCGAGAGAAATGTACGGTGCCGCACGGACAAAGCCTGGCACGTATTGCTAAATCGTGTGCCTTACCCCGTCGGTAAGGACGGATATGACAATGCCTCAGCGCTTTGTAAAATTTTATGAGGTTGAAAACTATGCGATACAAATCAACTATGCACACACCTGACGCAGTGGAATGCTTGACGCGTGATCAAGCAGTTATCAAGCAGCTGCTTCAGGATTATGAGCGGCTGCTGCCGCTAGAGGGCGTCGCCGCACGCAAGGCGGAAATAGTAGCGCAGTTGTGCTTGGTGCTTACGGTGCATGCACGGGTAGAGGAGGACATCTTCTACCCAGCCGTGTTGAATGCCTGTGGAGCTAAGGCTTTTCCACGCCACGTGTTACTAGACCATGCTGGCACACTGGAGCTTGTGACCAGACTCGCGAAGATGCACCCCGGGGATACGGACTATGACGCTACGGTAGCAGTACTGAACGCTTACGTAACGCCTCACATGGCTAATGAACGTACGCTGGTTTACCCGCTGGCGGTAAGCGCTGGTGTGAATACGCTTGCACTGGGCCGCCAAATACACCTTCTACAAAAAAAGTTGTACGAGAACCTTGACTATAGAGGCTCGCATTTGGCACCCAAAGAACGACCAAGTGTGCCATCGGGGACTAACATCACGATGGGTTAGGGTGGGTCAGCCGGGCGGTGCTGTGATTTGCGCACCCATGAATTAAATGCTTCCACCCATATACCGGAAGGCATACTGGAGACCACTTTGGAAAGCAACGGCGTGAGCAGTCCGGTCAGCACGATAGATTTGGAAACCCAGCGCCAAGGCCGACTGAGTGCGATCACTCCGCCCAGCGCGAAAGCACATGCAACCAGTGCCAGCGGATGACGTTGCGCTACGGGTTGAAGCACCGCCTTGACACCACCTGCTGCGGCCTTTGCCATACCGCGTAGCGGTTGTTTAGACCACCATAGGTCTACAGCGTCGATTAACAGCGAGCCTCCTGGTATGGACTTTAATCCGTCTAACCAATGCGCCCCCGCAGCAGAGGCCTTTCGTTGACGAGAGATACTTTGCAACCGCATGGTCTCATCCATATTTTGACGGATGCGCGCCCTGGACAGATTAAGCCGGTCTACGGGGGTGGTGGGAATCGGCTCTGCACTGGCTGCACGGGGAATGCTCTCGCTTCTACTTGGCGAGCCCATGGCTTGGTCTGCCATGCTGCTCACAGATTCACCTCACGCAACATCGTCAAATCGGCATTCACCTGTTCTTTGATAGTTGCAAACGCGTTGTCTTCCCGCTGGCTACGGGAATAAACCATACAAGCGACCGCCAAAGCAATTGGCACCACTGGGGCAATAAGCAATGCCCACGGGGATTGGATTTGTGCTGTGGGTAAAACCGCCCACAACATCAAAGCCACCCCTGCAAGCACTGCTCCCACCGCTAAGCTGCACAGGGCGATACCTGTCAGCAGCGCCCGGCGTTTCCATACCGCAGAGATGTACCTGGCCTCTGAAGTGATGAGTTCACCATAGGCTTCCACGTGGTCAAACACCAGTTGTGGTTTGGTGGCAATAAGCTGAAGTAGGGGGTGCATTGCAAACCCTCAGTGGTAAATGTTTGGGCGCTTTAATGGCGGTGGCCGGAACGGCTGACCAAGCTGACCATCGCCATCAACGCAGCTCCTGTTGCGGCGGCAATCAGCATTGATTTCAAAGGTTCCTCTTTGATATAGCCAGCTGTCTTTTCCGACACTCGGTGGGCGTTTTCACGGATCTGCAAAGATGTGTCGCGCACGCTCTGTACGGCACCGTTTACAGCATTTTTTGTTGCGGTAAGTGCGTCGTCAGCAGAGTTGGCTGCCTGATCTGCAAATTGGGAAGTTTTGTCTAACAACAGGTCGGTGTTCATGGGATTTCCTTGGTGAGTGGGTTGGGTATATTGACGTGAGAGAAGTGAAGTTAATTTTTCTTAATTAGGCTGAACAGGAAGCTGACGACCGCCAATATGGCGAACACAATGAAAAGTATCTTTCCTATGCCCGCAGCGCTGGCAGCAATGCCTCCAAAGCCAAACAATGCCGCTATGAGGGCAATCACAAAAAAAACTACAGCATAGTGCAACATGGCTGGTACTCCTAAACAGTTAAGTGTTTCGCTGGTTCAACAGCTACATGCAAAATTTGTTTTTCGCATGTGCCATTATTTGCTGGGTCAGAAATGTGTGCTATCAGCCACTTTGCCGTCACCTTGTCAGCCGGGCGGGTACACAGTGGTAGGACATTGCCTACACATTGCATGCCGGTGAGGGAAAGTCAACTGACCTCTTGGGCAGATTCAGGCAATTGGGCGTGAACCGTGCTGCCGCCGCCGGGCGTAGACATTATTCGCAGCACACCTCGTTCCGCTTCAATCCGGTAGCGCATTCCCACCAGCCCATAGGCAGACTTTGGTTTTTTCGTTGTATCAAACCCTAGACCGTCATCGCGTACGGACACTGACACTTGCCCATCGCTCGCGGCTAACTTAATCCATACTTGTCTAGCGCCAGCGTGCTTGCTGATGTTGTTAATAGACTCCTGTACAAGGCGGTAGACCACCAATTCTGCGGACAGTTTTAGTTTGACGGGGGCCAGGTCGCAGTGCACGGAAATATTCGCACGCTCCGCAAATTCTCTGGCCAGAATTTCCAGCGTAGTGACCAAGCCCAAGTGACTTAACGCAGACGGTCTGAGGTCTTCGATAATGCGCCGTTTAAGTGCAATGCCGGTATTCAGTGCTGAAACCAAATGGTTGAGGCGCTCCGTCGCCTCTGGTGCTATAGAGCCTAAGCGCGATTTAATTCTTGCTGCGTCCAGTTTGGCTGAGGTAAGCAATGCGCCCAGTTCGTCGTGCAAATCGCGCGCGAGTCGACCGCGTTCGTCTTCGCGTGCGGTTTCCAGGTGTTGGGCCAGCTCTGTGAGTTGCTCTGTCCGGTCGCGTACTTGCACTTCAAGGCGGTCTCGCTCTGCCTGCACGATGCGCGCAAGTTCTAGCTGGTGTCTCTCCTGCTTTGCCAACTGGCGCAAGTACAGAAACAATGCCAAAAGACTGGCAGCGCTGAGCGCGGTGATCCCTAAACGGCTGATCATCAGGATACGGTAAATGCGTAATCGCCCTTGCGCTACTTTGTTGGACTCGTAATCCAGGAGCCTGGCCGCTTGCACCCGTATGGCGTCCATCTTTTCCCTGCCCATCCCGCTCAAGATGATGTCCTTGCTGGCCTCGGTTTTACCGTCGTCTTGAAGCCGCACGGTGATGGCAAGCTCTGACAATTTACTTTCTGTTAAATTGCGCAACAAAAACACCATGCCTTGGGCTTGGGTTTCATTTTTATAGTGTGCATTGAGCATGTCAAATGCGACTTCAATTTCCTTGAGTGCGGTCGTGTAAGGCTGGAGATACTCGTTTTTGCCGGTGATGAGATAGCCCCGTTGACCCGTTTCGGCATCCACCACGCTGACCGTCAGACGCTGGATAGCAATACGCGCCGCCGCCATTTCGCCGACATCGTCTAGTCTCCTGACAGCTTCCATGTACGAGCTTTCGCTGATAGTCACCATGGCAACCATGGCCACGCAAGCCAGAGGAAAAACCAATAGGCTGCGTTTGATTACCTTAAGAATTTGCATCTTTACTTAAAGGGCATAAGTGTGGGATCATGTGCTATGGAACGAAGCGGCACACCATGATTAAAATTGCAATTGTTGATGATCATCCTATGGTTCGGGCGGGTTTGCGCCAATTTTTTTCCGACCAAATAGATTTTTCTGTTGTGGCGGAGGCATCCAATGGCAAACAAGCGCTCGACATCGTGCGCAAGGGCGAAGTGGATGTGATTTTGATGGATATATCCATGCCCGACCAGAGCGGCGTGGATGCATTGATAGCCATCAAAGCCCGCGCGCCTGATTTGCCAGTGTTGATCCTCAGCGGTTTCCCGGAGGAGCACTATGCCACCACGATGCTGCGTCAGGGAGCCAGCGGTTATCTGAACAAGGACTGTGATCCTCAGGACATCGTCACCGCGATCCGTACCGTCTACAGAGGGCGCAAATACATCACTACCGGTGTCGCTGAACGGTTGGCAGACGGCCTGGGCAACGGTGGCGACATGGCGCTTCATGAGCATTTATCAGAACGAGAACTGCAGGTTTTCTTGAGGCTCGCCAAAGGTGAATCCATCGGCAATATGGCTGTCAGCATGTCCTTGAGTGTTAAAACAGTAAGCACTTATCGCACTCGCGTGATGGAAAAAATGAAGCTGGCATCCAATAGCGACTTGACATACTATGCCCTCAAAAATGGCCTGATTCAATAATGCGTCTCAGGTGAGTGGACTAAAGGCGCCAGCGCCTGTGTCACCCGCAGCCAGCCGGCCACAGTAGACAATCAAATCATCGATTTCATTGGACTTGTCAAACACGCGGTCTGCGCCCAACTCCATGCATTTTCTGCGTATATCAGTGGTGGCGTAGTTGCTGAATACGGCGACATTGTGCCTTGGAAGCAACGCATGGGTGGCCTTAAGTACCCCTAGCCCAGAGCCGCTTTTGAGGAAAATATCCACGATCACCAGGTCGAAATGGTTGCCCGGTTGCGACAACCACTGCACGGCAGTTATTTCGTCCTCTGCGGTGCCAACGACTGTCACGGGTGCCAATTCCTCCAGTGCCGCAATTAGGCTCTCGCGAATCACCGGACTGTCCTCAACAACGTAAGCCTTGATTTTGTGCATTGACATTCAGTACTTTCTGTTGGTCATGGCGAAGGAGGTGCCTGCTACCTGGCCCTGTTTTCACTGTTTGCGTAGCGTGTATGCAGGTGGTAATTCTGCATTGTAACTACGTAGTGTGCCTTCGAAAAAAGATTGAGGCGATGGGCGCAATGGACGACTGCATGTCGGACAGTTCCTACGTAGCGGTATCCGCTGAACAGTGTGCGCCCCGGCGTTTTGCGCCCAAGATGGTCGTCGAGCGCGCATGGTCAGTCTCTGGGTCACCAATGCGCTCACTTTCTGGATCGGGCGGTATCACTGCTGGCACTGGGCCCTCGTCAGGGTCAACCGGAAGGTGAGTTGGCTCAGGATCCTGTGGGGCTTGTGTCGGGATGCTATGAGGTTTGCGGGGGGTGTGACTGAGCATGAAGAACTCCTGTTGGTAGTGTCATGGTCAGGGAACGTCCCATCCATGTCTCCCGGACAACATCCCATCCCACTGTCAGTCAAACCCGATTGAAGGCCTAGGCGTTAGCTACTGTGCGTGAGCGCACAGACACTTTCGCCAGACTTACCCATCATGCGGGGCCACGTACAACCCAAGCCCAGGAAATCGCTATGCCCTCAATGCACACCCGTCGCTGTTTTATCGAAATCGTTCCGGTCGCTGGTATCACAGCACTGGTGGCCTGCTCACCATCGCCACCACCCAAGCCCGCTCCCGCAACCGCCTCTCCACCCAGTGCCGCTCTACCAACTGCACCACCACCAAGTGCACCAGCACCAAATGCGGCCGCGGCTCCTGCGGGCGCCAGTGCAAACGCGCCGATGCTAGACGAGAAAGACCCACAAGCTGCAGCCTTAGGCTACGTTGAAGATACCGCGCGTGCCGACAAAGCCAAGTTCAGCGCTTACGTTGCAGGTAGCCAGTGCAGCGGGTGCACTTTGTACCAAGGTAAAGCGGGCGAGGCCGCTGGCGGGTGCACACTTTTCCCTGGAAAGAGAGTGACCGCGCAGGGCTGGTGCAGCGCTTGGGTCAAAAAGGCCTGACTGCCGCGAACCGCCTGGTGTTGTCCAGGCACACTGGCTGGGTTTCTAAGGACTCAGGTGAGCCGTGTGGCAAGCTCGTCCGCTGCCCTTGACCAATTTGCATCGTCACTTTTCGCGCCTGCCAAAAATTGCGCTTGCGCTGGCGACCAAAACGCAGCCTGCGCCAAGGGCGTGCCGGGAGCAAGCCGGTGGCTGGCTATAAAAGCGTCAATATTGTCTGCATCGCCAGCCATGCCCAACTGGAGGAACAAATTGCTTAAGTCATGAACTATGGTTTCCATTTTGCTGCACCTTGATTTACTGAGATATGGGAATTTCCTGTGTCAACTGCGCCTGCGTGCCAGTCGACTTCAAAATCAACACTGCCAGACATGTTTCGGGTGATGACATGGTCAATCCAACACACGAAAATTAACCATCATCCCGGCGTCTTCATGCTCGAGGTTATGGCAATGCAGCAGGTAGATTTGCTGACCGGGAAAGTCGTGCGAAAAATCGATGGCAATCCGCACGGTTTCTCCTGGCCACACGAGTACAGTGTCTTTCCAACCGAGATCGGACACCACACGGCCTTTTCCAAAGCGAGCCACATTAGACATTTGCTGCGGGCTGTCAATACGTTCCAGCACCTGGAACGAAAAGCCGTGTATGTGCATGGGGTGCGGCATCCCCACCGCAGGGTTGCTGATACTCCATTCCTCCACCGCGCCGCGTTTGACTTCAAACGCGATGTCATCCATCTGGAAGCTGCGCCCGTTGATCAGAAAACGCATTTGGTCCATAGACAATTGGATCTTGCGCTGCACAGCGCCCTTGCTACGAATGGGGTGCACCTGGGACAGGGTACCGGGCAATGAGACGGCAATGCGCGGACCCGCCACCACAGCTAACTTCAATATGTTGAACTCTGTACCCAAGGGCAAGCGTGACGAGCCCATGCCAGCCATCATCTGTCCCATACCCATCCCACCCATCGCACCTTCGTTCTCCATTGGATCAAATGGCAAGCTCTTGAGATAAATGTCTTGCCCCGGCCGAACCTGCCCCACGTCCAGCAGAAAATCAAGTCGCTCGCCTGGTGCAAAAAAAGCCTCTTTGACCACTTCAGGTTGCTTGATCAAGCCGCCATCTGTGCCAATGACGGTGAACTCTAGCAGCACGCCACTGCTGACAAATGCAAGTCGGTAGATCCGCGAGTTGGATCCGTTGAGTAGGCGCAGCCGATAAATGCGCGGGGTTACGGTATGCACTGCGTTTGGAGTCAGGTTGGTCAAAATAACATCCCCAAGCCAGCCCATCATGGCTTCATGGGCGTTGGGGCGGTAATGCAGCCTGCCTTGCTCATCAAACTGTTTATCCTGGATGACCAACGGTAGGTCGGTCTCGCCCAATCGCAAATCAAGCGCTTTGCCCAGTGTGCGCTGATCCACGTCGTCCACCAAAAAAAAGCTCGCCAACCCGGTGTAGGCCTGCTTGGCAGTGAGTGTATGCGCGTGTGTGTGGTACCAGTAGGTGCCGCCCCGATTGCGCACTTTAAAATCATAGGCGTAGCGCCCACCGGGCGCGATCGTGCTGGATGGGTGGCCATCCATGGCCGCAGGGGTATGCAGGCCGTGCCAATGAATGATGGTTGGCTCACTCAACGCGTTGTCCAAAGTGGCTGAGAAGTTAGCCCCACTTTCGATTCGCAGGATGGGATTTTGGTAAGTCTTACCCGCTTGCTCAGTCTGGTATAGCAGAAACGGCGACACCCGGTCAGGCAAGATGGAAAAAGTTGCCGCCACAGCCTTGATTTTCAATGCCTGCGCCACGTCCAGCACTCCCAATGGGCCAGAGCTTCCAGGAATAAACAGCTTTTCCACAAAGTTTTCTGGTGTCACCGGATCAAACGGATAGGTCCGACGCGGTTTGGCGGCCAACGCATTGTGTGACTTGCCTCTGTAGTACACCCACGTAGCGCCTCCCAGAGCTACTCCCGCGACAGCGACGGCCCCTGTGTATTTCAGTAGTTGTCTTCTTTGTGGCATGACATTCATCAACTAGGTGCTACGCAGGGGCATCAATATCTGCAACACGTATGAGTTTTTTATTCACGAACTCCTGGATGCCCAAGCTGGACAGCTCGCGCCCATAGCCTGAGTTTTTAATGCCGCCAAACGGCAAGTCCGAGGCGGTCCAAGTTGGGTGGTTGACAAACACCATGCCTGATTCAATTCGGCTAGCGATGCGCTTGCCGCGTGCGACGTCTTTGGTAAATATAGAAGCACCTAGTCCAAAATCAGAATCGTTAGCCAATGTGATGGCTTCTTCTTCGTCTTTGACGGTGAACATCATGGCTACAGGGCCAAAAAACTCTTCCCGGTAGGCGGGATTGTCTGGCTTGATGTCTGCAAGTATCGTAGCCTGCATAAACCATCCCGGTCTGTCTATACGCTTGCCACCTGTCACCAACTTCGCGCCGCGCGCCACCGCGCGTTCCACCTGTTTGAGCAAATCGGTCAAGGCCGGCTCTGTCGACAGTGGGCCCAGTGTGGTGCTTGCATCCATCGGGTCGCCGGGTTTCAAGCTTTCCATAGCGGCTTGAAATTTCTCAAAAAAAATGTCAGCTATCGACTCAACCAGGATAAACCGCTTGGCTGCGATACAGCACTGCCCGGTATTATTCATCTTGGCCCACAGCGCCCACTTGATGGTTTTTTCCATGTCAGCATCTTCCAGAACGATGAAGGCATCGTTACCGCCCAACTCCATGGTTGATTTTTTCATGCTTTTTCCGGCTTGCTCTGCCACACGCTTACCCGCCTCCACGCTTCCAGTGAGCGCCACGCCCTTGATGCGTGGATCGTCGATGACGCGGTTAACCTGCTGGTATGAAATCATCAAATTGGTATAGGTGCCTACGGGAGCGCCAGCATCCAGCCAAATGCGTTCAAACGCCTGTGCGCACTGCGGCACACATCCGGCATGCTTGACCATCACGACATTGCCGGCCATGATGTTGGGTGCAGCGAAGCGGACCAATTGATAATAAGGAAAGTTCCATGGCTGCACGCCAAACAGAACGCCAAGCGGCGTGGCCTCCACCATGGCCTCGCCAGAACTTGGCCTGAGCTTGGCTGGCGTCAAAAATGCTTCTGCGTGGCCCGCGTAGTAGTCAATAATGTCCGCGCACAGCGCCACTTCGCCCGCGGACTCCTCCAGGCGTTTGCCCATCTCCAGCGTCATGATGCGAGCCAGCTCAGCGGCGTTGTTGCGCATCCCTTGGGCCGCCCTCCTGGCGATCGCTGCGCGATGCGCAAAGCTGGTGTTACGCCAATGTGCGTAGCATGAATCTGCCGCAGCGATAGAGCTTTCCAGCGCCGCGTCACTGATCTCAGCAAAAGTTTTGATGAGTTTTCCGTCATTGGGGTTAATGCTTTGGTAGGCCACAGCGAGCTCTCTCAAGAATGGTAAAACTTGAGCCTATGGCCCGCATCCCAAAAGTTCCATCAGCCCGCGTCACGTGACTTTGTAGGACATAGCGCCTTGTGGAAAGAACGCGCAACCAGGCGCTGGGCAGCTAAGTTGAAGCGGGCGCCGCTATTTAAAAACCGCCCTCATCTGGACCTAATGCAGAAAGCCGGTAAGACAGACACGTGCACCGATGTAGGAAAAAAACTGTTTCTCAACATTTTCATGGCTGCGTTCGCCAGGACACAGACCAACATTCAAGAAATCAATATCTTCCGCCGTGAACCCATTCCGAATCGCAGGAAGGTTCGAAGTCTTTTCTCTTTCAGCACTTTTTTATTAAGGAATCTGCCATGAAATATTGTCCCTCACTCCCGACCCGGGTCAATGGTGCCCTTGGCGCGCTCGGTGTTGGCTTGGCCTTTTCGATGGGCGCTGTGCCATCGGCTTTGGCTTCCAGCCACCGTGAAGCGCCGTTTATCAGCGGCCAGAGCAAACTCGATGCCACAGACCTATACATGTTCCGCAGCTACGAAGCGGGTCGCCAGGATTATGTGACCCTACTGGCCAACTACCAGCCATTCCAGGATCCGCAGGGCGGACCGAACTTCTATTTGTTTGATCCCGGTGCACTGTATGAGATTCACATTGACAACAATGGTGATGCGGTGGAAGACCTCACGTTCCAATTTCGATTCAAGAACACATCCAAAGCTGCGGCTTTGACCGTAGGCGGCAAAGCGGTAAAAATCCCGCTTATCAACAGCGGCCCCATCAGCGGTGTCAACCCGGCAACCCTCAATGTGCGAGAGACGTTCACCATTGATGTAGTGCGTGGCCAGCGGCGCGGCGGCAACGGCGCCAAAGTGACCAACAGCGCCAATGGTGCAGCGGAGTTTGACAAGCCCGTGGACAATATTGGCGACAAAGTGTTTGGCAGCACCACGGGGTACAGCACCTATGCTAACCAGCACATCTATAACGTTGCAATCCCGGGTTGCGCAACACCTGGCCGGGTTTTCGTGGGGCAGCGCAAGGAGCCGTTCTATATTGCGGTGGGCAAAATTTTCGACCTGTTCAACCTCAACCCGCTGGGCCCTGAGACCAGTGGCAACAACAACGATCTGGAGGGCAAGAGCGTCAGTACGCTAGCCATGGAAGTACCCATTGCATGCCTGGTTTCAGGTGCTGTGGGAGCCAGTACCACTGATCCAGTGATTGGTGCCTATACCACCGCCAGCCTGCGTCAGGGGCGTCTGCTCCATGGCTCGCCGGGAACGGGTATCAATAATGCGACGCGCAGTGGCGGCGCATGGACACAGGTATCGCGCCTTGGTATGCCTTTGGTCAACGAGGTCATTATTGGTGTTGACGATAAAGACAAATTCAACGCATCGCGGCCCAAAAACGACCCTGCAAACTTTGCCGACTATGTGACCAATCCGGTGCTTCCTGCGCTGGTGGAGTCGCTATTCCCGTCGGCTAAGGCACCCACCAATTTCCCTCGAACCGACCTGCTCACCGTGTTCCTGAAGGGCATTGAGGGGCTGAACCAGCCCAAGAATGTGGTGGCAGGAGAAATGCTGCGTCTCAACACGTCTATCGCTGTGACTGCGCCCGCCTCTCAAAACCCGTTAGGCGTCGCTGGTGGTGACAACGCAGGCTTTCCGAACGGGCGTCGCCTGGCAGATGATGTGGTGGACTTGTCACTGCGAGTTGCCATGGGAGCGCTGTGCGTATTGACGGGTGCTACTGACACCCTTAAAGTCGGTTGCAAACCCTCTGACGCTCCCGCCGGTGGGCTGGCGTTGACCGATGGCGTGCGCAAGACTGCGGCAAACTACGGCGCGACCTTCCCATACTTGACGACACCGCTGCCGGGCAATTCCAACCCTCCTGCAGCCGCTGGTGCCGTCTACCCCTAAACCACATCGAGGACATTCAACATGAATATTGTTCGTAAACTTACTTTGCCAGCAACGCTGGCAGTGGCGATGACGTTTGCTGCATGCAGCGACAACGTTGACCAGGTTACTGCGGGGCCGAGTGGCCCGAGTGATTCTGTGCCCGACAGCGCGGGTCTCAGTACCACCGCGTTCATTGATTTCCTGCTGACGATGGCCAATGGCGAAACGTCTGAGCCTCTCACCATCAGGGATGGGTTTGCGGTTCCAGCTGACGAAACGGGCGACGCGCGACCACTGGTCTAGTCACCGCGACGCAGCGGTTGGCAATGCTGGGTGCGGCGGCGCAATTTCAAACTGCGCCGCCGCACTTTTGCCTAGCCCGTCACGCTTTGGCTGGAGGCCTTTGGCAAAGCGCGGTAATCAGTCCGTAGATCCCCTGCCAGGGCCAGCCCGATCTGCGTCCACAGATTGGTGCTGGGAATGATGGGCGCAACCAGCTCAGTCATCGCCTGCATGCGGCCTTGCCACAGCAAGGCGCTGGCGCGCACGCATCGGTACAGTGCGATTAGAACGCGCTGTATACGCTCGTAGAAAAACGCGCCAACAGAGCGCCAAGCGGCGTCCAGAAGAATCAATTACCGTAGTGTGGCCTCCAAAGTGGGGTGGTGTACAGACGGGAAAGCAAATTGAGCGTAGCCTGGGGCGCATCGCACAGAAAGAACACAGCCTATGCCTACGACTCAGCTTGAACGCTTCTCTGCGGTATCGCTTTAGGATAAGCTGCGCATCCCCTTTGCATGTCTTCGTCTCGCCTTGTGGTCCACGCAAGCTTATGCCCAGGCAGCGGAACATTTGCTTGCCAAGCACGCGGCCCTAAGCAGTCGGCTGCAGTCGAACCAGTTTCAACGGCCCGTGGTGCTGGAGTCAACGGAGACGCTGGACCAGATCAGGGGCGACGTTTTTGCAGTCCTCGACTATCCATTTCCTGCAGTGAGCGCAGGACTGAACAACCCTGACCATTGGTGTGATGTGATCTCGCTTCATGTCAACACCAAATATTGCCGCGCGGTGCAGCCACCAGGCGGCACGGTACTCAATGTCAACATTGGCAAGAAAACCCCAGAAGACTTGGCCAGCGCGGAACGCGTGCATTTCAACTACACAGCCTATGCGGTATCGTCCCAGTACTTTGATATTCGCCTGCGCGCCAAAGAAGGGCCTTTGGGAACCAGCGACTACCGAATCACGCTCGAGGCGGTTGCGCTGCCCCATGCCAAAACATTTTTGCACTTAACCTACGCCTACACCACGAGCTTTTCGGCCAGGGTGGCCATGCGCGCCTATCTCGCGACGATAGGGACAGATAAGGTGGGCTTCACGCCGATTGCCAGCACCGGTGCCGGGGCGGCGCAGTTCATAGGCTGTTTAAGAGGCCTTGCTGAGCGTAACCCCATGCGGTATTACCTCGCTATCGACAGCTACCTGGAGTCGGGCAACGAGGGACCAGCCCTCCAGCTAGACAGGCGGCTGAATAGTTGGTTCTCGGCCGTAGAGCGGTACCCGCGGCAATTGCATGAAATGAGCCGCGACCAAACCATCGTGATGAAGCGTAGCGAGTACCTGCGCCAACAAACTACCCAATAAAGATCTTGCACAGTCGCAGCATGCAATGTACCTCGGGCCGTGGCACCACGTCTGCGCGCTGAGAACCTCCTCAGAAAAACACGACGTTTCGTGGTTATAGATGCTAATAGAGCTGCAGAGCAATACGAATATGCGGGAGCAGCTACTTTAGATATAGCGTTTCGTCCAACCAGTTTAAACCACCAGCAAGCTAAATTAGCGCCACAGCACCTTAGGCAGCCTTCAGGGTCCGCCGTGCTTACGCGGTGGCTAGGCGGCGTCCCCCAATCTGCCAGAGTTTTAGCAATCTTATTTCCAATCCGTGTGTCCCCATACTGCCCCATCGAGTCTTTAGCCCTTGCTGAGAATAACCTGCCTGCAGTGACCCTGAACTTGTCCAAGGTCTTCGGCCGCCCCCCCCAAACTCTGAACAGGTCAAGTTCACAGCGAACAGCATGGCAGAGCATGCATTTGCTTGCAGGATCATCTGAACGAGCCTGCTGACCAGGTCGAATGCGCTACATAAACAATAGCTGCTACCGCATCATTTTAAGGGGCTGCAGCTCAGTCCACCTATCAATGCATGCCGCCCAACTCCGTGCTCGCTGAGCATGGAGTGTACTGAGTTGGCCTGAGGGTCGACGCCTTGGTAAAACCTTCTGCAGGCTCGGAGGTTTTGAAGCTATAAACATTTGCAGCGGGACACAACAAGCTTGTCAGTACCCACCCATAAACGCGCTCTAGCTATCTGAGGAAGTTGAGAAGGTCACGTGTTAACCTGCCTTTCTCAGTAGCGAACAGCCCGTGTGGAGCGCCCTCATATTCGATCAGTGTGGCCTGCCTGATGCTGCTGGCAGCTGCGCGGCCGGATGCATCAATTGGCACGGTCTTGTCGTCTGTGCCATGGATGATGAGGGTAGGCACGTTCATCGCAGGCAGGTCGGGGCGAAAATCAGTGGATGCAAAAGAGTTGGCGCATGCCAACGTAGCCTTTAAACTCGCCTGCAGGGAAACACTCCTTGCCCACTCCAGCATCTCCTGGCTGACAGGGTAGGACAGCATGTTGACGCCGAAAAAATCTTTGAAAAAACCGGCGAAAAACTTGGCCCGATCTTCTTTGATGCCTTCGCCCATGGTGTCGAACATGGCTTGCTCGGTGCCGTGGGGGTTGTCGACAGTTTTAAGCATGTATGGCACCACCGATGAAACAAGGACAGTTTGCACGACTGATTTTCCGCTGTGGCGGGACATGTAGCGCGCCACCTCGCCGCCGCCCATGGAGAAGCCGATAAGCACAGCGTCTTTCGCGCCAGTTTGTTCGATGACCGAGGCTAGATCATCGGTCAGTGTGTTGTAGTCGTAGCCGCTCCAAGGCTGGGATGAGCGGCCAAAGCCACGCCGATCATATGCAATAGTGCGGTAACCGGAATTGACCAAGGCCAGCGCCTGGTCATCCCAACTGTCAGATGACAGAGGCCAACCGGACATTAGTATGACGGGGCGTCCAGTGCCCCAGTCTTTGACATATAACTTGGTTTGGTCGCTGGTGGTGACGTACTGCATGGTTCTGTCCTTTTCAATACATGAGGGGGTTGCAGTGTCCAACGTACACGCCTACTGCGTCTATCGGCAAAGCGGAGTGATGGATGTGGGCGCACTCCTACGCGCCAGCGCATCCAGCACGTTCTCTTCGTTCTAGTGCCGCATCGCTTTTTTTGCGCAGCAGCTGCCACGCTCCGCCAGACATGGACTACGGCAATGCAGCGGCATATTCCTACGCGATTGGGCGCTGTCGCCCTATACGCATTGCCAGGGCCATTATCTACACTGCCTATAACCGACTTGCTCGGCTAAATGTGTATTGCTTTTTCTTTTTCTTCTATTGGAGTTACATCATGAATATGAAAAAATCTTGGTCTGCTGCGGCAGCCGCCGCCGTCATCGTCGGCACTGTTGGCCTCGCTTACGCACAAAGCGACAGCACAAACCGCAATGCGGACGGCACACCGAAAGATCCCACTATGCAACAACCCTCTGGTTCCGTAGGCACAATGGGAACTACCAGCAACACAGTGACACCAGGCACCGTTGGCAACACTGGCAACACCGGTACCTCGTCTAACAACACAGGCGCCCCGGCCACGTCTGCAACGACATCCAACAGTTCGGGCGGCATGTCCAATAGTAGTGGAGCCACCTCAGGGAGCACAGCTGCCACTGGTGGTACGTCTGCAACCATGTCGAACAATGCGGCAGGCATGCCACGCATCACAGAGGGTATGTCAAACAACCGCGGCACTATGGGCACTTCGCGCCCGGCGCGCGCGGACCGCAACTGATTTTTTGTAAATCAGACCGGCGTCATTCGTACTGGCCGCTATGGCAATCGTTCCAGACGGGGTGCTTTTGACAAGACATGTCAAATCGTGCGCGGGTGGCCTTACAGGAGTGATGGTCTGCGCCGCTACGCTGGCCATGGCGGCATTGCAAGTTGCTTGCATCGACATCTCAACTCACCCACCCGCAGCACGTAACTCACCTGTACGCCAGCCGAACTCTTCCATCGCCCATCAGTCTCGAGCTGCGTTTGGCCTCACTCAGCCTTCAAGCGAAGTGCGCCAGCTGGCCAACGCCATTTTGCTCTCCAGCGACCATGCGGGCCAGGCATTTATCATCGTTGACAAACGTGACGCCATGGTGTTTGTGTTCACCGCCAACGGCATACTGCGAGGCGCGTCCCCCGTGCTATTGGGTTCAGCGCGGGGAGACGATAGCGTTCCCGACATTGGGCTACGTCCTCTTAGCCAGGTTCGGCCAGAAGAGCGTACAACGCCTGCCGGACGCTTTGTTGCCGAACGCGGCACAAATACCACAGGCGAAGACATTGTGTGGGTTGACTACGACGCCGCTGTGTCAATGCACCGGGTGAGAACTACCAACCTAAAAGAGCGTCGGCTTGAAAGGCTGGCAAGTTCCACAACAGATGACAATCGAATTTCATATGGGTGCATTAATGTCCCGGTAGATTTCTTTGACTCCATTGTTGCGCCCACATTTGCCAGCACCACCGCCATGGTGTATGTGTTACCTGAAGTCAAGCCAGTGCAACATGTATTTAGTTTTTATCCGTTTTTGGCTAATCAGACGTATTAGCCCAAGGTAAGGCCTGCATACGCTCTTTGCCAGCGTCTGGCTTGTGCACGCGGGCGGACAACTTGCCGCGTACTGCGCGTAGGAATGGTCTGACGACACATTGGCCTGTGCGCCGTTTCACCCAACACGTCTTGTCTGGCAGCCTTCAGACGCGCACCGGGACAAAATTTGTGAATCCGGACATGATGCGTGTGCACATGACGGTTTCAGTGGCGCAGTTTGAGCGCGCATCGCGCTCAAACTGCTCGTCGCATCCCTTTAATCCAGACTTTTTAAGGACATCAACCATGGCTAAAGACACACCCCTCATGACCGGCTTATTCCCTGATCGGGAAAGCGCTGAACTCGGTTACAGCACACTGGCTGACCGAGGCTATTCAAAGGACGATATTGACGTTGTCATGTCCGATGAAACCAAGCAAAGGCATTTTGCCGCTGCGGGAACCGAGACGGAGCTTGGCACCAAGGCGGCCGAAGGTGCGGGCATTGGCGGCGCGATAGGCGGGACAGTAGGCGCCATCGCCGCAGCGGTCGCTGCAGTAGGTACCACCTTAGCCCTACCTGGCCTTGGCCTGGTGCTCGCTGGCCCCATTGCAGCAGCTGTCGCTGGTGCGGGAGCGGGCGCGGCAACTGGCGGTATCGTCGGCGCGCTGGTGGGTTGGAACATGCCCGAAGAAAGAGTGAAAGAGTATGATGAGGGCATTCGTAATGGTGGCATCTTGATGGGGGTGCGTCCACGCAATGACGAAGACGCAACGCATCTCAGCAGCGCCTGGAAGGCCAACCGCGCGCAGAACGTTTATAGCGATACGGCATCAAAACAAAGCTCGTAGGTATAAGCCCAGGAAGCCGCAGCCGCACCAGGCTACGGCTTTTTGGAAAGCTGGGTCGCTTGGTCGATCTGGTCCAACAGCCGCTCAGTCTGAGTGTCCTGCTCCAGCGCCGCCAGGTCGGGATGCTCTTCAAAATCAGCACCAACTTTGACTGCAATACTGCGCAGCATTTTGAGCATCTGCGTGTTCTCCTGCTCGGTCAGGAGATTGATCTGGAGGTCCAAGTGACTTCGCTGCTCTGTCATGCGGGTCTCATGGTTTTGGCTGATCAGCATAAATGCGGATAGGAAAATCGCCTCCAGCGATACTGAAAATGTGAGCAGCGGAAAGGGGAATGGGTCGAAGTGGTTTGCGCCTCCGGCCACGGTGTTGATCAGCACCCACAGGCCGAACCACACCACGTGAATCCATACAAATGGCATGCTTCCACAAAATTGGGCAACCCTTCCAGCAAGCCGTTCGCCAGCGCTAATGCCCGACTTTGCCGCTTGCTCCTGGGCCAGAATCGTGCGCAGGTTTCGCCCCGTCAATTCATCAATGCTCTTCGGGTCGGTGGAGCCGGATCCACCCGCGGCGGATTTTTTCATGGTATTTTTCCTTTGCAGCAGGAGCGCCGGTCGGGCGCGCTACACAAAACCTTCGCGCTGAGCCACTGAGCGTGCGTCATGGCTCCATACCTCTAGTCGCATATCCGGCTCCACTACTCGGCACACCAAGGCTAAATCCATTCCCTTCGCCAAACGATGATGGACTTCGTCTCCCGTAAACTCGCACCCTTCAATGGGTCGACGCCAATGGCATACCAGCACCGTGCCACCTGGCCGCAGCGATGCCACGGTCCGGGCAGACAGCGCGTCCAGATCCCGCCTACCCAGGTAGAACCCGAATTCACTCAGGACAATCAAGTCAAAAGTTTCTGTCGGCCATTGCGATGGCACCCAGGCTTGCCTGACATGCACGTTCGCATAGTCAGCCAGCCGGGCCTTGGCCATGGTGACCGCCCGGTGTGAACCGTCTGACACCAGCAGGCTGTCGCAGCGCGCAGCCAGCGCCACAGACGTTTCACCGTTAGCGCAGCCTGGCTCGTAGGCTCTCGCATATCGAGGTTGCGGCAGGCAGGCCAGCGTGAGCGCGCGCTTGCGCGATTCATACCAGCGCGATCTGAATTTCCAGGGATCGCTGTCTTGATCAAAGAGTGCGTCAAAGTACTCAGCGGTGTGCTGCATAAGTGTTTTCCAAGCCTGAAAAAAAGTACTCGGCCGTTCTATTGGCTCGGGCCACAATGTCCGCGCCCAAGACGGCACCTTCTAAGCCGCGGGATGAATCAAGCTGGCTGGCATGTGCCGTCAAGGCTGTCTGTTTGCGATCACACGCATGTGCGGTCAACGGCAAACTCCGCAAGTGGTTCCAAGGCACACACGTGTCCCCTGGGCTGGCCCAATCCCACATCCAGACAGGTGCTTCAATCAAGCGGCTACCCACAACGCCGCACGCAAGCGACGCGGCGAAGCCGGTTGCGTCGTGGTCGGGGTGACCGTCCATCCGCCACGTGGTCACCACGACGTCTGTTGCGCGCAGCAACACTTGCAACCGCAGCGCCAGGCGCGCTATGTAGTGCGCCACACGCCCATCCGGCAACTTCAGCCGCTCGACCGCCAGCCCCGCTATGCCGAGTTGCACCAGACCCTGCATGCTCTCAGCGCAGCGTTGTGCTGCCAGGGCACGGGCCTGACAACGCGAGGTGTGGGCGTGACTGGCTTCTCCGTCCGTCACGGCAACCAGCATTATTTGGCCACCCCGGTCTGAATGCATCGCCATTAACCCACCGCTGGCCAGTACTTCATCGTCTGGATGCGGCGCAACAACGACCAGACGTGCCGTGCGGGGTAGCCACTCATGCAACGCTACGTTGGTCAGTCCCGCCGTGCGCAACCAATGCTGCCACGCTGGTTCGCCAGTGCCGCCCCTTTGGATGATGCGCCTGCGGTTCAAAGCGACCATGGTTGGTCTTCGTTTGAAATGACGCGTTCAGCCAGCGCCGCGAAGTCACGCTCAGCGTGGCTTTGCCGCACAAAAACCGGCAGATCGGCAGCGGCCTGTGCGAACCGCGCGTTATGGCAGAATGCGGCGGGACCCAACGCGCGGCCAGCTTCAGCCAGTACCGTGGTGGCGCACGCTTCAGCACTCAATCGGGCGCGCAGCGCCACTGCACTTGCATCGGCAAGTGGGTTGTCGTCAATCCACGTCGCTGCTTCCCGCAGTAAGGTAGCCGTGCTCTTCAGGGCAACATCGACTTTGCCCAGTGCCGCCAGCCTGAAGGCTCCGCGCGCTGCTGGCGATGCCTCCATGAGCGTTTGCTTTAGAGCTGCGGCCAGAATCAGTGAGCCGCCGTACCAGCATGCGGCAATCCCTGCGCCACCCTGCCAGAAACCTGGCCTGGACAGGTAGTCGCCAATC
>JANMTF010000188.1:0-5225 GCA_031390175.1 Polaromonas sp.
GCACGCACCTGCTGGGCCAGGTGGTGCACGGGGGCGAGGGTGGGTGGCATGGTGTGCAGCCCATCACCAGCCGCTTAGCCGCGGCCCCACCAGCCACCGCGGTGCTCCATTTTCTCGCGCACCTGCTTTTGCTGCGCAGGGTTCAGGCTGTCATAAAAATCCGCCATCGCGGTAATCATCTTCGGGCCATTGCCTTGCACCACTTGGGTCTTTTGGTCTAGCAAAGCTTGAGCGCGGGTGCGGTCAAACTTCTCGCCAGCCACCATGGCTTTGAACTCGGTGCGCGGGTCTGCGTCTTTGCCGCGAAAGGCGGTGCGCGAGGCGATCACCTCGTCTGCCAGCACGCCCAGCTTTTGCTTTTGCGCATCGTTCAGCGCGAGGTGGCTGCTGATTTTGTCTACTACTTTGCCGCGCATCTCGGTGGTGCGCTCGGCACTCCAGTTGCCGCTGTGGTGGCCGCCTCTGTGGCCGCCCGTGCCGCAGGCCGTCAGGCCGCCGATAAGGACAGATGCGCCAAAGACGCCGATCAGGGTGCGTTTGATCCAGGGTTTCATGACAGTGTTTCCTTCACTCAAGAAGTAGTTGAACAAGTCTGTCAGTGTGCCGGGCCAGGGTGCGAGAGTCATCTCGCGGCGGTATCGGTTTGTTTCGGTTTATGTCAGCGCGGCGCTGCGCAGCTTATTTATCACGCATCTCGTACAGTACGGCAGCCCAGTCGCGCGGCACGGCCGGCTTGGCAGATTTTTTAGCCGGTTGGGTACGCTGCTGGCAGGCACGAATGCGCTCCCAATTGATTGCAGCCTGAGCTTTGCGCACCGGCGACACTACCGCCACCGCCACCCCATGGCGCGTGATGGTCACCTCCTCGCCCAGCTCCACCGCCTGCAGCAGTGCGCTAAGTTGAGCCTTCGCTTCGGCAACGCTGTATGGACCCATAGCAAAATTCCCCAAATGACCATGTAGATGGCCATTATTTACCAAGTTATCTACAAAGTCTGCCGATACCGCTCCAGCATCTGCGCCTGCGTCTCTACCGGCATATCGGCACCCATGCGTGGGCCTATCTGGTCGCGCAGCATCTCGCCCATGCTGGGCAGGGTGGCGCGCTCTACATGGCGTGTGGTGTCCCACAAGGCGGAGCGCATCAGCGCTTTGGCGCAGTGCAGATAGGCGGCTTGCACCGTCACCTTGATCACCAGTTTAGGCACGCGCCGCGCGTCCTCGCACAGCTTGCGCTCAGACTCCAAAGTAGACAACATCGCAGTGCCATTCACCCGCAGCGTCTCGTCCATGCCGGGCAGCAAAAACAGCAAACCCAGTTGCCCGGTTTCGATGATGTTTTGCAGCGTATCTAGCCGGTTATTGCCCGGGGAATCTGCGATCAGCAGCGTGTGCGCGTCCACCACCTTCACAAACCCCGGCGCACCCCCGCGCGGCGACGCGTCCATGGCACCGCCCGCGCTGGCGCTGGACAGCACCACGAACGGCGACAGACTGACAAAGCGCATCGCGTGCGCGTCCAGCGCGGGCAGCTCTTTCAGCGCAGAGCGTTCACCCCTGGGAGCGTAGAGGGCGCGCAATGATGCAAGGCTGGTGATGTGCATGACGGTGTGCTCCATGGATAGTGAATTGCGGTAACGTGCGTTTGCAGGCAGATATTACAAGCATTTTAGGCCTCTAGCCCAATAGAATATCGCGGGAGCAGCTATAAAAAATGTAGTGGTTCATAGCCAAGCTGTTGCCACCCAACATGCCTTAAAAGCCCGACCCAGGCTCTTGCAAAAACACCAGCTCTTGCGGCGTAGATGCGCGGCCCAGAACAGCGTTGCGGTGCGGGTAGCGGCCAAAGCGCTCCAAAATAGCCAAGTGCTGCTGCTCAAAGCGCAGGTTGTCCTCCAGGCCCGGCTGGTCAAACAGGCGCAGCGCCTCTTGGTGCACCAGCGGCGACTCGCTGTGCATATACGGCATGTAAGCAAAGCGGCGCTGGGCCACGGGCAGCGCCGCATCGTCCCCCCGCAGCACTAGCTCTTGCGCCAGGCACAGCGCCAGCGCGTCCTGCGCAAAGGCGCGCGGGGTGCCCCGCCACACGTTGCGCGAGAACTGGTCTAGCACCAAGACTTCCGCCAGCCGCCCCGCAGCCGTGGCCCGCCAGCCAAACAGCTCGCACCGCGCTGCGCTCTCCAGCAACGCACCAAAGCGCTGTGCTATCAGCGCGTCCAGCGCCGCGTCTTTGGCGAAATGCTGCTTTTCGGTGAGCTCTTCAAGCCAGAAGTGGAGGATGGTGTCGGGTTGCATTGCAGTTTGAGCCATGGTGTGGGTTCCAAAATACTGAGAATGCCTCGGGCAAATGAAGCCATTATTGTCGCCGCCTCCGCGCTGCGCCCCAACAAACCGCATGCCATGTAGAGCTGCCCGAGCTCAACAGCGCCACCTGCCGCCAAAGCGCCGCGCGCGCTAGGTGTGCAGCGTGATTCTTTTTTGCTCTACGTACAGCGTGTACAGCGTGAGTGGAATGGCTGTCAGGCCCGCTGCGCCATTGTCTGCAGTCCAACTGAGTGTGGCGCTGTCGGCTGCCAGCTCAATCTCAACCGGGCCTTTGGGGATCACCACCGGGGCGCCGTCGCCCGGCGTGTAGGTAATGTGGTCGACGATAGTGGCGTGTTGCGTCATGATGGGCTCCTGAATCAAGTCGATTGGACACCGATTGCGCATCGCTGTATGTCAGACAAGCACTTGTAAGGCGCACAAGGCTAAGGCGTACTTACTCATGAAATTTTTAAGACTTTAAGTCTCTAGCCCAATAGAATATTGCGGGAGCAGCTACTGAAAGCGTAGTAATTAAACGACTTTAAGCGTGCACCTTGCGACGCGCTGCTGCCGTTGCTGCCGAGCGGCTAGGTGTTTTATCCTGCTTTTTAACAACTCCAGGCACCGTCAAGCCAAACGCTTCGGCCATGCGCCGGGCCTGGGTTGCCGAGTCTTTGAGCGCCTTGTCAAGCGCCTTAGGGGTAGGCCTTAGCCTGCTGTGGCTTGGCTTTGCAGTTTGAGCCATGGTGTCGGTTCCAGTATGTTGAGAATGCCGTTGGCAAATGAGGCGATCATTGTCGCTTGCTTTAAGGATGAATTGTCGTACACCGTCCAGTCATCGGCAAGAGGGGTGTACAGATTCAAAAAGTTATTAATGCTGCGCGCGTAGCGGCGGCGCACCGTGTCTGCGGGCACATCATGCCCACCCATCGCCACGCGCAGCTTGACCCGGCGCACCGCCAGCGATGGGCTGGCAAGAGAAAAATAATAAATTGCCACCTGATAACCCTGCGCTTTCAGTAAGCGCAAAAACGGCGCAAAGCTGCGGCTGGACAACGTGGACTCATATGCAAAGTCTTGATTTGCCGCCGCCAGCTCTTTAAGCCGTGTCAACATAATGCGCCCCGCCATCATCGCAACCGCCTCCGCATTGCGCCCAGACAAACCGCGAGCAATGTAGTCTGCATTCACAAAGGTTGGGATGCCCAGCGCGGCCAGGATGGCATCTGCGTGCGTAGACTTGCCCGCGCCATTAGGGCCAGCGAAGATGATGACGCGAGGAGGTATAGTTTTGAATTTTCTCGCAGTCATGTTGCAAGCTTCTTGACGACCTCGTCGGCGTTTTTAAACCGAGCACTTCGAGTTTGAACGATCGTCTCTGCCTCTGCTATAGCTGCTAGAGTCGTAGCATTGGGCACTTTGATTCGGTAGGAAACTTTGCCCAACCCGGCATTCATTTCACGAACCGCCTGCAACAGCTCAGCGCCAATATCTCGCTTGGCGTCGCGTGCCAAAAGTTCTTTCTCTGTTAGTGGCATTTACGTAGCTCCTTCCATTACGTGTAAGGCGGCTGCGCCCGGCTCATACAGGCACAGCCTCGCGCAGCACCTGCGCGCGAAAGCTGGCGGGCAGGCTGTTTGGTGTCAGCACATCCACATCCATGCCCAGCAGGTTTTTCAGCTCAAACCGAATAGCGCCAATATCCAGCAGCGTGGTTTGCGCTGTGGGCTCTACCAGCAGGTCAAGGTCGCTGCCGGCCACGTCGTCGCCGCGCAGGGCTGAGCCAAACACCCGCACGCCGCTCACGCGGTGGCTTAGCGCAATCTCGCGGATGCGCGTGCGGTGCAGGGACAGGGCTTCGGAGGGACGCATGGGTGTAAGTGTACTGTTCTTGGGCTTTACACCCAACCGCCTCACTTCACTGTCAACACCGTGCCTGTGGCCATAAATCCTGTCGTGGTCAGCCATTGGGCACCGGTTGCTTGGTCTGCGTTGGCAAAGCGCAATGCAAAAGTCGGCTGGGTGCTGAGGGTGGGCGCAGGGTCTGGGGCGCCCAGTTGCACCTTGTAGCGGCCTGCTGGCAACGATTTGGGCAGCACGGCACTGCTGCTGAGTGTGACGGCGGCAGCGCCTGCGGCAATACGGCGTAAATCAGTCCCGGCCAGCGCCAGTACCACAGCGCCCGCTTCGTTGACGGCGTTCTCGGGCACCAGCTTAAGCACCAGCGGGCGCGGATTGGCAAGGCGTGCCCAGCCCTCGTTGCCGATAACCAAGGACAGCGCAACGCTGCCGCCTACGCGCACGGTTTGGCTGTGCGACAGGCTGCGCAGCACCATCCGGTAGCCGATTTTGCGTGACACCTCGGCCATACATCCCTCGGCCTGCCAGTTGTCAAAGAAGGGCTGGTAGTAGTCGCGGTTGAGGTAAGCCAGGTGGTAGGCTGCGCCCTCGGCCAAAATGTCGGCGCAGTGCATGCGGGCCTGTGCCACGTCAGCTACATAGCATGTCTCCCCGCCAAATGCGGTAATGGCGGTCGCGTCTTTGGTGTACTGGCGCAGCGCGCCTTCGGCAGACGGGGGCGCGTAGGTACCCACATCGTCCGGGCTGGACAAAAAGCAGTCGTTATGCAGCCCCATCCGGCTCGCCGTTGACGGTGTGGCCGAGAAAGCGTTAGCCTCGGTGGGCGGCACGCTAAACCATGCCATCAGGTCGCTGGGGTTGCGCACCTGGAGCTGGCGCGCGGCAGGCAACGCAGCCAGCAGCGCGTCTCGCACGGCCAGCTTGTTGGCAGCGGTGGTGAGGTTGTTCGATGAGGTATGCCACTCGCCCCATGCACCAATAAAACCCGCCTGCCAGACCGCCACCACGTCGGCATTAGCCTTTAAAACAGGGGCTAGCTGCGTGATGTGCATTTGCAC
>JANMTF010000221.1:0-54928 GCA_031390175.1 Polaromonas sp.
CTGCAAAACCGCGAGTCCGAATGGCACAAGCTGGCCGAACTCCAACCCACCAGCGACAAACCCCTGGTGCCGCCGATGGCTACGCTGCACATCCAAGGCGGCCGAAAAGAAAAGATCCGGCCAGGGGATGTGTTGGGTGCGCTGACTGCGGACTTAGGCTACACCCGCGAGCAAGTCGGCAAGATCACGGTGAATGAATTCTCCACCTACGTAGGCGTAGCGCGCAGTATTGGGCATGAGGCGGCTAGTCGGTTGAATGCTACGCAGATTAAGGGGAAGGGTGTGCGGGTGCGGGTGTTATGACCCTTTTATAGGTTTGGTATTTATGGCAGCGAAGTGGATCAACATACTGACTAAAATCCGCCCTTTTGCAGGAGCGCATTGGACACTGTTAGCACTTTTCGTGATCGCATGGCAAGTGCAAATGAGGTTAACTGGAAGTGCTTGGGATATCCTGAAAAAAATGTCCCCTTGCTTTGTAAAGAGAGATGATGGAGTCTGCGCCAGAATGGCGGCAGAGTTAACTTAACCATTCAACACCAAGCCACCGCCAACAAGGCCTCCGGCATGATCTGCGCGATAGCTAGCAAGGTTTTAGCCGCACCGGTAGGCTCGCGCCGCCCTTGCTCTCAGCCTTGCAAGGTGCGCACGGACACACCCAAGAGCCTGGCGAAATCGGTTTGCGACAGGCCGGAGTTTTGCCGCGCGGCTATGACGGGGGAATACACCACGCGGGTTTTACCGGCCTTGGCCTCGCGCAAAGACTGCACAATCTCCGAGCCAATGTCGCGCCCCGCCTCGAAGGCTTCGAGCTCTTTGTCGGTCATGGGTTTAGGGCGTGTTGGCTTAACGCTGACCTTGACGGAGTGGTTAAATTAATTTATAATTTGTAGCTACGTTGAAGCATAAACGTAGCTACGTTTCAAATGAGGAGCACATAGCGTATGACAACTCTCGCCATTAAATCCACCGACGTGCGCTCGCGCGTGGAGCCTGAGCTGAAAGAAAGCGCTACCGACGTGCTGGCGCAGTGCGGGCTGTCACTTAGCGACGGCATTCGGTTGTTCTTGCGCCAAGTGGTGGCCCAGCGCGGCCTGCCTTTTGAGGTGAAAGCGCCCAACCTGGACACCATCGCCGCCATGAAGGAGACCCGGGCGATGGGCAAGGCTCGCTTTAAGTCGGCGCAGGAATTATTTGATGACCTCGACAAAGTCGCCAAGCCAAAAGCGCGCTAACCTGCCGCGCGCCAGTGACCGTAGCAAAGCATTTTTGAAAGACTGGGAGCGGCTTTCGCACTCAGGCCGCTACGACATGAACCGGCTGAAAGAGGCGATGCTGCTACTGATAGCGAATGATGGCCCATTGCCGCCTGAATATCTAGACCATGCGCTCAGCGGTGATTGGATGGATTTTCGGGAATGCCACGTGGGCGGCGATTTTTTGCTGATCTACCAATTGCCTGACAAAAATACCATCAAGTTTGCGCGGGCGGGTACCCATTCTGAATTGTTTGGGCGCTAAGCGCTGAATCTAGGCAAGCCAGTTTCAATCACCCACAATTTCATTCAACCCATCTATCGCCTGCGATAGTAGCTCAGGCGCTACTTTTCCTATTTTTCTGCCCAAGCGTTGCGTAGACAAAACACGCACCTGGCTGATTTTTAGCCATGCGTCTTTACCACCCACATGCCCCATGGGCAGAGTCAATGGAAAGCCTGCTCAATAGCCTCGCTGCGGCTGGCAAAGTGGTCATTCTGCACCCAGGCATCCAGCCGATTCAACACCAGAGGGCTGACCGTGATGGCAATTTTAGATTTGTTCATGGTAGGACGCTTTATCATACCCAAGGCAATGTGCAAGTGAAACTAACCCAACTGCGCCTGCAAAGTCAACCTCTGCCCCACCGCCCGCACGCGCTTCATGCGGCCATGACCGGGTAGCACCTCTTCTTCCACTGAAATCAAGCCAGCCAAGGCCAGCTCGTCCACATCACGCTTGACGGCGCTGCGGTCGCGGTTTAGACGGGTGGCTATGCCGGTGATGGAGTCGGCTTGCGCCAGGATGGCGCGAAACAAGTCCAGGCGCGCGCTGGTGAGCACGCGCAGCAAGTCCGCAGGCTCTTCAAAGCTGATAACAGTTTCGCGTGGCAGGCGTTTGCCTGCATCGGCTGCTTTAGCAAGGCGACGGCCACGGGTAAAGAAGTCTTGCTCGGTAGCGGTTTTAATCATGACGTTTTTCATACAGAACTCCTAAGTGCCAACCAATCTGATTCAAACTGGTTTTCTACCACTTCAAAACTCACAAAAGCCACGGCGCTTACCTTGCCAAAATAATGGCGGTGGTGGTAGCCGTGCTGGTTGTCGTAGCCCACTACACGACCGTTGTCACCCTTGAACAGCGCATGGTTGACATACGCCAAGTTGTAGCGCGTGATCTCGCCTTTGGCGTTCTCCCACACTTCACGGCGCAATTGCCCATTGCCACGCTTGCCTGAGATTCGGTGTACTTCGTCAATTATTTTAGTGTCAGGCTTAGGCGCAGGCATGATGTATTATGTCGTACCTGGTGATTTTTATCAAGTTGTACATTTACCCTGCACGGAGTACACAGCATGACCCCCTACACCGCCGAAACCCTTTGGCTGCGTGGCGAGCAGAACTTCTTGGACAACCGCTACAGCCGCAGGCATGTGCTGCGCTTTGATGGTGGCACCGAGGTGCCGGGCTCGTCGTCGCCGCATGTAGTTAAGCTGCCGTATTCAGATGCCACTGCGGTAGACCCGGAGGAGATGTTTGTGTCGTCGCTGTCGAGCTGCCACATGCTGTGGTTTTTGTCGATTGCGGTGGAGCGCAAGTTTCGGGTAGACCGTTATTTTGACGCCGCCTCAGGCATCATGGAAAAGAACGCTAACGGCAAGCTGGTGGTGTCCGTGGTCACGCTGCGTCCTGAGGTGCAGTTCTCGGGCGCGCACCTGCCTACGCGCGCTGACATCGATGCCATGCACCATGCAGCGCATGAAGAGTGCTTTATTGCCAACTCGGTGAAGACACAAGTGCTGTGTGAGCCTGTGTACGGTGCTGCAGGCTAAGTTGCAGTGCTTAATGGACCGCGAGCCCCATAAAATATGGCGCTAGCAGCTATGCTAATCATAGTTATTTGATTTTCAGCCCCACCAGCTTGGGGTCATCCGGTGGGTAGGTCAACCCCAGCGTTGTGAGCTTGTCGTGCACCAGGGTGGCAATCATCAGGTTGCGGTGGGTTTTGGAGTCTGCGGGCACCACGGTCCATGGGGCGTGGGGGGTGCTGGTGGCGCCCAGCAGGGCTTCGTAGGCGGTTTGGTAGGCGGCCCACTGCTTGCGCACCTCGATGTCGCCCAGGCTGAACTTCCAGCGCTTGGTGGGGTCGTCGATGCGCTCTTGCAGGCGTTGGCCCTGCTCTTCAAAACTAATGTGCAGCATGAACTTCATCACCACCGTGCCGGTCTCTGTCAGCATGCGTTCGAAGTCGTTGATCTGCGCGTAGCGCTGGCGGGTTTGCCCGGGCGTGATCCAGCCGTTGACGACGGGTACCAGCACGTCTTCGTAGTGGCTGCGGTTGAAGATCATCACCTCACCGGCGGCGGGCACATGCTGGTGGATGCGCCACAGGGTGTCGTGGGCGCGCTCGGTCTCGGTGGGGGCTTTCCAGCCCAGGGCGTGCACCCCCAGCGCGCTGGTGCGGCCAAACACACCACGGATGGTGCCGTCTTTGCCCGAGGTGTCGGTGCCTTGCAGCACCACCAGCAGCTTGTGGCGGCGGTCGGCGTAGAACAGGTCTTGCAAGGTATCCAGCTCGACTGCCAGCGCGTCTATGGCCGTTTTGTCCTTGGCCTTGTCGCCACTGGAAAAGGGCTTGGCCGACGGGTCGCATTTTTCCAGGGAAAACGCCTTGGCTTTGCTGTCGGTAGGGGGCTGCCATGGGGCCAGCAGAGTGCTTTTTTTGTCGGTATTTTTAGGCATAGTGAGTCCATTCTCATGGCCCGTCTGCCATGGTGGCTGGCTTTCTGGGATGGCTAACTTTACACGGCAATCGTGGTGGGACGCAACTGGCACCACGGCGTCGGGTTTGAGTATGCGCTAGCTACCGGCATCGCGCAGATATGGCGGTACATGTTCATGAGCAAGTTGCACCCTACCGTGGCGGGGCCCGACAGATGCATACCGTCCAGGCTGCCACGCACAACGCCTTGAGGAGCCGGTGCGGCGGGAGATGACATGCCGCTGGCATCCATAAAGCCCATGGACCAATGGGCAAAGCTGCGCTGTGCAACGCGGTCTTCCCAGGCAATGCCTACGGCCGTGTGCCGCTCGTCAAGCAAAATAATATCGTGGTAGATGTGCTGCACGACATCGTAGTCGCCTTCCAGCAATTGCAAGAACTCGCCATTACGGTAGACTAGCAGACCCGTCACGCCTAATAAACTGTTTCTTTTGCGGGCACCGATCAGGATGCTCTCAAGGTCTTGCGACCCCAAGTCCTCGGATATCGCAGCACTGTTGTAAACGAGTTGGTGGTACATGGCGTAACCGTAGGGTTGTGAGCCGCAGCGAGGCGACGGGCGACATGATTGCGAGAGGGGTAATATATTTGAGAAGCATGGTGACTGGCAAGGTACAGGCAAACACATTGTCAGCGGTATTGGCATTCATCAAACTGTCACAAATGGATGCTTACCCGCATTGCCAGCATGCCGGAGCACGCCCTGCGCATGGAGCGCGGCGATGGGTGGGCACGGGCCATGAATGGACGGGACACCCTCTGTGCTGATTTGCCTTTACCATTGCATACACGCAGCATGCTTCTGATACGAAAAAACGGGAGTGTGCAGCACTAACAGCTTGTTGAACCGAGAGCCCTCCATGAGCAACTTCGTTAACACCAGTGTGGCATCTTCTATGGCAACATCGGCTGCCCACCACGCGACCAGCACGCCATTTTGGGTCACCACCCTGCTCAATCTGGCCCACGCGATTGACCATATGTTCTTGCTCATCTTCGCCACAGCGGTGGCCAGCATGGCGCAGGATTTTGGGTATGCGCGCTGGGAAGATTTGATGCCTTGGGGCGCAGGGGCGTTTGTGATGTTTGGTTTGGGCTCGATCCCGGCGGGGCGGCTGGGTGATTTGTGGGGCCGCCGCCCGATGATGCTGGTGTTTTTCTTTGGCATGGGCTTGTCGGCCCTGCTGGTGGCTTGCGTGCAGTCGCCCTGGCAGTTGGCGGTGGCGCTGACTTTACTGGGCACCTTCTCGGCCATTTACCACCCGGTGGGCATACCCATGCTGGTGCAGCACTCGGCCAAGCCGGGCGCGACGATAGGTTTTAACGGTTTGGTCGGCAACCTGGGCATTGCCGTGGCGGCGTTGGTTACCGGGCTGTTGGTCAAGGCTTTTGGTTGGCGGGTGGCGTTTGCGGTGCCGGGGGTGGTGTGCATGGTGGTGGGGCTGTGGTTTGTGTGGGTGTGCCCGCGCGAGACCATGGCACCCTCCAAACGCAGCACCAAGGCCAAGGTGAGTCTCTCGCCCAAACAATTAGCGCGCGCTTTTTTGGTAATGACGACAGCGGCGGCCAGTGGCGGGCTGCTGTTTAACATCACCACCAATGGCAACACGCAACTCATGACCGAGCGTTTTCAGGGCGTGATGCAGGACCCGGCCAAGCTGGGGCTGTTGCTGGCATCGGTGTACGCTATTGCCTCGCTGGCGCAGGTGGTGGTAGGGCGTTTGATTGACCGCTTTCCGATCCGCAACCTGTACCGCTGCGTGGTGGCGCTGCAAATCCCGCTGCTGCTGCTGGCGGCCACGGCGCAGGGCTGGTGGCTGTATGCGGCGCTGATTGGGGTGATGGTGTCGGTGTTTGGGGCTATCCCGTTCACCGACGCGATGATCGTGCGCTACGTGGACGACCATATGCGCTCGCGTGTAGCGGGCATGCGCCTGGCGGTGTCGATTGGCATCAGCTCGGTGGCGGTGTGGGCGCTGGGGCCGCTGGTGAAGTCGGTGGGCTTTGGCAGTGTGTTGATGCTGCTGGCGGGGGTGGCGGTGTTCACATTTTTAGTAGTGAGCTGGCTGCCTGACGAGCCAGCGCGTGCTGCGCCAGGCTAATTTCACAAGCAAATAGGCCTGTAGCCCAATAGAATATCGCGGGAGCAGCTACTGAATATGTAGCGTTCTGTGATCCAGCAACCATGAATAGCGTAGACAGCCTGCGCTGTCTACGCCGGTTTTCGCCTTAGGCCTTCTTGTACGCCACTACTTTTTGGCGTTGCTCGCCCAAGCCTTCGATGCCCAGGGTCATCACGTCGCCCTTTTTCAGGAACTGCGGCGCGGGCTTGACACCCATGCCTACGCCTGGGGGCGTGCCGGTGATGATCACGTCGCCGGGCAGCAAGGTCATGAACTGGCTGACGTAGCTGACGATCTTGGCGGCACCGAAGATCATGGTTTTGGTGTTGCCGGTTTGCATGCGCTTGCCGTTCACGTCCAGCCACATGGCGAGTTTTTGCGGGTTGGTGATCTCATCCGTCGTCACCAGCCAGGGGCCCAGGGGGCCGAAGGTGTCGCAACCCTTGCCCTTATCCCACTGCGGGCCGCGCTCTAGCTGGTATTCACGCTCGCTCACGTCGTTAGACAGGGCGTAGCCTGCTACGTAATTCAGAGCGTCTTTTTGGCTGACGTAGGACGCCTTGGTACCGATGACGATGGCCAGCTCGACTTCCCAGTCACCTTTGACGGAGTTTTTGGGCAGCATCACGTCGTCGTTAGGGCCCTGGATGCAGCTGATGGCTTTCATGAAAACGATAGGCTCTTTGGGGATGGCCATGCCGGCTTCTTTGGCGTGGTCAGAGTAGTTCAGACCGATGGCGATGAACTTGCCAATACCTGCGACCGGGCAGCCCATGCGGGGCGTGCCGCGCACAGCGGGTAATTTATCGGTTTTGATTTTGGCGATCTTTTTGAGGGAGGCCTCGCTCAGTTGCGCCGCGCCGATGTCGGGCACCACTGCGCTCAAATCACGCAGCACGCCTTTCGCGTCGATGATGCCGGGCTTTTCTTTGCCGGGGTTGCCGTAGCGAACTAGTTTCATGGTTGTCCTTGTTGAGTAGTTAGTGGAAGGGGAGAGAAAGCGGGCTTGGCCGGACGCAGAGGACGCAAAAGTTACGCAAAGGACGTAAAAGAAAACCAAAAAAAGAATTCAAAAATACTTGGCTTCTACCTGGTTTCTAGTTGTTTTTATTTGGTATTTTTTTGCGTCCTTTGCGTCCTTTGCGTCCTTTGCGTAATCTTTGCGTCCTCTGCGTCCGGTATTCATTCTGTCTTGTATTTCAAATTTTAATAGGTCGCCCGGCCGCCGGACAGGTCAAACACTGCACCGGTCGAGAACGAACAGTCTTCGGTGCACAGCCAGGCCACCATGGCAGCAATTTCTTGCACTTCGCCAAAGCGCGCCATGGGTATTTTAGACAGCATAAAGTCGATGTGGCTTTGCGTCATCTGGTCAAACATCGCCGTCTTCACCGCAGCGGGGGTGACGCAGTTGACGCGCACACCCGTGGCGGCCAGCTCTTTGCCTAGCGATTTGGTCAGCGCAATGACAGCGGCCTTGCTGGCGCTGTAGGCGCTGGCGTTGGGGTTGCCTTCTTTGCCTGCAACGGAGGCGATGTTGACGATGCGGCCGTAGTTGCGCTGGCGCATGAAGGGCGAGAGCTCGCGGCAGACATAAAACAGGCCGTGCACGTTCACGTCAAACACGCGCTTCCAGTCACCCACCGGGTAGTCGGCCACCGTGGCGTTAGGGCCGGTGATGCCTGCGCTGTTGACCACGATGTCTACGGGGGCGTGCTGCTCGGTAGCGGCGGCTGCGCGCACCACGTCGGCATGGTCGGTGACGTTGACCTCTACCGTATGCACGGCATTGCCCGATGCATCTTTGCCCAGCGCCTCTTGCGCGCCGCGCAGAGCCGCTTCGTTCATGTCCCACAGCGTGAGGCGCGCACCCGAGGCCAGCATGCGCTGCGCAATGGCCAGGCCAATGCCCGATGCGCCGCCAGTGATGACCGCGTGGCGCTGGTTTAAATCGAGTTGGTTCATATCGTCATGCCTCCGTCCACTGCAAATACCTGGCCTGTAGCAAACACCGATTCATCGCTGGCCAGGTAGACCACGATGGGCGCTATCTCGGGAGCCTGCGCCAAGCGGCCCATGGGCTGGCGGGCGATGAAATTCTTGCGCGCGTCTACCGGGTCGGCATAGCTGTTGATGCGCTCGCCCAGCGAGGGCGTGTCTACCGTGCCGGGTGCTATCGCATTGCAGCGAATGCCCTGGCCCACAAAGTCTGCAGCGACCGATTTGGTCAGCCCCACCACCGCCGCCTTGCTGGCGCCGTAGGCAAAACGATTGGGCAAGCCCTTCAAGCTACCGCACACGCTGGCCATGTTGATGATGCTGCCACCCCCACCCGCCAACATCTTGGGCAGGGCGGCCTGGATCATCCAGAACTGGGCGCGTACATTGAGGTTAAAAGCAAAGTTCCAGTCCTCATCGGTGGCTTGCAAGATGCTGCCGTTGTGCACGAAGCCTGCGCAGTTGAACAGCACGTCCAGCTTGGGGGCGGCTTGCATCACGGTTTGAATAGCTGCCTTGTCCAACACGTCCAGCACCTGGGTGCGGATGTTGGCGATACCTGCATAGCTTTGCAAGAGCAGAGGGTTTACATCAGTGGCGATCACTTGCGCACCTTCGCGCGCCATGGCCAGTGCGCAGGCCTGGCCGATGCCTTGCCCGGCGGCGGTGATGAGGGCGGTTTTACCTTGTAGTCTCATGGGGTACAGCCTGTATTTGGAGTGGTGCATATCATAGTACCATTAGAAATGGCGATCCCCTGTCCCCCTGGGGCGGCCCACTTATCCAGAGAAAGTACGTGGCACTATGCATTTATTTATCCAGCTCCATCCCGCCGACGACGTGGTGATTGCGCGCTCGCAAATTGTCGGCGGCACGCTGCTCAATGGCATCACCACACGCGGGCTGATTCCTGCGGGGCACAAGGTGGCCGTGCATGCCATTGCCGCTGGCAGCCCGGTGCGCCGCTACAACCAAATCATCGGTTTTGCTACCAAGGCGATAGCGGCGGGCGAGCATGTGCACACGCAGAACTTGGGCATGGGCGACAACAAGGGTGACTTTGCACGCGACTACGCTTTTGGTGCGGATGTAAAACCTGCGGCACCGTTGCGCGAAGCCAGCTTCATGGGCATTCAGCGAGCAGATGGCCGCGTGGCTACGCGCAACTACATCGGCATTCTCAGCAGCGTCAATTGCTCAGCCACCGCCGCGCGTGCTATTGCCGACCACTTCAACCGCCAAACCAACCCCGCCGCGCTGGCCGACTTCCCCATGGTGGACGGCGTAGTAGCACTCACGCACGGCACGGGCTGCGGCATGGACACCGAGGGCACGGGCATGCAGATATTGCAACGCACGCTTGCGGGCTATGCCACGCATGCTAACTTCTGGGGCGTGCTGGTGGTGGGCCTGGGCTGCGAGTCCAACCAGATCAATGCCTGGCTGGCCCACAGCAGCCTGCGTGAAGGTGACACGCTCAAAGTCTTCAGCATCCAGGACACGGGCGGCACGCGCAAGACGGTGGACAAAGGCATAGCCCTGATCAAAGACATGCTGCCCCGCGCCAACGCGGTGCAGCGCACGCCCTGCAGCGCCGCGCACATCACCATCGGGTTGCAGTGCGGCGGCTCTGACGGCTACAGCGGCATCAGCGCCAACCCGGCGCTGGGCGTGGCGGTGGACTTGCTGGTGGCGCATGGCGGCACGGCCATCCTCTCAGAGACCCCCGAGATTTATGGCGCTGAACACTTGCTCACCCGCCGTGCCGTGCGCCGCGAGGTAGGCGAAAAACTCATCGAACGCATCAAGTGGTGGGAGCACTACACCGCCATCAACGAAGGCGAGATGAACAACAACCCCTCCCCCGGCAACAAAGCGGGCGGTTTGACGACGATTTTGGAAAAGTCCCTGGGCGCAGTCGCCAAAGGCGGCACCAGCAATTTGCAGGCCGTGGTGGAATACGCCGAGACGGTGAAAGACAAAGGCTTCATTTACATGGACACCCCCGGCTACGACCCGGTCAGCGCCACGGGCCAAGTGGCGGGCGGTGCCAACATGATCTGCTTTACCACCGGGCGCGGCAGCGCCTACGGCTGCGCGCCTTCGCCGTCTCTGAAACTGGCCACCAACACCGCGCTGTGGCAAAGGCAAGAAGAAGACATGGACATCAACTGCGGCGAGATCATCGACGGGTCATCCACGGTGCAAGCCATGGGCCAACGCATTTTTGATCTGGTGCTGGCCACGGCATCAGGCACGCCATCCAAGAGCGAACAACACGGCTACGGGCAAAACGAGTTTGTGCCCTGGCAAGTCGGCGCGGTGATGTGACGAGAGATGCTACTAAAACCCGTTCGCCCTGAGCTTGTCGAAGGGTTCGCGTGAACTTCGATAAGCTCAGTCTGAACGGAGCGATGAAAACAACCGAGAAATATATGTCAATAACCATTCAAGCCCAACAATTACGTGCGCAAGCAGCTAGTATTTTTATAGCGGCAGGCAGCACGCCCCAAGAAGCCCAACAAGTCGCCGACAACCTGGTGATGGCCAACCTGAGCGGCCACGACTCGCACGGCGTGGGCATGATTGCCCGCTACATCGACGCGGTGCTGGAGGGCGGCCTGAACCCCAACACCGGCGTCAAAGTGCAGCTCGACATCGGCACCCTGCTCAGCCTGGACGGCCAGCGCGGCTACGGCCAGGTGGTGGGCGAGCAGGCCATGCAGCTGGGCATCGCGCGCGCCAAGCAGCATGGCAGCTGCATCATGACGTTGGCCAACGCGCACCACCTGGGCCGGATTGGCCACTGGGCCGAGATGGCGGTGGCGCAGGGCCTGGTGTCGATGCACTTTGTCAACGTGCTGTCGCGCCCGGTGGTGGCTGCGTATGGCGGTACCGATGGGCGTTTTGGTACCAACCCGTGTTGCATCGGCGTGCCGCTTAAAAACCAGCCTCCCTTCATTTTGGATTTTGCGACCAGCCGTGTCGCCCAAGGCAAGATGCGCGTGGCGCACAACGAAGGGCGGCGCGTGGAGCCGGGCTTTTTGATCGACGCGCAAGGCAAACCCACTACCGACCCCGGCGTGGTCGTGGTGGCGCAGCCCAATGCACAAGGCGCGATCGACCCAGCCAATACCATGCTGGGCGCGCTGCTAGCGTTTGGAGAGCATAAGGGCTCAGGTCTGGCGGTGGCTTGTGAGTTGCTGGGCGGCGCATTGACCGGTGGTGGCACCTGGCACCGCCCCGCCGATGCACGGCGCGCCGTGCTCAACGGCATGTTGACGGTGCTGATTGACCCTGCCAAGCTGGGCACCCAAAAGGCATTTGAATCCGAGGCCAGCGCCTTTGTTGACTGGCTCAAAGCCAGCCCGCCGCAAACAGGTTTTGATGCCGTGCAAATCGGTGGTGAGCCCGAGCGTGCCTACCGCGTGGAGCGCGCGCGCGACGGCATTCGTATTGACGCCACCACCTGGCAGGAGATTGTGGATGCAGGACGCAAGGTGGGCGTGCAGATCGGGAGCTAAATCAGGCTTCAGTTCAAAACAACATCGCGCGAGAAGCTGCTAAATTTATAGCAAATAGACTACAGCAGCACCGCCAAGCTGGCCTCCAAATGCTCGGTAGGCATACGCTTAAAGCCCGAGCGGGCAAAGCGCTGTAGGCGGCCAATGCAAAATGCGCTGAGGGTAGAGGCCCGGGCCTGTGCGTCCACACTGGGGGTGGCTGAGCCAGCCGAGTCTGCAGCCTCGCGCAGAGACTGTTTAAAGCCCGACTCCAGCTTGTCAAACAACTGGTTCATGCGCTGTTGCAAACGCTCGTTTTCAAACACCAGCGCATCGCCCACCATCACGCGGGTCATGCCGGGGTTTTTCTCGCCAAACTGCAGCAGCATGGTGATGGTTTTGCTCAGGCGAGCGGCGGGCTGCGCCTCACGCTCGGTGATCTGGTTGACCAAGCCAAACACGGTTTGCTCTACAAACTCAATCAAGCCTTCAAACATCTGCGCCTTGCTGGCAAAGTGGCGGTACAGCGCGGCCTCTGACACGTCCAGCTTGGCGGCCAGAGCGGCGGTGGTCACGCGCTCGGCCCCTGGCTGCTCGAGCATGGTGGCCAAGGCCTGCAAAATTTGCACCCGTCGCTCGCCCGGTTTGGGGCGTTTGCGGGTGGAGGCCTCTGCACCCTGCGCGTTGGTTGCAGAGGCATTGAATTCGGGAGAGTTGGTAGTTACTTCGGACATGGTTTTGCTGCTGTTTGCGATGATTCTCTCACAGCATCAGGCCCACGCGCCAGCTTACTGTGCACGAATACCTCGGGTAAACGCGGGTGCGCCTTGGGCATTAACCAGCCGGACACTGACACACAAGCCCTTGTGAGATAAGTGCTCTGCGCTGGTTGCTAAAGAGCGATTCTCAGCAGCCTGTGCAACTGAAGTCATCGCTGCCGCAGCGCCATCGCCCAGCACTAATTGCGTGCCATGCAGGCGCGCGATCTCATCGGCTATGGCCAGGCCCAAGCCTGTGCCTTCGCCCTTGGTGCCTTGCACCCGGTAAAAGCGCTCCAACACCCGGCTGCGCTCCTCGGGCGCAATGCCGGGGCCGTCGTCGCACACTTGCAGCAGCAGGCCGCCGGGAGTGCGCAGGCAACGCAGGGTCACGCAGCCGCCTGCTGGTGTGTAGCGGATGGCGTTGTCGCACAGGTTGGTCAACAGCTCGCGCAGCAGCCATTCGTGCCCTTGCACCACCAGCGCGCCTTGGCCCTGGTCGATATCCATTCCCAGGTCAATGCCCTTGGCTGTCGCATCGTCTAGCTGCTGCTCCAGCACCACAGCGCACAGCGCTTGCAGGTCCACGCTTTGCATCGGTTGGCTGGCGGCTGACTGGGCATCGGCCCGCGACAAGGCCAGCAATTGGTTGGCCAACTGCGAGGTGCGGCGCGTCGCCTGGCGCAGGCGGTTGATCTCTTCAACTCCTAATTTTATAGCTGCTCCCGCAATATTCTGGTGGCCTGGCGGCGTTTTAACTGCGTAAGTACTGCTTTGCGTGGCATGTACCGCCTGCGCCCAGGCCTCTACCTGCGCTTGCAGGCCAGCCAAAGGGGTGCGCAGTTGGTGCGCAGCGTCTGCAATAAAGCGGCGTTGCGACTCGGCCTGCGCGGTGACCAATGCAAACAAGCTGTTGAGTGATTCGACCAGCGGGCGTACCTCATCGGGCGAGCGGCTGGCATCCAGCGCGCTCAGGTCGCGGGGCGAGCGGTTTTCCAGTGCGTCCTTCAGATCGATCAAAGGCCGCAAAGCGCGTTGCACCGCCCAGTTCACGGCCAACGCAGCGGCGATGATGAGCAGCAGGTTGGGCAGCAGTACCTTCAGCACCAGCGCCTGCACCCAGTTTTGGCGGGCGTCCGAGCCGTCGGCCAACAGCAGCACCAGCTCACCCGCCGGGGTGCGTGCGCGCTGGGCGAGGATGCGGTAAGTCACGCCTTCAAAAAACTCGCTGTGGAACTCGGGCTCGTTGGTGGACGGCGCTGGCGTGGCCAGCCATTGCGGCCCCAGCAACACGCGTCCATCGAGGGTGCTCACCCCCCAGGTGGCCAACTTCTCACGGCTGCGGATAAAGTCTTCGATGGCCGGGGCCACCAGCATCACAGGCAGGCGCTGCGGGGGCGGGCCTTCGGCTACCACCGAGCCCACCACCAATGGCACTAAACGCAGCAACTGCGCGTCTTGCGCCAGGGCTGCGCTGCCTGCGGCCTGGAAGTCGAACCATGCACTCACGCAGGCCAACACCGCCAGGGGCAGCAGCAGCATGACCAGCAAGCGGCGTCGCAAACCCGCCATCACGCCAATGGGAGAGGCGGCGTTGAACGGGTTGGTGGCAGCTTCAGGGCTTGGCATCGGGCCCAGGCGCCGCCGCCGGCGTGTCCAGCTCTAGCCGGTAGCCAAAACCGCGTATCGAGCGCAGCGCAATGCCGTGTGGTTCGAGCTTGCTGCGCAGGCGCGAGATATACACCTCCACCGCGTTGGCGGTGATCTCTTTGTCCCAGCCGGTCAGCGCGGCCAGTAGTTTGTCTTTGGCCGCTGGCTTGGGTGCTTGCAGCAGCAGGTATTCCATCACCGTCCATTCGCGTGGGCCCAGATCGATGGGTTGGCCGTGGGCATGCGCCTGGCGCAAGGCAGTGTCTAGCGTAAGGGCACCAAAGCTGAGCGATGCGGAGGTGGCCGCTTGCGACCTGCGCAGCAGCGCCCGCAGGCGTGCCAGCAGCTCGGGCAGCTCAAAGGGTTTGACCATGTAGTCGTCTGCGCCCATGTCCAGGCCCTGCACCCGGTCTTGCAGCGCGTCGCGCGCGGTGAGGATCATCACCGGCAGGGTGTGGCCCCCTTGGCGCAGCAAGCGGGTGAGCTCCAGCCCATTGGTGCGCGGCAGGCCAATGTCGATGATGGCCGCGTCAAACGCATTAGCCGCCACCGCCTCCAGCGCCCGCTCGGCACTGCCCACCCAGTCCACCGCATAGCCCGCGCCCGTCAACCCCAGCTTGATACCGCTGGCCACCATCACATCGTCTTCGACTAGGAGTAGGCGCATGGATTTTGCTTGCGAAATCTGGCGCGGCTCAATGCGACCTGATCATCGTCCCATAAGCCTGGTCCGTCAAAATCTCCAGCAGCATCGCATGCGGCACCCGCCCGTCCACAATGTGCACCGCATTCACGCCGCTCTTGGCCGCGTCCAGCGCCCCGGCAATCTTGGGCAGCATGCCGCCCGAGATGGTGCCATCTAAAATCAACTCGTCAATCTGCTTGGCCGTCAAGTCCACCAGCAGCTTGCCTTGCTTGTCCAGCACGCCGCTGATATTGGTCAGCATCATCAGCTTTTCGGCTCTTAAAACAGTAGCCAGCTTGGCAGCCACGACATCGGCGTTGATGTTGTAGCTCTCGTTGTTCTCACCAAAACCGATAGGGCTGATGACCGGGATAAACGCATCGTCTTGCAGCGCCTTGACCACGCTGGGGTCAATGCTCACGATGTCGCCCACCTGGCCGACATCGTGCTCGATGTTGGCATCTTTAGTGTCCAGCAGCTTGAGCTTACGCGCACGTATCAGCCCGCCGTCGCGCCCTGTGAGGCCTACCGCTTTGCCGCCAGCAGCGTTGATCAAGCCGACAATGTCTTGCTGCACTTCACCGGCCAGCACCCACTCCACCACCTCCATGGTCTCGGCATCGGTGACGCGCATGCCCTGGATAAACTGGCCCGTTTTGCCCAGGCGTTTGAGGGCCGTCTCAATCTGCGGCCCACCGCCATGCACCACCACCGGGTTCATCCCCACCAGCTTGAGCAGCACCACGTCTTCAGCAAAGTCAGCCTGCAAGGCCGGGTCAGTCATGGCGTTGCCACCGTATTTGATCACCAGCGTTTTGCCGTGGAATTTGCGAATATACGGCAGCGCCTGCGCCAGTATCTCGGCTTTGTCGCGCGGGGTGATGTGGGACAGGTCTACGGTGTCGTGAGCGGGGTGGGCAGTGGTCATGGCATGGCCTTGTATGTACGTCGTTGATGCAGAAAATTTGTAGGCGAAATACTAACCTAGGTGGCTGATTATTACAGGTGATGGTGGTTGTGCATGCAGTTGCTCGCTGCCTGTGCTCGCTCTGGCACTTGGTGTGCACAGCTCCGCGGCTGTCCCCCGGCCTGTGGCCTCCTCCTTGATGCCGCTGCGCTGTGCACACCAAGTGCCAGAGCTGCGTACTGGAATGGTTGGGGCACAACGGTGGATCGCCAACCACGGTCGAAAGATCAGGTCGGTGGTGCACTTAGCGTAGCGGCATAAAGGAGGAGTCGCTGGCTATAGGCCAGCATGGGGGACAGCCGCGTAGCTAAGTGCGCCGCCGACCTGGTCCCCGTACAAGAGCAGCAAGCCTCAGATCCCGAACAAAATCAGCTACCCGCAAACCCCCTCTTCAACCAAACACGAGACTCAAGCAAACAAAGGCTCTTCCCGCATAGCCTCAATCTGCTCCTGCAAAAGCTGAACCTGCTCATGCCAATATGCACTGGTTCCAAAATGCGGAAACGCTATCGGAAAGGCCGGGTCGTCCCAGCGGCGGGCCAGCCAGGCGCTGTAGTGGATCAGTCGCAGGGTGCGCAAAGGTTCGATCAGGGCCAACTCGCGGCGGTCGAATGGGCGGAACTGTTCGTAGCCGTCCAGTACGGCGGACAGTTGCTGCGTGCGCTGGCGCCGGTCGCCAGAGAGCAGCATCCACAGGTCTTGCACCGCCGGGCCCATGCGTGCATCGTCCAGGTCTACGAAATGCGGGCCTGCGGCTTGCGCTGTGCTGCCCTCGGGTGTCCACAAGATATTGCCGGGATGGCAGTCGCCATGCAGGCGGATGTGTTGGATGGAGTCTGCATCAGCGACAGAATCAGCATTCGCATTCGCATTCGCATTCGGGCGGGAATCTGTATCGCCATCCGCATTGAATACGCCACCAGCCAAAGCAGAATGAGCGCAAGCAGCTACTAAACTAATAGCTTCCTGGTACGCCTCTTTCCAAGCGCTTCCCACCTCCGGTGCCACCATGTCGTGCTGCATCAGCCAATCATGCGGCTCGGTACCAAAGGTTTGTACATTCAAAGCAGGGCGTTCAGCAAATGGTTTTGCAGCACCCACCGTGTGGATGCGCGCCAGAAAGCGGCCAATCCACTCCAGTGTGTCCAGCTCGTCCAGCTCCGGCCTGCGCCCGCCTTTGCGGGGGCTGATGCTGTAGCGAAAACCGTGCGCGTGGTGCAGGGTTTGGCCGTACAAAGCGAGAGGCGCAGCCAGCGGAATCTCGGCAGCGGCCAGCTCGGCGGCGAAGGCGTGCTCTTCCAATATTTGCGCATCGCTCCAGCGCTCGGGGCGGTAAAACTTGGCCACCACGGCATCGCCCAAGTGGTTGTCAATCGCGTCACCGCTATGTTCCTCGACATGCGCCAGGTACACGCGGTTTTCGTAGCTGGACAGGGTCATCAAACGGCCGTCGCAGCGCACGCCAGCGGCTTCCAGGGCGTCAAGTACCACCTCGGGCGTGAGGGCTTCAAAGGCATGGGGGGTCAAGGGCATGAGAGAGGGGCTATTTATAAGTGTTTTAGGCCTGTAGCCCAATAGAATAATGCGGGAGCAGCTACTAATTATGTAGTGAAATTATGTGCCCCACGCGCGCATCACCCATGCCTGCCAGCACCTGTGCGTAGGCTTTTTCGGCGGCGGGCACGCCGTGGTGCTGCTCTACAGCCATCCATGGCTGGGTAGAGTTTGTTACGCTGGTGCAAAAGGCGCGCCATGCGCCTACAGCGTTGCGACCAAAGACCTCAGGACCCCAGTCGGTGTAGCGTTTTTTGATTTGCGCAGGTGCAAAAAACAGCGTGGCTTTGGGGCCGGGCAAATCCTTGCCGCCGCCCAAGTGCTCTACATGCGTGCCGCCAATCGAGCAGCTGTAGGCCAGCTTGCCACAACGGGTGTGGATGGCGCGGCGCAGGTCGGCGTTGCCTGCAAAGTCGACATACACGCAGGCAGCGTCTGCGTCCACCTGGTCCAACTGCTCGTAGCTCAGCACGCGGTGGTAGCAGCCCAGGCTTTCGCAAAATGCACGGTTGCGCTCCGATGTGAGGCCCACCACCTCGATGCCATAGCGCTGGTGCAACTGGTGCGCTGTGCCATAAGCGGTTTTGCTCGATGCACTGGACAAAAGCAGGGTGTTGGCGCCGAAAAATGCGTTGTCAGTTAAAAAGTCATCGATGAGAAACGAGGTGATGAACAAGGGCCGCAACAACGCTTGAATGTCTTCGGTATCTGCGGTATAGAAAGGGTCGGTGTTGCAGCGCATATAGCTGTTGTACACCGGGTGCAGCTCGGCGCGGTGCGCGGCGGTATCGGAAAAGCCCCTGTCGCTGAGCTTGCCAGGTGAGAGCACCGCGTGGGTGGCAAACGGCCAGTAGCCATACAACTGCTCGCCCACGGCCACGCCCGCGTGGCTGCTTTGCACCACGCTGCCAAAGCCCCACACCGGAATGCTGCCCCAGCCTTCTTGGCCCGTGGGGAAAAACTGCCAGTACTTCATGGCGTCCCCAAAGGCTGCGTAGGTGATGTTGTTGGACGTGAAGGAAAATTTGGCGATCCGCACCCGCACTTGGCTATCTTGCAGCGCCGTATCGGGAGAGGTAGTAATTTGGGTGGTGTGCAGCGCGTCTTTGCGCACAAGTAAACGGGTGGCCATAGCGTATCTCCAGTTAGATTGCCGCTGCATACAGCGGACAATAAGGGTGCATGCAGTATAGAGAACTGCGCCTAATGTGCTCTCTTCGGGGGACTTTCCTAGTGGAAAACTGCGGCTTGCCTGTAATACTAGCGCATCGCATCACAGCTAGCACCTGGCAAGCGCCGATGCACAGACTTGCGGAACCCTCTATGTTCGACTACATCATCATCGGCGCAGGCGCTGCGGGCAGCGTATTGGCCGGGCGATTAAGCGAAGACCCCAGCGTGAAGGTATGTCTGCTGGAAGCCGGCAGTGCCGATACCTCCGTGCTCATCCACTGCCCCGCAGGCCTGGCGCTGATGGCGCAAACCCACCAAGCCAGTTGGGCCTTTGATACCGTGCCCCAAGCCGGGCTGAACGGCCGCAGGGGCTACCAACCGCGCGGCAAAGTGCTGGGCGGCAGCAGCTCGATCAACGCCATGTGCTACATCCGTGGCCACCGCAATGACTACGACCATTGGGCCGCCGAAGGCAACGCGGGCTGGGCCTGGGACGATGTGCTGCCCTACTTCAAACGCTCCGAAACCAACGAGCGCGCGGCGCGCGGCGACTTTGCCGGCTACCACGGCAGCAATGGCCCGCTCAATGTGATGGACCTGCGCAGCCCCGCCCGCTTTGGCCCGATGTTCATCGAGGCCGCCACGCAAGCAGGCTACCCGCGCAACGACGACTTCAATGGTGTCCAGCAAGAAGGCGTGGGCATGTACCAGGTGACGCATAAAAACGGCGAGCGCTGGAGCGCCGCCAAGGGCTACCTCACGCCGCATTTGTCACGCAGCAACTTGCAGGTGATGACCGGCGCGCACACCACCAAAATCCTGTTTGACGGCAAGCGTGCCGTGGGCGTGGCCTACCGCCGAGATGGCCAAACGCTGGAGGTGCGTGCCAGCCGCGAGGTGCTGCTGTGCGCAGGCTCGCTGCAATCACCCCAGATATTGATGAACTCGGGCATTGGTCCGGCCGAGCACTTGCAACAGCACGGCATCCCGGTGCTGCACGCCAGCAGCGGTGTGGGGCAAAACCTGCACGACCATGTGGACGTCGTGCAGGTGGTGAACGCTCCGCAGATCACCGATTTGTTTGGCGTGTCGCCCACCGGCATGTGGCACGCGCTGCGCGGCATCATGCAGTGGCGCAAAGAGCGCAGCGGCATGTTGACGACCAATTTTGCCGAGGCAGGGGGGTTTATCAAAAGCCAGCCCAGCGAGACGCAGCCCGATTTGCAACTGCATTTTGTCATCGGCAAGCTGGTGGACCATGGCCGCAAGCCCACCTTCGGCCACGGCTACTCCTGCCATGTGTGCCTGCTGCAACCCAAGAGCCGGGGCAGTCTGACCTTGGCCAGCAGCGACCCCATGGCCGCGCCGCTGATCGACCCCAACTTTTTAGCCCACAGCGACGACATGGCCCGCATGGTGCGTGGCTTCAAGCTCATGCGCAGCATTTTGCAAGCGCCTGCACTGGCCAGCTTGGGCGGCCGCGAGCTGGACACCACCGCCAGCGCCACCACGGATGCACAAATCGAGGCCGTGATCCGCGCCAAAGCCGACACTATCTACCATCCGGTAGGCTCGGTGCGCATGGGCGTGACCGAGCACGACCCGGTGGACGCGCAACTGCGCGTGAAAGGCGTGCAGGGCCTGCGCGTAGTGGACGCCTCGATCATGCCGCGCGTGGTCAGCGGCAACACGAATGCGCCTACCATCATGATCGCCGAGAAGGCAGTGGACATGATTCGCTCTGGCTGGGCTTGAACACCTCTGTTGCAGCTGGGTCACTTTGCGGTGTGAGCCGCTGATGCCAGCCAACCCAGCCGCCGTTAGTCGTCCACATCCCCGCCTACCACCCGTCGAATCACATCGGGCGCAAAGCCACGGCTGGCTAGAAAACGCATTTGCTTTAGGCGGTCGGTAGGGGTTGCGGTTGTGCTGAATTTTTTGCGCCAGACTTCGCGGGCGCGCTCTAGCTCGGTGGCTTTGAGGGCTGCGGTGGCTTGGACTACTGCGTCTGCATCCACGCCCTTGGCTTTGAGCTCTTGCACTACGCGGGCGGTGCCTAGCTTGGCACCGCGCCGGTAGGCCAATGAATCTGCCACGCGTTGCTCGTTAATGAAGCCTTTGGCAGACAGCTCGTCCAAAATCTTGGCCAGCTCGCCTTCTTCGGTCTCAAAGCTGGCCAGCTTGCGCACAAGCTCTGCGCGCGAATGCTCACGCGCGGCCAGCGCGCGCAGGGCGCGGCCTTTGAGGCTTAAGGTGGCGACGGATAACATGTTGTAGCTGCCCTCAGCCGCTAGCCCAGTGCGCATGGTTGGCGCTTGATGCTAACCAGCAACTATTAATTTAATAGCTGCTCCCGCAATTTTCTATTGGTCTAGAGGCTATATTAATATATAACTTTGCTTACTTTGCCTTCACGTCAGCGTCGTCCACCGCAATCAGCGGAATACTGAGCGACTCGCGCACTTTGTTCTCGATCTCGATGGCCAGCGCCGGGTTTTCGCGCAAAAACTCGCGGGAATTGTCACGGCCTTGGCCGATTTTCTCGCCCTTGTAGGCGTACCAGGCACCAGACTTTTCGATCACCTTGGCGTTCACACCCATGTCAATGATCTCGCCGTGGCGGCTGATGCCTTCACCAAACAAAATATCAAACTCAGCGGTTTTGAATGGTGGAGCCACCTTGTTTTTGACCACCTTGACTTTGGTCTCGTTGCCAATAGCCTCCTCACCACGCTTGATGGTGCCTGTGCGGCGAATGTCCAGGCGGACCGAGGCGTAGAACTTGAGCGCGTTGCCGCCGGTCGTCGTTTCAGGAGATCCAAACATCACGCCAATCTTCATGCGGATCTGGTTGATGAAAATCACCATACAGTTGGATTTTTTGATGTGCGCGGTGAGCTTGCGCAGCGCCTGGCTCATCAAGCGCGCCTGCAGGCCGGGCAGGCTGTCGCCCATCTCGCCTTCCAGCTCGGCCTTGGGGGTCAGGGCGGCTACCGAATCCACCACAATCAAATCGACCGCGCCTGAGCGCACCAGGCTGTCGACAATCTCGAGCGCTTGCTCGCCGGTGTCGGGCTGGCTGATCAGCAGGTCTTGCAGATTAACGCCCAGGTTTTGCGCGTACTGGATGTCCAGTGCGTGCTCGGCATCGACAAAGGCGCAGGTGCCGCTGAGTTTTTGCATTTCGGCAATGACTTGCAGGGTCAGCGTGGTTTTGCCCGACGATTCAGGGCCATAAATCTCGATGACGCGGCCGCGTGGCAGGCCGCCGACGCCCAAGGCTACGTCCAAGCCCAGCGAGCCTGTGGAGACCACCTGGATCTCTTCAATCACCTCGCCCTCACCCAAGCGCATGATGGTGCCTTTGCCAAACTGCTTCTCAATTTGCGCCAAAGCCGCTTGCAGGGCTTTGGACTTTTCGGTGTTGGCGGCGCTGGCCGTGTCGATCTTGCTGATCTTGGTAGGTGTTGCGGCTTCGATCTTGCTGCCTTTGACTTGTGCGTCCATGGTGGGTTTCTTTCAATGAAATCAAGGGGTTAGGAAACTTATTAGCACTTGCTTTTAACTACAGGCTGTGTGCATAACCAGTAATGTAAATGCACTTTCCCAACTCTACAAGAGATATTTTAGTCAGTTTACATGACTAAAATAGACGCATGAATTCAACGCCCTCACCCACTCCAGACAGCGTCATCACCGCACCAGATGACCGCTGGCGGCAGTCGCATTTAGGCCGTTTGCTGGGCGAGTCTTTGCGCCGCTTTGACGCCCGGGTGCTGACCCTGATGGCGCACAATATTGAGGTGCCTTTGGCGCTGAGTAACTTGGCTGCACGCGGCCAGGTGAGCGCGGCGCATGTGCACATCACGCGGCATGTGGCGCTACAGGGTTCGCGTTTGACGGACTTGGCCGAGGCCGCAGGCATGAGCAAGCAGGCCATGGGCGACCTGGTGGGGCAGTGCGAGGCCTGGGGCATAGTGGCGCGCATGCCAGACCACCGCGACGCCCGCGCGCGCCTGGTGTGCTTTACGCAGGCGGGGCTGCTGTGGCTCAAAGCGTTTGAAGACGCGGTGGCGCAGGCATCGGACGAATTTACGCGTGAAGTAGGCGACGACGTGGCGCGAGTAGTGGGCTTTGGCTTAGAGGCCTATAGCCGGGCGTATGGTGAAGCAGATGGCTAGGCGCGGGGCCTGGAACTTTGCCTCAAAAATGTCGAAACGTGAAAATGCGTCTTCAGCTCCAGCGCTCCATAGCGTCAGGGCTTGGGCGCGTGCACGGCAGGCGCACCTGCCAGCAGGCGCTCGCTTTGCCAGCGCAGCAAGTCGAGCCACATTTGCCGCATCTCAGCTGCCAAGGGCGTGCGAAAGGCGCTGGGCAGCTCGATGGTGACGACCGGCATGCCTTTGTGGATACCGCCGTAATTGCCCAGGCTACCCGGGAAAATTCCCACCTGGTCCAGGTACAGGCGGCCCAGCTTGGCGGGGGGCTTGGTGGGGCCGTCAAAATCGAGCACGCCGTAGGGCGCGTGGATGCTGACGATCATGTCGGGCTTGAAGCGCTCCATCTCGTCGTGCAGATATTTCGATTCAGGCTCGCTCAAGGGCCTGGGGCCCGGCCAGCGGCGTGGGTCACGCTTGACTTTCTTTTCCCAGTAAATGGGGGCTTCTTTGTCCCACTTTGGCGTGGGAAAGTTGCGGTTCAAATCCACCCCGCGGGCGTTGGTGCGCCGCGCTGGGCTGGTGAGCAGGCCGTCAGGGTTGAGCAAAGGCACAAAACGCCAATGGGTTTGGGCGGGGATTTCTTTGGCCATGGCGATCCAGTGCAGCGCCAGTGAGGCCGATGACAACTCGTCGCCATGGATTCCGCCCACCACCAGCACCCGTAGCTTGGCATCGGGGACGGGCAGGTCGCGCACCCACAGGGTCTGGCCTTTGACCGAGCGGGCTTGCGAGTCTTGCAACTGCGCTGCTTGGCACAGGCTTATTGAAATATTCGGTAATTTGCGGGCAAATTCATCACAATTTGAAGCCCATGCTGCGCAGGACGCTATAAAACATACAGCGGCACTGGCCGCGATTTTGGAAAAGACAGGGAAAACCATGGCCTAGATTATCCATGCACTTGCCCATACGGGCTGCATGGCAACGGATCGTTGGTGGCTTGGTGTAGGTGTTGGTGTAGGTAGTGTTCATGCGAGCGCGATGCCGTGCCTATTCATCGCGCTCCCCGCTTTCGTACAAAGTCTCACGGCCCATCCGGTCTAAGACCAACTCGGCCGTCCATGGCAGCATCAGTGCGCCGCAGCGGCTGTCGCGGTACAGGCGCTCCAGCGGCAGGTGTTTCATCATGCTTTGGCCGCCGCAGGTGCGGATGGCCATGCGGGCAATGTCGTTCGCGCCCTCCATCACACTGTAGTGCGCGGCGTACAGGCGCAGCTTTTCGTCTTTGCTGGGGTGGGGCCTGGCCTCCAGAATGGCGCGGCCAAAAATGCTCTTCATGGTCTCTAGCTGAATGCGCATGTGCGCCACCGCAATTTGCTTGGTGGGGTACATGCGCCGCTTGACCGGCGGCTCGCCCGCTACCTCGCCGCGCAGGTAGCGCACAGTAAAGTCGTAAGCGGCGTTGGCAACGCCAAGGTAGGTAGGTGCCAGCGTAAAGAACATGGCGGGCCAGGATTGCGCTGCGCGGTAGTACACGCCGCGCGGCATGAGCTGCTCTTCATCAGCCACAAACACATCTTTGAAGGTCAGGTTGCGGCTCACGGTACCGCGCATGCCCATGGGGTTCCAGTCGCCGCTGATGGCCAGGCCTTCGGAGGTAGCAGGCACGGCGATGTACAGCGTGTCTTTGGGGTTGGGTGTTTGGCCCTCGATATCTTCGGTGCACAAAATGCCGTAGTAGTTGGCCGCACCCGAGAGCGAGGCCCAGATCTTTTTGCCGTTGATGACCCAACCGCTCACACCCCCTTGCACGCTCTTTTTGGCACTGGTGCCAAAGGGCGCGCGGCCTGCTGCCGCTGCGGTGCCTTCGCTGAAGGGCTGGGCGTACAGCGCGCCATCGTTCACCACGCGGGCAAAGTGCAGCGCACGCCGCGCGTGGTGCTCGGCCAACTGGTCCGCGGTCAAATCCATGCTGTCGAGCAGCACGCCGGTCCATAGGGTGGAGCTGATGTGCATGTTCAGCGTCAGCGCCGTCGCCCCGCAAAACCGGCCCAGCTCGGCGCTGGTCATCATGTAGGTGGCGTAGTCTGCGCCCAGGCCGCCGTAGTCTGCGGGCACACACATTTTGAGAATACCAGCCTCGCGCAGGTCGACATAGTTGGCCAGGGGGAAAGTGGCGGTGTCGTCCCACAGCGCAGCGCGGTCGGCAAATTTGTCCTGGCCTAAGCGGTGGGCTGTTTGCAGCAACTGGGCTTGCAGCTCGGTCAACGGTAGGTCCCCTACAGCGGGCGTGAAGTCAAGTGATGCTGCGATATTCATAGCTGCTCCCGCAATTTTCTATTGGGCTAGAGGTATAAAAGGCTCAAGCTAAAGCACTTGACCGCGTTCCACCACCACCGCACCATCCAGTGCAATGGTGCAGGCTTTGAGTGGCAAGTCAAAGTGGCCCAGGGTATAGCGCTTGGCTATCTCGTTAGCACCCGTGCTGTACAAAAAGTTGCCTGCTACGGCGCGCAGCTCGGTGCCGTTGAAGTCGCTTTTGTCAAACATGGCCATGCTGTCCCAGCGGGCTTGGCTATTCAGGCCATAGCCAACGTGGCTGACGGCGTAAGCGGTGCGGTCGCGCTGCGTACTTGGAACGGCGCGATCGCTCTGCGCGCCTCGGTCGGCGGTTCTGTCATCCCAGGCGGCGATGTAGTCGCGCATCAACTGCGCATCGACACCTGCACCTTCGATGTGGGTGACGTAGTCGTTTTCAATCGTCAAGCTGACCGGCTGCTCAATGTAGCGCTTGAAGGTCAGGTTCACATCGCCCGTGTTCAGCACCAAGCGCCCGTTCACGCTGCCCGCTGCCGGGAAGGCCAGTACCAAGCCGCCGGGCCAATGCGTCATGGTGCCGGGCCGGGTGGTGGTGCCCCAGTTGCCGCCGGTTACCGCGCCCTCCAGGCTGATGCGCAGGTCGGTGCCCGCGTCAGACTGCACAGTCATGCGCTTGGCAGCGCGCAGGCGCTTGGTGTGCTCTTTCACCAAAGGCTCCAGCGCGTCGGTGGGCACCAAGCGGCTCAATGCCTCGGGGTGCTCGTTGCTCACATACACCACCCGCGCACCGGCTTTGAGAATAGCGGCCAGCTCGGGCGCATGCATCAGGCCCTCGACGGTGCAGTCCAGCACCAAGGTCGATGTACCCAGCGCCTGCACCACGGGCGCGATACCGCCTATGGCGGTACTTGCCCCGGTAGAGCGAATCAGCGGCGTGCCGTGCGAGGGCAGGGTAGGCAAAGTGAGGGTGAAAACTTTGGCACCCACGCGCGCAGCAGCCAAGCGCGCCAAGGTGGGCAGCGCCGCGCGCGACTGGGTCTCGCACAGTATCGCCACGGTGTCGCTGGCCTGCACACCGCAGCGGCGGATGATCGCCTCGAAAGCGTCGATCCAATGGGGTTCTAAAACAGTTTGCATACGCTTTGCACAAAGAGTGGACTGGCGGCATAATACATGAAATTTCATATAACCGCCACCGCATGACACACACCCTGGCGCCGCACACACTGCCCGGCATTCCACTACCCACTGCAGCCCCGCCCAGTTTCAGCAGCAGCGATTTTCGCGCGGCGCTGGGCATGTTTGCCACGGGCGTGACCATCGTCACCGCGCGCACGCCTTCGGGTGACCTGGTGGGGCTGACGGCCAACTCCTTCAACTCGGTATCGCTCTCACCCCCATTGGTGCTGTGGAGCCTGGCCCGCGCGGCCAGCACGCTGGAGGCCTTTAGCACGGGCTCGCATTACGCGGTGCACATTTTGGCCGCAGACCAAAAAGACTTAGCCCAGCAGTTTGCCTCCAAGGGCATAGACCGTTGGCAGGGTGTGAACTACCAGTTGTCGCCCAGCGGCGTACCCTTGCTCAGCAGTTGTGCGGCCAGTTTTGAGTGCTTTAACCGCAGCCGCTACGAAGAAGGGGACCATGTGATCTTTGTCGGCGAAGTAGAGCGCTGCACTGTGCAGTCAGGCGCCACGCCACTGCTGTTTCACGGTGGCAAGTTCTACACCGAGCACGCTCTGTGAAAGCGCCTTTCGTCAACGGCTACTTGGGCTATTTGCTGGGTCAGGCCAACCACGCCTTGTACAAGGGCTTTGATGCGCAGGTCCGCAAGGCGGGCCTGTCCAGCATCGAGTGGCGTGTGCTGGCCACTTTGTACGATGGTGCGCCCTTGAGTGTGAACGAGTTGACCGCGCAAGTGCTGTCCAAGCAACCCACCGTGACCAAGCTGGTGCAGCGCATGGCGCACACCGGTAGTGTCGAGTTGCTGGCCGATGCAGCAGACCAACGCCGCACCTTGGTGGCCGTCACTACTGCTGGCAAAAAGCTCGTGCGGCCTTTGGTGCTGGCTGCGCAAAAGCACGAGGCGCAGGTGCTGCGTGCATTGGGGGCTGAGGACGTGGATGCTTTGAAGTTGCTGTTGGCGCGGTTGGCGGTGCTTTCGTAGCGTTGGCGGTGCATACGTAGTCACCTTGCACCAGAGCGTGCTGCGGTTTGTGGCGTTTCTTTAAGCGTTTTTAGCGCTGTAGCCCAACAAAATATCGCGGGGGAAGCTCCTAAATACATAGTGACTCGTTGGCGCCAAACCTCAGCCCATCGCCAAGCGCGCGGCGTTGGCCCAGTGCCTGTGCCACCCAATCAGAGCACCGGGCTCGAAGCGGATGCGCCGGCTGAACTGCGGCTGCGTCACGTGGCGCGTGAGGGCAGCCTTGCTGAAGCTGCGCTTACGCGCCAAGGCAATCAAGTCTTCAAGCCATTTATGATCACCGCTGGACATGGGTGACATGGTAACGCCAGGAGCAAGGTTTACCATGAGGTAGACAAACGCAACCCATTTACGAAACTCTATTGGCATGACGCAGCGCAAAACCCACCTCGACACACTGGCATACACCCTGTTGCTGGCGTGTTGCTTGTTCTGGGGCTTTCAGCAGGTATTGATCAAAGCCACCGTGCCCGAAGTGCCCCCGGTGTTCCAAGCCGCGCTGCGTTTTGCCGGAGCCACGCTGCTGCTGTGGCTGTGGTGCCGCTGGCGCAAAGTGCCCCTGCTGCCGCGTGATGGCACACTGGGCCCCGGACTATTGGCAGGTGCCTTGTTCACCGTGGAATTTGCTTGCATCTACGTTGGTTTGCAGTACACCAGCGCATCGCGGCTGACGGTATTTTTATACACCTCACCGTTTTGGGTGGCCGCAGTGCTGCCCTTCTTTGTGGCCAGCGAGCGCCTGCGCCCCCTGCAGTGGGTAGGCTTGGCCTGTGCCTTTGCGGCCGTCGTGTTTGCCTTTGGCGATGGTCTTCGCAGCAGTAATGCGCCGTGGTGGGGTGATGCGCTGGCCTTGGCGGCGGGTATGTTTTGGGGCCTTACCACGGTGGTGATTCGCTCCAGCAGCTTGGCGCGTACCTCGGCGGAGCAACTGCTGTTCTACCAAATCGCCTTCAGCGCTTTGGCTCTGCCGCTAGTGTCCATCGCGCTGGGCGAGCGCTGGCATTTTGCGTGGTCTGGCTTTGCAATCACCTCGCTGTTGGTGCAAACCGTGGTGGGCGCATTTGCCAGTTACCTCACCTGGATGTGGCTACTGGGCCGCTACCCTGCGGGCAAGATGAGTGCGTTTGTCTTTCTCACCCCGGTGTTTGCATTGCTGTTTGGCACGCTGTGGTTGCAAGAGAGCGTGACCCCTACTTTGCTGGTGGCGGTGGCTTTGGTGGGGGTGGGGATTGTGTTGGTGAACAAGAAGTAGGCGCTATTTAATTAGTAGCCGATTGAGCGTGTGCCGAACGACCGAATTCTGAACCTGCAGCATGAGGGCGTTTGGCATACGCTCAATCGCCCACGAAGCACAAGAGCACGCGACCACAGCGTACCAAGCACGCCCGCCAAGGACCGATGCACGTCCTCTGTCTTGATACCAGTCATCGGGTTGAACCCCGCCAATGGGTACACAGTAGCGCCTACACCACCCCCCGCGCATGCTGTTTGGCAAACTCGACATACCAGTCCAAACATCCTGGGTTGGCCATCGCGTCTTGGTTCATCACTTTCTCCAGGGGTTGACCGAGCAGCAGTTTCTTGATCGGTAACTCTTGTTTTTTGCCGCTCAAGGTGCGCGGGATTTCTGCGACTTGCAAAATGGCGTTGGGGATAAAACGTGGAGAGAGGGCTACTTTGATGGCGTTGTTGATTTTGTCTTTGAGCGCGTCGTCTAGTGTGATGCCAGCGCGCAGCGCGACGAACAGCGGCATGTAGCTTTCTTTCCCCAAGTACTCCAAGTCCACCACCATCGAGTCGAGCACTTCGCTCAAGGCCTCTACTGCGCTGTAGATCTCGCTGGTGCCCATGCGCAGGCCCATGCGGTTGATGGTGGCGTCGCTGCGGCCATAGATGATGCAGCCGCCGTCCGCGCCAATCTTAAGCCAGTCGCCATGCCGCCACACCGGCTTGCGGCCTCCTTGGCCATCGTCTTTGCTGTACATGTCGAAGTAGCTGGAGACATAGCGCTTGTCGGCTTCGTCGTTCCAAAAATACAGAGGCATGGAGGGAATGGGTTCGGTGCAGACCAGCTCGCCTACTTCGCCGACTACCGCTTTACCGTCCTCATTCCACGCCTCTACGGCGCAGCCCAGCAGGCGGCATTGCATTTGGCCGGGGATTTGCGGCAGTGTTCTGTTTCCGCCGATAAATGCGCCACAAAAGTCGGTGCCCCCGGCGATGTTGCACCACCAGATGTCGCCCCCACGCTCCCCCACTGCGTGTGGGTCGCTGCCCCCCGAGGGGGCTAATTTTCCTTGGGGCGGCCCGGCGGAAAATTGCTCAGCCCCGCGAATAGGCCTAAACTGCGCGATGCCCCAGCTTTGCACCTCCGCAGGCAATGGCGACCCCGTACAACCCAGCGCGCGTACGCGGTGCAAATCGCCGCAACTGGCAATGTCCAGCCCCGCTTTCATGCAGTTGGTAAAAAACGCAGCGCCTGCGCCAAAGTAGGTGACTTTGTGGCGCGCGGCAAAGCGCCACAGTACGGTCCAGTCCACTTTGTCCTTACTACCCGAGGGGTTGCCGTCGTAGAGGCAAATGGTCGTACCGGTGGCCAGGCCCGCCATTTGCGCGTTCCACATCACCCAGCCGGTAGAGCTGTACCAGTGAAAGCGCTCACCCCATGAGTTGGCCTGGTAGCTGCAACCAATGTCGTTGCCTAAACTCTTGAGCACCAACAGCGTCATCACAATGCCGCCGTGGCCATGCACGATGGGTTTGGGCAGGCCGGTGGTGCCGCTGGAGTACACAATCCACAGCGGGTGGTCAAAGCGCAGTGATTCGGGCTCAAAAGCCTGTGTTGGTGCATCATTTCGGCCACTAGCCCAATGGAATGATGCGGGAGCAGCTACTGTATTAATAGTATCGGATTGCCCATACGGGGTTTCCAGCAACAGTAAGTGCTGCACGCTGGGCAGGCCCGCGCACAGCGCTTGCACCACTGGGCTGCGGTCGATCGCCTTGCCTCCGTAGTGCACACCGTCTACCGCGATCAGCACCTTGGGCGTGATCTGGCTAAAGCGGTCTAGCACCGCAGGCGTGCCCATGTCGGGCGCGCACACGCTCCACACCGCGCCGATGCTGATGGTGGCCAGGCAGGCGACGATGGTCTCGGGGATGTTGGGCATGTAGGCGGCCACGCGGTCACCGCGCTGCACACCCATGCTTTGCAGGCTGAGCGCGACCGAAGCTACTTGGCGTTTGAGCTCGGGCCACGTCAGTTCTCGCACGTCGCCTTGCTCGTTCTCACTCACGATAGCCATAAAGCCCGCCGCATGCGCGCCATCCACATGGCGCAGCACCTGCTGGGCGTAGTTAAGCTGCGCCCCAGGAAACCACTGCGCATGGGGCATGCGGTCATGCGCTAGCGCTTTGCTATGGGGTGTGGGCGACTGCACGTCAAAATAGTCCCAAGCCGACTGCCAAAAGGCGTTCAAATCCGTCACCGACCATTGCCACAGCGCGTCGTAGCTGTCAAAGTGCAAGCCCCGCTCACGGGCCAGCCAGTCTTGGTAGAGGCGAATTTGCGGGGTGTAGGCGGGCGTGGTCATGCGGGGATTTTCGTGGAAAAGAGTGGCATCAGATCGGGTAAAGTCATAGGCAGAATATTACCCCTAGAAAGCGTCCTCCATGACACTACCAGCACCTAGTTTGCGCCATGTGTGCGATCTGTCCATCTGCGTCAGCCCGCCCATCGAAGCGGGCCAGACCCAAGGCCTGAGCACACGCGGCAAGCGCCGCATCATTCCGATTACCGGCGGCAGCGTGCGCGGCAGAATCAATGGCACGGTGCTGCATGCAGGTGCTGATTTTCAGATGATCACCAGCGACACCACGGCCGATCTGGATGCGCGCTACATACTGCGCCTGGACGACGGCAGCCATGTGTATGTGCACAACACCGCGCTGCGCCGCGCCAGCGCGGACGACGTGGCCAAGCTGGTACGCGGCGAAGCGGTCGACCCCGCGCGGGTGTACTTTCGCTGCGTGCCGCGCTTCGAGGTAGAAAACCCAGCGCTGCTGTGGCTCACGCACAGCATCTTTATCGGCAGCGCCACACGTTCGCCCGATGGGGTGGAGCTGAGTTTTTATGAGGTGCTGTAGGCTGAGCGGACAGGCTGCGTGTGCTAAATGTGCTGAAAAAGCCAAAAATTACCGTTTATCAACCATGAAATGACCGTTCACCCAGAAAACTGCCCAAGCATTTCAACGAATTATTACAATAATCTGGCATAAGTGTTCGAATGTAATCCTAACCTACTATCAGAGTTACCCCTATGTCAGACGACCATTTGTCCATCACTGCAGCCAACAGGCACCAGTATTTCAAGACCGTCATGGCTGACACTGACGCTTCAGAACGCAAAATTCTGGAAGCCGAAGCCCGGGGTCGGGCCCGGGTGGTGCGTGAAGAAGAAGCCAGCCGCAAACGCGGTGTGATGCTGCGTATAGCCTTAGTTGTCATCATCGTGGCATGCGCTGTTGCAGGCGTGCTGTTTCTGCTCCAGCTGCGCTGATACTTTGCGCCCCTGCATGCTGGGCTAGCATGCAATCCGCAACCCGGCTTTAAATCACCTGCGCCTGCAGCACCTTGCGGGTCGCCCCATCCGCCGCAAACATATGCTCCACTCGCAGCGATGCGAGCGTAATGTCTTGTGGCGTACCAAACGTCGTGAACATACTGAAAAATGCCTACTCGCCGTGGGCAGTGGCAAAGCGTGACGTCAGCACCGGAGCAGCTTGGCTGGGCCAACCGGTATGCAAGCTGGCGCTGCCCAAGCGGTTGCGCAGCAAAGCTGCAAAAGCCTCTACCTTGGGTGTGAGTGCAGGTTGCACGGAGGCATCGTCACGCAGATGCGCGAGCAAGGTGGGGCCCACCTCGGCCAAATTGGTCATGTGCCTGGTAAAGCCCTCGGGGTGTGCCAGCATGTCCAGCAGATTGACAGGCGCGCTGGGAGATGTGTTGTCGGAGGTGCTGCCCGAGGTGCCATCTGTTGTGCGGCGCACCAACAACGCCGCCGCCCATGGCATGAGTGTGAGCGCCAGCCACAGGCCGCCACAGTTCTGGTGCACCACGTTCCACTGCGCATCAATCACGAACGCAGGCTGCGGTTCATGCGCTTTCATCAACTGCACCAGCGCCTCGTTAGCCTGCGCCAGGTGCGGGTCGCCCAGCGGCGCTGCGCTGTACACCGGCGCATAGCCCGCCTGCAACATCGCCGCGTTGCGCACCACCAGCGGCGCGTCCAGCTCATGCAACCAGGCTATCAGCAGCTCGCCAATTCCATTACCTCGGGGGTAATTGCGCGTATGACTTGGGCGCTGGATACTGGCTGTACACCCACTTTATGAGCACCTGAAAGGCCTATATATGCAACGCATCTTGTTAATTACTACCCTCGTTCTATTTGGCGCACTCAGCACCGTGGCGCTATGGCAAGTAGGCTACTGGGGCCTGGTTGCGCCGCACTTCAAAAGCTTTGGCGCAAGCCAAGTGCTGGTTGACTTGGTTATCGCGCTGACACTGGCCATGGTGTGAATGTGGCACGACGCCAAAGCCACAGGCCGCAACGTCTGGCCATGGATCATCGCCACGCTGGTGCTGGGCTCGTTCGGGCCCTTGGTCTATCTGCTCACCCGCAAGTCCGCGCAAAACGCGTCGTGAACACCGATTTTTAACCTCGAGAAAGAAAGCGCTCCATGGACGCAATCAACTTACTCCCCCTGGCCGTTGGCCACATGACAAAAGCGCGCTCGTAGAATTCAATCGATGCCAATACGTTGGGGACGTAGATGATGGTGTAGCCGAGTTTCATGGGTCTGCCTTTGGGTTGGATTCAGTATGGCGTGATGGTAAATCGATGCGGTGTGGTGTGGCAAGCGATAATCAAGCCATGCGTTTCTCCCCCAAGACCGTCGGCCTGTCTGCCGCCGTCATCACCATCACTATCTGGACTTCGTTCATCGTCGTCGCCCGATTTATGGCACTCAAGGGCCTCACGCCGCTGGACATTGTGCTGTGCCGCATTATTGGCGCGTCTTTGGTGCTGCTGCCTTGGGGCTACTTCATGGTGCGCAAAATGCGTGCTGAAGGCAAAGGAGGCAGCACTTGGCTGGGCCTGTCGCCACTGCCCTGGCGCTTGACGGTGCTGATTGGCACGGTGGGCGGGGTGGGCTACGCCGTGATAGCGTACAGCGCTTTTGTGTTTGCGCCCGCTGCGCACGGCTCGGTGCTGATGCCGGGCATGCTGCCGCTGTCTACCGCGCTGTTCTCGGTGTGGTTGCTCCATGAGCATTTAAGCAAGGGCCGCATCACCGGGCTGGCCATGATCTTTGGCGGTGCGTTGCTGGTGGGCGGGGTGTCGCTGTTCAAAGCCGCGTTCGGCCTGGATGGTGCCAGTCAGGTGTGGAAGGGTGACGTACTGTTTGTTTGCGCGTCTACCTGCTGGGCGTTTTATGCCGTCACTTGCCGCAAGAACGCGCTGGGCGCAGTGCCCGCCACCATTGCGGTCACGGTGTTTTGCGCCATCACCTATATCCCCGTGTACCCGCTGCTGGTGTGGGCAGGCGTGCTGCACAGCAAGCTGAGTGCCGCGCCGTGGAGCGAGATTTTGTTCCACACCGTGTGGCAGGGCGGCGGCTCGGTGGTGATTTCGGGTATTACTTTTACCAAGATGATTCAATACTACGGCCCGATCCGCAGCACCATGCTCACGGCTGTGGTGCCCGGCTTGTCGGCACTGGGCGCGGTGGTGTTTTTAGACGAGCCGCTGTACTGGAATTTAATTGCCGGATTGGCGTTGGTGACGCTGGGCATTGTGGTGGGTGTGCGCGCTAGTAGCAAGGCTGCGCCTGCGCCAGCAGCTATGCCAAGCACAGCCAAAGCCTGATGCCTGTAACCTGACACCCCACATGAAGCTCCTGGCCTTCGACACCTCTACCGACACCATGAGTATCGCCGTGCAACACGGCGCGCAGGTGTTCACCCACACGGGCGCAGGCGGTGCGCAGGCCTCTGCCGCGCTGATACCCGCAATACAAGCACTGATGGTGCAAGCAGGTTTGCAGTTCAGCCAGCTAGACGCGATAGCCTTTGGCCGTGGCCCCGGCTCGTTTACCGGGCTGCGTACTGCTTGCTCGGTAGCGCAGGGCTTGGCATTTGCAGCGGGGGTCAAGGTGCTGCCGGTAGACACGCTGCACGCTGTGGCGCAGGAGGCGTACAGCCAGTCCAACGCCAGCCTGTCTGGCACCACCCGGATATGCGCTGCGCTGGACGCGCGGATGGGCGAGATGTACTATGCATACTATTTATTTGATAGCTGCTCCCGCAATATTCTAAAGAGCTATAGCCTTAAAACACCTGTAAACATGGAGCTTGTAGATGGTTTTGCCGACACCACGCTGGCAGGCAACGTGCGCCCGGTCTACGATGCCCTGCTGCCCGCGTCTGTATTGGCCGCTCCGTATGTGGCCTGCCTGCCCACCGCCACGGCCATGCTGCGCCTGGCACCGCAGTTGATGGCCGAGGGCGGCCTGGTGGACGCGCAAGACGCGCTGCCGCTGTACGTGCGCGACAAAGTGGCCTTGACCACGGCGGAGCGTGAAGACATGGCCGCCGCCAAAGCCGCTGCGGCATAACAGCTGCACGCCGCACGTTGTGTCACTGCGTTGCGTCACCGCGTAAACTCACACCTATGAGCGCCCTGCCTTCACCGTCCGACAGCACCGTGCCCGACCTGCGCGAGGCCCGCCTGGAGCCCATGCACGTTGGCGCTTTGGCGCAAGTAATGGCCATAGAAAACGCCGTCTACGCCTGGCCCTGGAGCGAAGGCAATATTGCCGACAGCGTGAAGGCGGGCTACCAGTGCCTCAAGCTGGTGGGCGGCGAGAGTGAGCTGATGGGCTACTACATTGCCATGCACGGGGTAGACGAAGTACATTTGCTCAACATCACCGTGGCCCCCGAGCACCTGCGCCAAGGCTGGGCCCGCGTGATGCTGGACGCACTGGCACTGTGGGCGCGCAGCGTGCATGCCCAGTGGCTGTGGCTGGAGGTGCGGGTGGGCAATGCCCGCGCCATCACCGTGTACGAACGCTATGGTTTTCGCCGTGTGGGGCAGCGCAAAAACTACTACCCAGCTGGCGACAGCCAGCGCGAAGACGCGATAGTGATGAGCTACAAACTATGAGCCTGGATGATGCGCACATGGCAGGCAGCAACACCGAACCCAGTGCCGGCCTACAGTTAGACACGCGCCAACGCGCCATGCTGGAAGCCATGGGCATTACCGTGTGGCAAAGTGAGCATTTGGTAGATAAACGGTCTGCAGCCAAACAGAATATAGAGGGAGCAGCTACTAAAAATGTAGTGAGCAGTGCGCCAACAACAGTGCGCAGCGCACAGAGCGCCCCAAACTACGCGGCGCCAATGCAGGGCGGCGCTCCTTTAACCATATCTGCCACCACACCTGCCACATCGCCCGACACTGCACACCCCTCGGCACCATCGTCTGCACCCCCACCGGCACCCAGTTACGCCACACCACCACGACCGGCAGCACCCGTTGCAGCCACCCGTGGCAACTCGTCTCCCGTCGCTTTGCAGCCTTTGCCAGATGGCATAGCGCAGATGGACTGGCAGCAACTGCAAAGCGCAGTCAGCACTTGCCAAGCCTGCGCCCTGTGCCAGGGCCGCAAAAACACCGTCTTTGGCATAGGCCAGCCCAGCACCGAGCCGATGTTGCCACCCCGCGCCGACTGGCTGATTGTGGGCGAAGCCCCGGGCGAGAACGAAGACGCGCAAGGCGAGCCCTTTGTGGGCGAGGCAGGCAAGCTGCTAGACAACATGCTGCGCGCCATGCTGGTCGATGGCCAGCCCCTGGCCAGGCAGCGCAACGTGTTTATCTCCAACGTGCTCAAGTGCCGCCCCGTAGCCGACCGCAACCCCAGCAGCGACGAAGTGGCCATGTGCCAACTCTACTTGCAGCGCCAGATAGCCCTGTTGCAGCCCAAAATCATCCTCGCCATGGGCCGCTTTGCCGTGCAAGCCCTCACCGGCAGCACCGAGCCCTTGGGCAAGCTGCGCGGCCGCGTGCACGCATTGCAGGGCGGCGGCTACGCAGCCCCCGTCATCGTCACCTACCACCCCGCTTATCTGCTGCGCAACCTGCCCGATAAAGCCAAGGCCTGGGCAGACTTGCTGCTGGCCATGGAGACCGTGGCCACTGCCGAGAAGGGTAGGGGATAAAGCGGTTTTTGTAAGCGTGATGATTTGGGAGATGGAATTGAGCTTGCGCGCTTAGCCGCTGTGTTAGCCACTGGCACCACCACAGCCAGCTCCCAAAGAGAAAATACACGCTATTATTTAAGTAGTACTCAGCGTGGTGAAAATGTTTAACAGCCGGCGTGTGAACGGTCTATGGGGCAGGTGGGCGAAGCGTTGCGGTTGTGCCCAGAGCCAAACGCCCAACCCGCCCGCCCAACCAGCCCACCCAACCAGCCCATTCCAGCCCACGCTGACCCCATACGTCGCTATGCCCGCTTGGGCCACAGCACACTGCCAATGGCCACCACCATCAGCGCCATCGCCGTCCAGTCTTGCCAGTGCAGCACCTCGCCCAATGCAGCAGCGCCGCTGAACACGCCCAGCACGGGGATCATCATCACGCTCAGGGTAGAGGCAATGGGCGGCAGGCTGCGCGCCAGATAAAACCAAGCCGCATGGGCAAAGCCAAACACCAGCACGGCGTTGTAAATGATGGAAAACCAGGTGGCCGTGCTAGGGGCGCGCCATTGGGGAACTTCAAACGAGATGCTCAGAATGGTCATCACCAAGGCCGTCAACACCGTCATCCAAAACGACAGTGCCAAGGTTGGCACCGGTATGGTGGTGCGGCGCAGCATCTGCGTGCCAAGTGCCCAGGTAGAGGCCGCCAGCAGCGCTAGCACCACGCCCAGCGGCTTGCCCGACAGGGCGCCCAGTTCGTGCGTCAAGAGCAAAGCCACGCCTACCGCTGCTGCGCCTACGCCCAGCCAAGCACGTGGCGCCAGCCTGTCTTTGAATACCCAAGCACCGATCATGGCGCTGAAGATGGGCATGGTGTAGCCCAAAATAGCCGCGCGGCCCGAGGTGAGCAGCTTGACCGCAATGATCATCGTGCCGTGCCAGATGAACATATTGAACACCGCCAGCACCAGCAGCTCGCGCCAGTAGGCGCGTGGCACGGCAAACGGCACCTTCAGCCACTTCAGGCCCAGTGCCAACACCGGCACGCCCAGCCAGATCGACAATGCACGGAAGGTGAGCGGTGGGTAGTCTTGCACTCCCAGCTTCATCACTGGCCAGTTCAGGCCCCAGGTAATGGTGAGACCGACAAGAAGCCAAAGCTGGGTGGGGGTGAGGCGCTGCATGGGGTGATTGTTACCGAGGAACGCGGTTAAGCCTCACGGATGCAAAAGGCGCCTGGCGTGCGCACCGGCTAATTTGGCCATCAAGCGGTCAGGCAGCTATGCCGGTGGCGTCGTGTTGGCAGAAAACCAAATACGCTGTGCACTATTTCGCATATATGGGTCACGGAAAAGTACTCATATGCACGTCTCGTGCAAAAACGTACGCGCCCAGAACGAAAATTCACACCGAATCGGTAGCTTCCCCTACCATACGGCATGCGAAGAACGTGACCACGCGTGTGTGATCGTCGCCAGTTGTAGTTTATAAAATATATATGTTCGATTTTTTCAGATATTCCCGCGCGGCAGTGTTGTTAGCCGCTTGGGCTGCCGCCGTGCAGCCTGCACTGGCGCAAACTTCGGGTCTGATCCAGCAGGCTCAGACGTTGATTGCCCAAAGCCAATGGCAACAGGCTTTCAAGCTGCTGGAGCCCAGTGAAATCCAGCTCGCTGGCGACCCGGCATTTGATATGGCCATGGGCATCGCTGCCAACGGGGCTGAGCAATACATGCGGGCCATTTTGGCACTGGAGCGCGTGCTGGCGGTGCAGCCCGAGAATGCGCAGGCGCATGCACAGCTGGGGCGCGCTTTATTCGCGGTGGGCGACACCGTGGGCGCCCGCGCCCGGCTGACCGAAAGCAAACGCCTGGGCGCTACCGGGCAACTGGTGGTCGCGGTGGACTCCATCATGCAGTCGATAGACCGGGCTGAGGCGGTGCGCCAGTCTTCGGTGCGCGGCTACTTGGATGCCAGCGTGGGGCACGACAGCAACGCCAATACAGCCCCCACCAGCCCCAATGTACCAGTGCCCGCGCTAGGCGGCCTGGTTTTTGTACTTGAACCATCCGGCGTCAAAACACCCTCGCGATTTGGCACCGTGGGCAACGGCATTTTGGGACGCTATGTGATCGACCCCCGTTGGTCGTTGATAGGCAATGTCTACGGATCTTTACGCAAAAATGCCAGCCCCCACAGCGAGTTTGACAGCGAGCGCGCCAGCCTGCAAACGGGCGTGAACTACCGGGAAGAGCGCAATGAACTGACCCTGGCCATGAGCATGGATGTTTCCCGGCTCAACAACGCCCTGGCGCGCAAGCAGTCGGGCATTGCAGGTGAATGGACGCATAGACTGGACCAGTACCAGCAGCTATCCGTGTTCTTTCAATCGTTCAGTTTGCGCCACTCCGACGCGCAGTCCGCGCGTGATGCGCAGCGCCGCACTCTGGGTGCCAACTATGCCTATACCTTTCGCAATGACTTGACGGTGTATGGCGGTGTTTATGCAGGCAAGGAGCAGGTACTGCGAGAAGACGTACCGCACCTGGGCCATCGCTTTATGGGCCTGCGCCTGGGTGGCCAGAAACCCATCACAGAAAGCGTCGTGGCGTTTGGTTCTTTCGGGTATGAGATGCGTATCCACGGCGCCGAGGAACCTACCTTTTTGACCACCCGGCACGACCGGCAAGTCAACCTGGGCCTGGGTGTCCACTGGGTGCCCGAGCAGTTTTGGCGCGTCACGCCCCAACTGTCATTGGCGCATGGGCAATCGAACATCATCATCAATGAATACAACAAACGCGTGATATCAGTCACGGCCAGGCGCGAGTTTTAATGTCGGTTTAGATACATTTAATTGCATATGCACGAAAATCAAACCTTTGCCGATGTGTTAATTGGCCACACCAGAATGTAACCATGACCACTATATCCAAGCTCTCAGCGTATTTGAATTTGCGCGCACCCCTGCTGGTGCTAGCGTGCGCCACCGCTTACCCTGCGGTAGCACAAACTGCCGCGGGCCAGGCGCAGTATGCCCAAGGAGTGGTCATGGTGAGCAAGGCGGGTGCGGCGGGCAATGCGCTGGCTAAGGGCGGCACCATCCAAGCGGGCGACACCATCACCACGGGTGAAAAAAGCAGTGTACAAATGCGTTTCAGCGACGGCGGGTTTATTGCGCTGCATGCCAACTCCAAATTCACCATCAATGGTTATGTAGACGTGAAAGATGCGGACAAAGACCAGTTTTTTGTGGAACTGGCAGGCGGCGGTATGCGCGCCATTACCGGTTTGATCGGCAAGCTTAAACCTGCCAATTACAAAGTAACCACCCCCACCGCTGTGATCGGCATACGCGGCTCTGGATTTAACATCGTGCACAACACCAACGGCACCATGTCGGTCACCACCGAGCTCGATGCCATTGACGTGTGCAACAAAGGCGGCTGCCTGGGTTTGAATGTGGGTGAGTCGGCCTTGGTGCGCAATGCCCAAGACAAGCCCGTGCGCACGAACATCCCCGCCACTTTGGCCGCTCCTTCAGTGACCAGACAATCGTTTGAGGTGGGCAACGAGGCTGAAAAATCCGGCCAATCCTCGTTGGTGGCACATGCAGCAGCATCGGCCACCCAAGTGTTTGGCATCAATGGTTTGCAGCCCAACAACACCGCTTTTTTACGCCAGTATTTTGATGGCACGGTACGCCTGGATGCCAATGGCCAACCCATAGGCTACGCCGCAGCTGGCACTACCGGTTCGGGTGAAAACACTGGCGTGGTGTCCAACATTCAGCGCGTCGGCAGTGCCGCCAATAACGACGAGCTGGTAGTAGGCACCTGGAGCACAGGTGTTTGGCGCGATGGCGCGGCAGGCTCATCGGCCGTGAACAGCAGCCTGGCTCCCGTATCCTTTTTTACCGGGCAAGGCACCTCCAATGCAGACTTGGCGGGCCTGTCGGGCAAAACCGCTGTGTACAACTTTGGTCAGGCCACGCCCGTACTGTCGTCCATGGGTATTTCAGGCTCGCTGCTGCCCAGCAGCCGACTCACGGCCAATTTTTCAGGTGCCAACACCACCGTAGGGGTGAGTCTGGATGTGCGCTTCCCGGCCACTGCGGGCAGCGCCACCCCCAGTACCGACTATGCGTTGCGCGGCACAACCAGTGCGGTGGGCAATGGGTTTGCAGGTAATTTAAGCGTGACTGGCGCGGCCTGTGCTACCGGTTGTGGCGGTGGCGCTGTGTCTGGCGCGTTTATTGGCCCTAACGCCAGCCGGGCTGGCGTGTCGTTTGCCGGCAGTACCTCGCAGCATGGCAATTTTGTAGGCGCTGCTGGTTTTTCTCAAAAGTAAAACCCACTTAGCTAAGTTCGCGCAGGGCAGCGGTACGCAGAGTTTGATCGGTATTAAATATGACACTTGGCACTACCCGTTTTTGTTTGGACGTCGCGCTGGCGTGGGTGTGTGCGCTGGCATTGACGGCTTGTGGCGGCGGCGGCGCTACCAGTACCAGCACGGCGGCACCCAACGCTGCACCAGCAACGTCCGTAGCGTTCACTCAAAGTGGTGGCGCTGCTGTCTTGGGCGGTGCGCAAGATCCCACCGGCGCTGTGGGGCTGAATGGCGACTATTACCTCAACGCAGTCACAGGCCGACTTTTTGGCCCTAAAACTAACAATGCCTGGCCGGCAGGCAGCCTGTTGTTGAGCGGCTCGACAACCACCGTGGCATCGACCGTTGCCACTACCCCCAACCCGCCTACCACCGCTGGCGGCGCGGTCATCATTGGTTCTGTGGGGGTGACCGTTCCAACAGGTGCTGCTGGCGCAACTGGTGCCACTGGTGCTACTGGTGCCACTGGTGCCACCGGAGCAACTGGAGCTAACGGAAACACACTTTTATATGGAGCCTCGGCTCCCCTAAATTCATTAGGCAGCAACGGTGATTTTTATCTCAACACTTCGGTGAGCCAGATTTACGGCCCCAAAACCAGTGGTGTATGGCCGGTCACTGGGGTCTCCCTGGTTGGCGCTATCGGTGCTACTGGTGCCACTGGTGCCACTGGTGCCACTGGTGCCACTGGTGCTACTGGTGCTACTGGTGCTACCGGTGCTACTGGTGCTACTGGTGCTACCGGTGCAGCGGGTACAGCGGGCACGGCTGGAGCGACTGGAGCTACGGGTGCCACTGGCGCAACGGGTGCTGCGGGTGCTACTGGCGCTGCGGGTGCTACTGGAGCTGCGGGCAGCACTGGCGCAGCGGGTGCTGCTGGCGCAAGTCTGCTGAGCGGCAACGGTGTGCCGAATAACGCGTTCGGTGCGGTCAATGATTTTTATATCAATACCGCCAACAACTCACTGATCGGCCCTAAGACCGCTACCGGATGGCCCAGCTTGGGAACCTCCTTAGTAGGGCCTACGGGCGCTGTGGGTGCTACAGGAGCTGCTGGCACCATTGGCACCAATGGCACCAGTATTTTGGTGGGAGCAGGTGTCCCGTCCAGTACCTTGGGCCATAACGGCGATTTGTATTTCGATACCAGCGCGAGAACCATTTTGGGTCCCAAAGCGCTTGGAAATTGGCCCGCTACCGGCACCATTCTGACTGGTGCGACGGGGCCTCAAGGGCCGCAAGGGCTTGCTGGCGCTAACGGTGCTACTGGGCCAACGGGTTTAGATGGAAAAACTATCCGCAGCGGCTCCGGCACGCCCGCAGCCAGCCTTGGCAACGATGGTGATTTTTACATTGACACAAGTACCAGCACATTATTTGGTCCCAAATCAGCAGGCAGCTGGCCTACAGGCGTTGTCTTGCTAGGTGCGACAGGCCCGCAAGGTGCAACCGGCACGCCGGGCGCCGTTGGCGCTACTGGCCCTCTTGGCGCTACTGGAACTACCGGGTTAACCGGTGCCACTGGCGCTCCGGGTGCAGCAGGCACCAATGGCACCAGCGTATTGAGCGGTATGGCTAACCCTTTGCCCGGCCAGGGAAATGATGGTGATTTCTACATCAATACTTTCAACAGCACATTGTTCGGTCCCAAAACTGGCGGCTCTTGGCCTGCTGCTGTCTCGCTGATTGGCCTGACAGGTGCCACTGGTGCGACCGGCCCAGCAGGCCCCACCGGGCCAGCCGGGCCAACCGGGCCAGCCGGACCCGCAGGCACGAGCACAACGGCAGACGTTTTGATTGCCACAGGTTGCGCGGCTAACGCCATGACGATTACCGCCACCGTGACGACCCGATTTGTGTTTTGCAACATGGGTGGCGCATCCACCGTCAATAACGGCATTACCGTAGACATACCAGCGGCAAACGCGGTGCCCACGGGGACGGTGATCACTATCGGCCCCACCAATGCGGTTTACGGTGGTTCGAATGCATCATTTTTTGTAACGCTCACCTCGGCCTCCTCGTTTTTGACGGGCAGCACAAGTCCGCTGGTGGTGTCATCGGTCGCGTTAATTAATTTGTCTTTGGCCACTCCACGCATTTTGGATGTTGGCAAAAATCCCTCGCTTTCGCTAACGCTTGTGTCTGGCGGTGCATCAGGTGTTGGTGCCAACACATGGTTTATCTTGTATTAGGAAATAGACCGAAGTAGTGCACCCGTAAAATACAGCGCATGACCTTCCTTGCCCAGCTCAGCGCCGCCTACGTCCAAAACCAATCTTTGCTCTGTGTGGGCCTGGACCCTGAGCCGCGCAAGTTTCCTGGGGCGATGCAGAATGATGCCCGCAAAATTTACGATTTTTGCGCGGCTATTGTGGACGCTACTGCCGACACGGTGATCGCCTTTAAACCGCAAATTGCCTACTTTGCCGCGCACCGCGCAGAAGGCCAGCTCGAGCGCTTGATGGAGCACATGCGCCGTGTTGCTCCTTTGGTGCCCATCATCCTGGACGCCAAGCGCGGCGACATAGGCAGCACGGCTGAGCAATACGCCATTGAGGCGTTTGAGCGCTATGGGGCTGACGCGGTCACGCTGTCACCATTCATGGGCTTTGACTCGGTGGCACCGTATTTGAAGTACCACGACAAAGGCGCGTTTCTGCTGTGCCGCACGTCCAACCCCGGCGGCGATGATTTGCAAAACCAGCGCCTGGCGTCGGTAGAGGGCACGCCGCTCTTGTACGAGCACATCGCAAAACTGGCGCAAGGCCCTTGGAACTTGAATGGGCAACTGGGCCTGGTGGTGGGCGCCACCTATCCCGGCGAGATCGAACGGGTGCGCACACTGGCACCCACGCTGCCGCTGCTGATCCCCGGGGTGGGCGCTCAAGGAGGCGATGCATTGGCTACTGTGCGGGCCGGGTATCGGCAAGATGGCCCCATCATCGTCAACTCATCCCGGGCGGTTCTATATGCCTCCTCGGGAGATGACTTTGCGACTGCCGCCAGGCGCGAAGCAGTACGCACACGCGACATTTTGCAACAGGCTATAAGCACCGCCAGTGCTGTCTAGAGGGTGTACTAGTTAGTACCCACCCGTAGACTAGCACCCGCAGCCGCGCAATTTCGCTGGGCTTGACCTAGGCTTAAAACGGTAGCCGTGACACCTTTAACGCTTGGACAAGCAGTAACACCTGTTGCTTATTTATTCGCAGCCAACCGGGGTAAACGCACAGACAAAAGGTATTCTTTGTGGCTGTTTAATCTATTGACTAGCCATGCATACAGAAATAACTCTGACAGCCGAGCCCATCGCCGCAGCACCCATTAACCAAGCGGCACCTCTCCCAAACGACGACGACACCCATACCCTGGCACCTGCCAGTTTGTCGCTACTGGCCGCCGCGCTGTTAGCAGCTTGTGGTGGAGGCGGCGGCGGTGACAGCACCTCGCCCCCTGTAGCGACCAATCCTGGTGGCACCCCAACCCCGCCGACGGGAGGCACTCCAGCGCCGGGCCCTGCGCCCGCGCCCGGCCCGGCCCCTACCCCCCCCGCTCCCACCCCCCCAGCGCCGGGCTTTAATAATTTTCCTTCTGCCAAAAGCAACGAAGAAGCGGCCCGCTTTTTACTGCACAGCCAGCTAGGCGCTACAGACGCCAACATCGCGGCAGTGCGTGGCACTGAATTTGCCAGCTACCTGCAACAGCAGTTCAACACCCCCACAGGCACTACCGCCTACGACTGGATCGAACAGCGCGGCTACGGCGCGTCCAACTCCAACCGCTATGTGTATGCCACCTACCCGGCCGAGTTTGTGGTGTGGAAGGAGCTATTTAGCGCGCCTGACAGCATGCGCAAACGCACTGCACTGGCGCTATCGGAGTTTTTTGTGGCTTCTATGCAGACGGCCGAGTTCGATTGGCGCGGCCATGCCTACGCCAGTTGGTGGGACATGCTCAGTCGCAATGCATTTGGCAACTTTCGCCAGTTGCTGGAAGATGTCACCCTGCATCCGGCCATGGGGTACTACCTCAACACCAAGGGCAATCAAAAAGAAAATACGGCCACGGGCCGTGTGCCGGATGAGAACTACGCGCGTGAAGTGATGCAGCTCTTCACTATCGGCATCTTCCAGCTCAACCTGGATGGCACACCCAAACTGGGCGGTGATGGCAAAGAACTCGACAGCTACTCCCAAGACGATGTCACCAACCTGGCCCGGGTGTTCACCGGCTATGACTTTGACACCTCCGACGGCGTGCGCGTACCCGTCATCAAAAACGATGGCAGTGCGGAGACCTATACCGCCTTCAGCCGCGACTTCACCCGCAAGCCGATGGCGCTTAACGCTACCCGACACTCCACCTTGGAGGCCAAATTTTTAGGCGCCACGGTGGCTGCGGGTACCGCGGGCCAAGCGGCTTTAAAAACGGGCCTGGACACTTTGTTTAACCATCCCAATGTGGGCCCCTTCTTTGGCAAACAGATGATCCAGCGCCTGGTCACCAGCAACCCCAGTAAGGCCTATGTGACGCGAGTGGCCGCAGCTTTCAACAATAACGGCGCGGGCGTGCGCGGCGACATGAAGGCGGTGTGGACCGCCATCTTGCTGGACGACGAAGCGCGTGGCCCGCAAGGCTTGGCCGACCCCGGTTTTGGCAAGCTACGCGAGCCCATGCTGCGCTTCGTGCAGTGGGGTCGCAGTTTTAACGCCACCTCGCTGGCTGGTTCATGGAAGATGTTTGACCTGTCCAACCCGGCCACCCAGCTGGGTCAAAGCCCGCTGCGCGCGCCCTCGGTGTTTAACTTTTTTCGCCCCGGGTTTGTGCCGCCCAGCACGGCCCTGGCGGCCAGCAAAACGCCTGCGCCCGAGTTTCAGTTGGTCAACGAGACCACGGTGGGTGGCTACCTCAACTACATGCAAAACGTGATCCGCAGCGGTGTATCTTGCCCCGAGCCGACCGTACCTGAGGCGGCCTTTCGCAATAATGTGTTCGATGTGGTGAGCAACTACGCCCCCGAGCTGGCGCTGGTGGGCGACGCTGCGGCTTTGGTAGCGCGCATGAACTTGATTTTGTGCGCGGGCCAGATCTCCGCAGCCACCCAGAGCACCATCGTTGCCGCACTCAATGCCACGCCCATCACAGCCACCAGCACCGCCAACCAAAAGCTCGACCGTGTCAGCGCAGCCGCGCTCTTGGTGATGGCCTCACCCGAATACTTGGTTCAAAAATAATCGCTGCCCAACCGCTGCCCCATCGCCGCACTCACCACGCCTAAAGAACACCCACCATGCACTTCATCGACCCCCAGTTCCACAGCCGCCGCGCTTTCCTGCGCCGCTCGGCCCAACTCGCCTTCACCGGCGCCGCACTTCCTACCGCGCTCAATCTGGCTGCCATGGGCGAGGCGGCAGCGTTCAACGCACCGGCTGGCAGCTACAAAGCCCTGGTCTGCGTATTTCTCTCTGGCGGCAACGACTACGGCAACACGGTAGTCACCTACGACGACCCCAGCTACAACGCCTACAGCACTATCCGTGGCGGCGGAGCTGGGCAAAGCGCTGGCGGCATTGCGCTGGCCAAGGCCAGTCTCACGCCCACCTTGCTCAACCCCACCACCGCGCTACCTGGTGGCAGGCAATACGCGTTGCACCCCAGCATGGCAGGCATGGCCGGTTTGTTCAACGCTGGGCAAGCAGCCGTGCAACTCAACGTGGGCCCCCTGGTAGTGCCCACGACCAAGGCGCAATACCAAAGCGGCAACCGCACGCTGTACCCCCTGCCACCCAAACTGTTTTCCCACAACGACCAGCAGTCCATCTGGCAGTCGTCCTCGCCCGAGGGCTCCACCATCGGCTGGGGCGGCAACATAGGCGACCTGGCCTTGGCCTCCAACACCAACTCGTTGTTCACCTGTATCTCGGTCACCGGCAATGCCGTGTTTTTATCGGGCGACTCTGCACTGTCCTACCGGGTCAGCACGGGCGGTGCGGTCAAGATCAACAGTTTTGCCAACAACGTGTACGGCTCGGCTGCGGTCAAAACCGCCCTAGGCCAACTGGTGCAGCAGCCGCGCAGCCATGTGCTGGAGAATGAATACAACACGGTGGCCAAACGTGCCATTGGCGCCGAGGGCATCATCACCAGTGGCATTGGTGCGGGTAGCGCGCTAGGCACCGGCCCAGAGTTTGCCGCGCTCAACGCGCTGCCCACCACCAACTCGCTGGGTGCGCAGCTCAAAATGGTCGCCCGCCTGATCGCGGCGCGCGCCAGCCTGGGCACCAAGCGGCAGGTGTATTTTGTATCGATGGGCGGCTTTGACAACCACGACAATTTACTGACCGACCACGTCACCAACCTCACCCGCGTGAGCGAGGCCATGACGGCCTTCTACCAAGCCACCGCGCTGCTGGGTGTGGCCAACGATGTCACCGCCTTCACTGCGTCCGACTTTGGCCGCATGCTCAGCTCCAACGGCGACGGCTCGGACCATGGCTGGGGTAGCCACCACTTTGTCGTAGGCGGCGCGGTGCAGGGCAAGTCGTTCTATGGCTACGCACCGCCTGTGGGCAACGGCAACACGACCGCCGAGGCCGACCAGTGGCATGTAGGCCAGGGCCGTTTGCTGCCGACCACCTCGGTAGACCAGTACGCCGCCACGCTGGCCAGTTGGTTCGGCGTAGAGCCGGCTGAGATGGCCGGCATTTTGCCCAACCTGCGTAACTATGGTGGCGTGGCCAGCCCAGCGAATGGCGGTATTGCTTACCCGACGAACTTGGGGTTCTTTAAGCCTGTGCCTTAGGGTTTAGTGAGCGTCCTGCAAGTCGCTGTACTGAATGGTTTGAGTCTGCCTGCGTTTGCAAGCACCTGAACCGACTCTTGTGCTGTGCGCGCTCTGACACTTGGTGTGCACAGCTCCGCGGCTGTCCCCCGCGTTGGCCTAAGGCCAACTGCTCCTCCTTTATGCCGCTGCGCTGTGCACACCAAGCGCCAGAGCTGCGAACAGGTTTAGTTGGGGTACATCGGTGGGTCGCCCACCATGGTCGCGAGAGCTGGCCGGTGGTGTACTCAGCGCAGCGGCATCAAGGAGGAGGCAGCGGCCCTAGGCCGCAACGGGGGACAGCCGCGGAGCTGAGTACACCATCGGCCAGCTCCCGTACAAGACTTGCCGCGTACCTCTGCGTACACCGCCGACCTCATACCGTACATAACCGAAGCAGAACTAACGGCCTTATCCCGCACACAACAACGACATTCCAAGCTAATCGCTCAGCCGGGCCATGGCCTCGCCCAGGCGAATCGGCCGTGCGGCTTGCCAGTCGGGGTTAAAGCCCAGCGGCATGCCACGGGGCATCTTGGGCCACAGCATCACCACGGTAGAGCCCAGCAAAAAGCGGCCCATCTCGTCACCTTGTTTGAAGCTGATGGCCTTAGCGTCTTTGTCATCCCCATAGTGCCATTCCCGCACTTCCCCCGTGCGGGGCGGGTTCACCACGCCATGCCAAGTAGTGGCCATGCTGCCTACTATGGTGGCGCCCACCAGCACATTGATAAACGGCCCATGCGGCGTGTCAAACACACACACCACCCGCTCGTTGCGTGCAAACAGGCCGGGCACGCCGCGCGCGGTGGTGGGGTTGACCGAGAACAAATCGCCCGGCACATAGATCATGCGGCGCAATGTGCCCGCGCAGGGCATGTGGATGCGGTGGTAGTCTTTGGGGCTTAAATACAGGCAGGCAAAGTGGCCATCGTCAAACCGCGCGGCCAGCTCTGCGTCGCCACCTACCAGCGCACGGCTGCTGTAGTGGTGGCCCTTGGCCTGAAAGATCTGGTCTTTTTCGATGCGGCCAAACTGGCTGATGGCACCGTCTACCGGGCACACCCAGTCGGCCTTCGCCAAGGGACGTGCACCGTCTTTCAGGGCGCGGGTAAAAAACTCGTTGAAGGTGGCGTAGCTGGTAGGCTCGCTGTGCGCCGCCTCGGCCATGTTCACGCTGTAGCGCGCAATAAAGTCCCGAATAATCCACTGCGTGATGCTGCCCCAGCGCCCGCCTGCCACAAAGCCTGCGAATTGGGTCAACGCCTTTTTGGGCGTTAGGTATTGGGACATTACGGCAAGGCTATCAGACACAGTGTTTTTCTCATTCCATCGCGGGCCATTAGGGGCTTGATTTTAGCGTTGATACTTGTTTGCTAAACAGATAGACAATCAAGCGATGGAAGAAGCTCTATTTTCAGTCCGCAATCTGTACAAACGCTACGGGGACAGCATCGTCGTCAACGACTTGTCATTCGACATCGCCCCGGGCGAATGCCTGGGTGTGATTGGCCCTAACGGTGCGGGCAAAACCACCACGATTCGCATGTGCTTGGGGCAAACTGCGCCCGACGGCGGCGAGATCCATGCAATGGGCATGCAGATGCCGCGTGATGCGCGGGCCATCAAGGCTCGGCTGGGGGTGGTGAGCCAGATGGACACGCTGGATCCGGACTTTAACTTGGAAGAAAACATTCTGGTGTATGGCCGCTACTTTGGGTTGAAGACGGCAGACATCTTGGCGCGGATGCCCCAGCTGCTGGAGTTTGCCTCCCTCACGCACAAAGCCAAGAGCAAACCCGGTGAACTGTCGGGCGGCATGAAGCGGCGCTTGAGCTTGGCCCGCGCGTTGGTAAACGACCCCGACCTGCTGATGCTCGACGAACCCACCACGGGCCTGGACCCGCAGGCACGCCATCTGATGTGGGAGCGGCTACAGGTGCTGCTACAGCAAGGCAAGTCGATCCTGCTGACCACCCACTTTATGGACGAGGCCGAGCGCTTGTGCAGCCGCCTCTTGGTGATAGACCATGGCAAAAAAATCGCCGAAGGCAAACCGCGTGATTTGATCCGCGAGCATCTGGAGCCGGACGTGGTGGAAGTGTTTGGCCAAGCCGGGGGTGACCCGTCGCAGCCTAGTGCGCTGGCGCTGCAAAACAGCCCATTGGCGCAATACGCCGCGCGGGTAGAAGTGAGCGGCGAGACGGTGTTTTTCTACACCCGCGATGCCGCGCCTTTGATGCACGCACTGGAGGCCACCCCGCAACTGCGCACCTTGCACCGCCCGGCCAACTTGGAGGATCTGTTCCTCAAGCTGACCGGCAGACAGATACGAGAAGAAGGTTAGCCACTATGGAAAAAGTAGCTGCTTCCGATTTTAAACAGGGCCTTACAGGCCAAAGCTCCATGAAAAACCCGTCTCTGTGGCGAGCACCGTCGATCACCTGGCGCTGGTGGCCGGTGTTTTTGCGCAACCTCTTGGTGTGGAAAAAACTTGCTATCCCCAGCCTGGTGGGCAATATTGCGGAACCTTTGATCTGGCTGGTGGCATTTGGCTACGGCATGGGCGCGCTGGTGGGGCAGGTGAACCTGAATGGCCAGCCGGTGCCGTACCTTTTGTTCCTGGCCAGTGGGTCGATTTGTATGAGTGCCATGCAAGCGGCCAGCTTTGAGGCGCTGTACTCGGCCTTCTCACGCATGCAGATGCAAAAAACCTGGGACGGCATCATGAACGCCCCCGTGGGCCTGGACGATATTGTGTTTGCCGAGACGCTGTGGGCCGCCTTCAAGGCGATCTTCACCGTGAGCATCATCATGGTCGTCATGCTACTGCTGGGCCTAGGCCACCACTGGACGCTGCTGCTGGCCTGGCCGGTGCTGCTACTGGCAGGCATCACGTTCTCGTGCATTGCGATGATTTTTACCGCGCTGGCCAAGGGCTATGATTTTTTCACTTACTACTTCACCCTGTTCCTTACACCGATGATGTTCCTGTCAGGCGTGTTTTTTCCGCGTGAGCAATTGCCCGGCTGGATGCAAGCCATCACGCAGTGGCTGCCGCTGAGCGCGGCCATTGAATTGGTACGGCCTTTGTTCATGGGCCAACTACCGGCTGCGCCGTGGCCCCACCTGGGCGTCTTGTTGCTCAGCGCGGTGGGCTCGTTTTGGCTGGCGATGGCGTTGATTCGCAAGCGGTTTCGCGCTTAGCACGCGCAGCATCAACGCATCTGCTCGGTCACCCACACCACCAGTTGCGCCACCGCATCGTCGGTGGCTGCGGTGATAGCGCGCACCCCGCCAGCGGCATCTTGGCTGGGGGCCGGTGCCTTGGCTTGCACGGTGCGCTGGGCGACCAGTTTGTTGGCATTGAACAGGCTGGCGTGCAGGCGCACTGCGCCGCTGCTGCTGGCGGGCGCGTCAAACTGCTGGCTAAATTCATCCAGCTCTACTTTGAGCAGCCAGGGCGTGGCCCCATCGGCTGGGCCCAGCACCGGGCCGCGCGCAGCGAGCGCATCACGCAGGCGGGTGCGCACCAGTTGCGCAGGCGGTATGCTCCAGCGCGCCAGGGCATAGGGGCGCAGTTGCTGCGCGTCGGCATAGGCCAGGCGGTACACCACCGCCAGGCCGTCCAGCGCAGTGCTGGCATCCACCTCGGCCAAGGCCAGTGCCACTGGGCTGGCTACCGTTCCAGTGGCTTTGGCAGCGGCGCTGGCGCTGCTGATGGGCGCAGGGCCAAAGTCGTACGCGGCTTTGGCGACCGGGGCTTGCGGGGTGGCGCAACCCGCCAGCGCCAGTGCGGCGCAGGTGGCCAGAGCCGCGCTGAGCGCTCCAGCGTCCATGAAAGCGCTCGTTTTTATACTGTTTAGCGCCTTAGCCAGCAAGAACCTTGCGGGAGCAGCTATAGAATACGTAGTAGATGGGGTGCGTTCAGAAATTGCCATGGTGTGTCCTATCGCGCTGCGGCGGGGGCCAAAGACGGTCCTGAGATGGCTGCGGGCGCGACAAAGCCTGGCTCGCCGGGGCCGGGCAGCGCGCTGCCGCTGCCGTAGATCAGGCTTTGCGGGTTGTCGCCCAGTTGGTTGAATACGCGGGAGATGTTGCGGGCGCTTTTTGCAGTGTCGTCGGCGGCGCGGGCGGCGCGTGGCAGGGTGTTGGCGTTGAGGGTTTGCACGCTGTCTACCAGGGCCGCGCTGCCCAGGCTAAGCTGGTCTAGCACACCGCCTTTCTCAGTCACTTTGCCGCTCAGCGCGGTCACGGCGGCGCCTGCGCTGCTGGCCGCGCGCGTGGTCTCGCTGGCAGTTTTATTCAGCTCTTGCGCTGTCTTGCTAAATTCTCCGGCCGTGGTTTGCAGCGCAGCCATGGTGGCGCGGGTGTCTTTGACCAAAGCCGGAATATTGGTGCGCTGCGGGCCAAACTGCGCGTCGGCAATGGCCTCTATGCGCTTGGACATGGCACCGATCTGCGCGGCGCTCTGGGCGGTGGACTGCACTGCGCCCATCAGTACTTTCTGGTTGTCCGCAGAGAGCAACTGGTTAAGCAGTTTGCTGGTGTCCTCGACTTGCATCAAGAGCTTGTTGCCTTGGTCAGACAGGCTGGCAAACAAACCGGGGTGCAGGGGGATGCGGGTGGGCTCAAAGCGGCTGGTGGTGAGCGGCTCTTTGGACGGGCCTTCGTCGTCCAGCTGCACATAGGCCAGGCCGGTGACGCCTTGAAAGTTCAAGGTAGCAAAGGTAGATTTGGTCATGGGTACATTGGTGTTGATCGCCAGGCGCACCAGCACATTGCCTTTGGTTTGCGGGTCAAAGTCAATCGACTCCACCTTGCCCACCGGTATGCCGCGGTAGCGCACGGCGGCCTGCTCGGCCAGGCCAGTCACCGACTCGCTGGTGGTCAGCTCGTACACGTCGCGCAGCTTGGAGTCGCGCGCCAGCCAGGCGGCCAGCGCGATCACCAGCGCGGTGACAAACAGCACGAACGCGCCAGCGGCTAAAGCATGTGATTTATTTTCCATCAGAGTTCCTCCAAAGCATGCTCATCCGAGCCTATTGATACGGCATTGCTTGCAGCATGAGTTTTACACCTTTGCTGCGCGGTCATGTAACAACACCTGCGCGCGCTGACCGCGCGCGCCCAAGAAAAACGTGTCAATAAAGGGGTGCTTGAAAGCCAGCACCTCTTGCGGCGTGCCGACGGTGATGACTTTTTGGTCGGCCAACACCGCCACGCGGGTAGACAGCTCAAACAGCGTGTCCAGATCGTGCGTCACCATCACCACCGTCAGGCCCAGCTCCTGGTGCAGGCTGCGCAGCAGGGTGCAAAAACCGTCAGCGCTGCTCGGGTCGAGCCCCGCGGTGGGCTCGTCCAGCAGCAGCAGGGGCGGGTCCATGATGAGGGCGCGCGCCAGCGCCACGCGCTTGACCATGCCGCCAGATAAATCGGCGGGCATTTTGCTGGCCTGTTTGGCCTCCAGGCCGACCATTTGCAGCTTGACCAAGGCGGCATCGTGGATCACATCCTCCGGCAGGGTTTGCAGCTCGCGCAGCGCAAAGGCAATGTTGTCTAGCACGCTGAAGGCCGAGAACAGCGCGCCGTGCTGGAACAGCATACCCACCTTGCTGGCCGCGCCGCGCGCGCCCAGGCTGGCCACCGACTCGCCCAGCACGCTGATGCTGCCGCGCGCGGGCGTCTCCAGCCCCAAGATTTGCCGTAGCAGCACGGTTTTGCCGGTGCCTGAGCCGCCTACCAAGGAGATGACCTCACCACGCCGAACCGTCAAATCCAGGTCTTTGTGGACCACGGATTCTGCGTCGGGCGTGGTAAATACCGTCCACAGCTTATGGATCTCCACGACGTTGTGGGTCGCATCGGTCACCAGGTTGGCATCCGCCGTTCTGCCCCCAGTAGCTGTGGGGGTAGGGGTGGAGGTAGGAGTGGGGGTGGGTGCTGCGCCGCTCATATGCCCACGTCCTTGAACACCACGGCAAACACCGCGTCGACCAAAATCACCACCGTGATCGAGGTGACCACCGAGGCGGTGGTGCCTTGGCCCAAGCTCTCGGTGTTGGGCTTCACAAGCAGGCCAAAGTGGCAACCTATCAACGCAATCAGCAGGCCAAATACCACGGTTTTACCCAGTGCCAGGCCCAGGTTTGCCAACTCAACCGCTGCGGGCAAGGCATTGATAAAGAAGCGGGGTGTGATGCCCAAAGCGGCATCGGCGGCCACCATGCCCCCCACCAGCGCGGCCACCGTCGTCCACACGCTGATCAGTGGCATGGCCAGCGCCAAGGCGAGTGCGCGCGGCATCACCAAACGAAAGCCGTGGGGGATGCCCATCACGCGCATCGCGTCGAGCTCTTCGGTCACCCGCATCACGCCAATTTGCGCGGTGATGGCCGAGCCCGAGCGCCCGGCGATCAAAATGGCCGCCAGCATGGGGCCCAGCTCGCGCACCAAAGACACGCCCAGCAGATCGACAATAAACGCATCGGCACCAAACTGCTTGAGCTGCAGCGCGCTCAGGTAGGCCAGCACCACGCCGATCAAAAACCCCACCAACGCGGTAATGGGCAGTGCAGTGGTGCCAAACTGGTACAGATGCCCCGAAATATCGCGCCAAGGCCCCTGGCGCGGGGCTTTGGCAAAACGGATCACGTCCAGCAGCAATTGGCCGATCAAACGGGTGAAGCTGCGGGCATGTGAGAGCAGCCGCAAAGTGATGTCACCCAATGCCAGATAGCGCTGCTTGAGGGTTCGTGCAGGCTCTGCGGGCGCGGCGGTGGTGAACTGCGCCACATGCTCCAGCACCGCGCGCTGCGCGGGCAAGGTCTCAATGTGCGCAGGCCAAGCGCCGCCCCAGTGCTTCCACAGCAACTGCGCGCCGATGTGGTCTAGCTGCTCGATGCCGCGCAAGTCCCAGGCTGCGGTGTTGGGCTCTGCCTTGCCCTTGGCCCCGCTTGGCACCGCAGACAGGCTGCCCTGCAACGCCCGCCACCGCCCCGCATCGGCCACCTGCGCCGACGTCCAGCGCCCCAGCACAGCCAAGCGCACGCCATCCGCCGTGGTGTGGGTGTCTACGCGAGCTTGGGTGGAATCCATGGGGCGGGTGTCAGTTCCTGCATGTTAACTGGTTCAAAATTCCAAAGCTACCTGTTTCTGCTCCGCTTTACAAGTGCTAACTGCGCTGTAGCCCCTTAGAATATTGCGGGAGCAGCTATAAATTATGCAGTAAAACGTTAAGGTGTGCTGAGGTGCAGTCTGAGCCGCCAAACATCGCACCAGCGCGTGGGCCGCCGTTGTGGGAGGACTGTGATGCGC